>JAIBBB010000036.1 GCA_019694905.1 Cyclobacteriaceae bacterium
ACTGAGCCAATGGGTGAAGAGTTGACACAAACTGGCCAGGCCTGTTTGGGCAATTCCATGTGCACTTGTTGTACCTGCCTGCCGGTATAGCCGTGCTCCACTACCAGGCAAAGCCCAATAAGCGCGCAGTTGGTGCGGACAGCGGCGAATGATTCAAGGTGGTGTTGTGCGGCGTATGTGTCCACTGCAATCTGATGAATGAAGTATGGATCGCCCAGCGAAAGGCTATAAGCCGTGAGTTCACTGAAGCAATCATAGCAACCTGCAGAGCAAGCATAGTTGAGTTCGACATCAGGACCGTTGTGCGGATGAACCAGGCCACACCCGGGGCAGGCAACTGAAGAGATCAATCGTATTTGGGCTTATACCTGGATTCCTTAAAGATCTTTTGAGCCGAAGCTGTTTGCATGAGTTCGGAGAGACTGACTTCAGGATGTTCTTTCATGTAGTGCGAGACGATTTGCCACCCTACCCACATGCCTATACGGCCAGGACATTCGTTGCCCACTTCAAGCGTTTTGGGGCGTTCACCCAGAAATTTCTGTTTGATGGCATGCACATTGGAATATAATACCTGGTCCTCGATGAGGCGGTACCAGATGAGTCCTTCGAATTTCTTGCACCCTTCCATTTCTCTTGACGTGTAGCCCAGCAGAACGCTGTCAGGAGTACAAGGCAGCATTTGCTTGGCGAAATAGTAGGCCTTGCCATAGGTGATCATGTCTGCCAGTGCGGTGTGATCCTGCTCATCGACTTTGTTCAGCTGACCGCTGATTCCTATCAACAGCATGACCGAGGGCACAACAAAATTCCGCTGGTATCGACGGAGGATGTAATCATACATCACGGGACGATAGCGGGCACCTTCGCCGAGGTAATAGTCGAGTCCGATCACAACCAGGCTGTCCGTGATAAACACATCTGATTCCATTCCGGTAATAGCCGTTTGCACCCGTGGCAGCTGGTAGTCTGGGAAGTAGTAGTGAAGGTTTGAAAACGCCGTCGCCAATTCGTCTTTCAGCGCTGAGCCATCGCCGAATACCCGTTGCGTTTCCATCAGCAGGGTATCAAAATGGGGATTGCTGAAGCGGTGAAAGAGCGTGTCAACAAAGGCTGAATCGTTAGGGTAAGCAGGCCTGCTGAATATGTAGTCGCGCAGGATCGGCTGATGGGTGAATAACTTCACTACATCCGTACGTGAATGAACAGCCGGAATGCGGGTTTCAAGTGATTCCATCCGGACGAGTTCAGGTGAGGCTTTGACGGGGGGAATCGTGGCACATTCCTCCTTGGTGCTACCACACCCCCAAAGAGACGCGGTGAAGGCCAGTAGAATCAAAGGATATTTCCATTTCATGACCAAAAGTTCCGGCTTTCGAAGGCAATTAAAAAGACAAGGCGCTTATTTCTGCATTCAATCGATTGCTGACTTTCTCCTGAGAGACGGGACTTGACTGTGGGTTTGTCTCCGTACCTTCCGCCAGGTGAATTAAGAGAATAAGCCATGAAACACACAAAGTTGCCGATTCAGAAGGTGAAGAACATCGCTTTGGTTGCACATGACAACCGCAAGCAGGATCTGATAGAATGGGCGCGTTTCAACAAGCCGGTGCTTCAGAACCACAACATTTTTGCCACAGGCACAACGGGTCGACTGCTTGAGGAGGTGCTGGAGATGCGCATTACCCGATTTCAGAGTGGACCACTGGGCGGTGACCAGCAAATAGGATCGCATATCACAGAAGGGAAAATTGATTTTTTGATCTTCTTCTGGGATCCGCTGGAGCCCCAACCTCACGATCCGGATGTGAAGGCCCTCTTGCGCATCGCGTTGGTATGGAACATTCCGACAGCCTGCAACCGCTCAACGGCCGACTTTCTGATTTCCTCCATCCTTATGGACCGGACCTATACCCGATTGGTGCAGGATTTCTCTGATTATCATAACAGGAAGGTCTAAACTGCCCGGCAATCGATAAATTTGAGGATCGATTTTGACTGTGACAAAGCTCAAACACATCGCCATTGCCGGCAACATTGGTTCAGGAAAGACCACTCTTGCGGAGAAGTTAGCCAGGCACTACAGTTGGACTCCCTTATTCGAGTCCGTTGATGAGAATCCGTATCTGCGTGATTTTTATGAGGACATGACCCGGTGGGCGTTTCACTTGCAGATTTATTTCCTGAACAGCCGGTTTAACCAGGTGAATCAAATCAGGCAAAGCGCCAAAACGATAGTTCAGGACCGGACCATCTATGAAGACGCATACATTTTTGCGGCGAATCTTCATCGGAGTGGTCACATTGCTGATCGCGATTACCAGAGTTACCTGGATATCTTTCATTCAATGATCCAGTTTGTTCAGCCACCGGACCTGCTGATATATCTGCGGGCAGATATTCCCAAGCTTGTCCAGCAGATACAGAAGCGTAACAGGGATTATGAGTACACCATGCGACTGGAGTATCTCCGAAATTTGAATGAATACTACGAAAACTGGATCAAGACATATCAGGTCGGCAAGCTGCTGATCATTGATGTCAACAAAATAGATTTTGTTGAGCGGGTAGAAGACTTCGCGTCGATTGTGGGTCGGGTTGATCTCGAGATCAACAGCCTTTTCGGCTAGTTTTCAACTTCTACAACCATTTCAATTTCCACGGCGATATTCTTGGGCAGCGCGATCATTCCTACTGCTGAACGGGCATGCTTCCCCTTTTCACCGAAGATCGCAACCATCAGGTCAGAAAAGCCATTGATCACCTGAGGTTGCTCGGTAAAGCCGGTTTCGCAATTGACCATTCCAAGCACTTTCACGATGCGTTTTACCTTGCTCAAGTCGCCAATTTCAGCCTTCAGGGAAGCGAGCAAGTTGAGGCCAGTGCTTCTGGCGGCTTCATAGCCTTGCTTGATTGTAAGGTCTTTGCCAACCTTGCCGGTAATGTCTGACCCGTCCGGATTGGATGGGCCATGGCCAGCGAGAAAGACCAGATTACCGGATCGGACTGCCTTCACGTAATTGGCTATAGGCTTTTGCGTTGCAGGAAGGGTGATCCCCAGTTCCTTCAGTTTGAGCTCGACTTCGTTCTGAGCCAACAGTGTCGTCGGCAGGACCATGGCGAGGAGTACCAGCAGTTTTTTCATTAGAATAAGATTTTTTGCAATCGTTCTAAAGTAAAGTATTATTTTGAAAAGAATTACCTTAACCAAGAAATTCCCCGGGGCATGAACGAACGCTATCAGTTAGGTCTATTGAATCTGGTTCACTTGCTGATCAGCGCGGATGGGGTGATAGACGGCAATGAGCGAAGTGCAGTGAGCCGGATTTGTGAGATGGAGAATATCCCTGAAACGTTGCTCAGGCGTTTTGAGAGCGACGTGCAGGGGATGAAAGAGCGGGATATTTACTCAAAGGGCCTGGAATTGCTAAGCCAATGCACGGAAGAAGAAAAGTTGCGTGCTTTTGTACACCTCTACAAGATGTCTGAGGTTGATGGACGGGTACACGTCAAGGAAGTTCGCCTCCTCCTGTACTCAATCAAGCTGGCAGGGGTTGAGTTTGATGATGTAGTCAAGCTGGCCCAGAAGAAATAGAAAAGGGGCTGTCTCAAACCAGAGACAGCCCCTTTCTTTATGTGGCAGACTGTTCTAAATGCTACTTGTTCACTCCAGCCTGGGGTTCCTTGGGTGTAACGCCGAGTTTCTTCAGCACCAGATTGGAGATGTTAAACTTCTCGTCACTGTACAGCAGAATGTCTCCTCCGCCGGTCAATTGTGGATTGATGATGAAAGAATATCCTTCTGCTTTGGCCACATCTTCAATTGCCTTTCCCACCTTTTCAAAAACAGGTTGCATGAGGCTGGCCTGCTTGTTTTGCAGGGAAGTGTTGGCGTCCTGCTGGAACTTGGTGTAGCTTTCCTGGAGGAGCTGTAATTCGCGCTCCTTGTCAGCCTTGACAACATCCGGAGTTGTAGCAGGCATGTTGTTATATGCTTTCAGCTTGGACTCAAATTCAGCCTGTTTGGCTTTGGCCTGGCTGGTGAGTTGCTCCTGATGTGTTTTCAGTTCAGTTTCAATCTGCTTGTAGTCGGGGAGTTGGCTAAAAATGTACTCCCAGTCAGCGTAGCCAATTTTCTGAACCGGGGTCTGCGCCTGTGCACCGGTGATGGCAGCTGACAGAACGAAGAAAGCAATCATGAAGCGTGTTCTCATTTCCAATCGATTTTTAGTTATTTAATTTTATCGTTAGGGTCACCCAGACCCAGTTCTTCCAATACGAAGTCAGTGTAATCGTGCCGGGGATCAGTATAGATCATTACCAGTTCCGCAGCCTTGTCAAATACGATCGCCAGGCGATTGGCTTTGGCCACTTTTTCAACGGCATCAAATACTTTGTCCTGCAAAGGTTTAATCAATTCCTGTTTTTTCAAAAAAAAGAGCCCGCCAAAGCCGAACACTTTCTTCTGATAATCGCGCAGTTCGCTTTCCTTCTTCTTGATCTCGTTCTGCCGATCGGCCCTCATTTCATCGGTAAGCAGGATTTCCTCCGCTTTGTACGCCAACTGGAGGGCTTCCAGTTTGGAGGTCAGGTCGTCGATCTCCTTTTGCCATGCGCCTGAAATCTGATCTATTTCACTCTGCGCTTTCTTGTATTCAGGCATTTTGTTCAAAATAAAGTCGGTGTCGATGTAACCGAACTTCTGAGCAAAAACAAAATTCAGGCCGAAAACCGAAAACAGCAGAAAAAGGCCCAATGCTCTCATATTTAGCGGATTTGCTGACCAATCATGAAATGAAATTGAGGTCCGCTGCGGCTATTGGCGTAGGGAAGGGTATCGAAGCCATAGCCCCAGTTCAATCCAATCAATCCAAAGGCAGGCATGAAGATCCGGGCACCCATACCTGCCGATTTATACATATCAAATGGATTAAATTTCTGGAGGTTATCCCAGTTGTTGCCAGCTTCTGTAAACAGGAATCCGTAGATGGTGGCCGATTGACCGGTTACAAGCGGGTAGCGCAGTTCGAGTCCCAGTTTGTCATACACAAGACCCCCCTCGATCTTCTGCTGGTCCAAAGGACTTGCGGAGGATGGATTGTTGCGGGCTGCATAATATGGCGGAGTGATCAGGTTATTGCCGTAACCTCTCAGACCAATGATCTCCTGTCCGAGTACAAATGAATTGAATCCGCCCGCGAGACCGTCACCGCCAAGCAGGAATCGTTCAAACGGGCCGGGCGTAACATCCCGTGAATACGAGCCGATAAAGCCCATGTGTGCCTTGGCTTCAATGACGAGACTACGTCCATCAGGCTTTTTGCTCCCAATCAGTTTGATGTAAAATTTGGAGTCAAACATCCACTTGTGCAATTCTATCAATTTGTATCGCTCATTGATGTCGGCCAGATAGCCATGGTCGCGGAAAAGAGAGTACGGAGGTGTGAGATTGAGGGCCAGTGACAAGGTAGATCCCTGGGTCGGGAACATGGGGTTGTCAATGCTGTTGCGCGACAGTACTGTGTTGAAGGTGAAACTGTAGGTTCGTCCCACCTTGGGCAGTGCAGCCGATGAGAAATAGTTCTTGTAATTGTACTCCAGGAACGCGAGTGAGTTTGTGAGTGTAAAATAGTTATCCGGCCACTCCAGCCTGCGTCCGAGGCCTACATTCACACCGCTCTGTTTCATCATGGGTGCATTCGTTGCATCGGCAGAGAAATATATGCTCTGTCGAGTGATAGAGTGGTTCAGACTGACTGTGAGTGAATTCGGTTTCTTCCCGCCAAGCCAGGGTTCAGTGAAGGATGTACTGTAGCTCTGGAAGTTCTTGCCGTTCGCCTGGGCGTTAATGGTAAAACGCTGCCCATCTCCAACGGGCAACGGACGCCAGCGTTCAGGATGAGGAATATTGCGCAGCGAGAAGTTATTGAACTGCAGCCCGACAGTGCCAACAAAGCCGTAGTATCCACCCCAACCTCCTGATAACTGAACCTGATCGTTGGACTGTTCTTCCACTTTCCATTCGATGTCAACCTTGCCGGTGGTGGGATTGGGTCTCACCTCCTGGCCGATCTTCTGGGCATTGAAATAGCCCATTGTGCCGAGTTGTTGTTGTGTACGGATCAGGTCAGAGCGACGGAACTTCTGTCCTGGAACTGTGCTTAATTCACGCCGGATGACATGGTCACTGGTCCGTTCATTCCCACTGATGATGACCCTGTCGATGGTAGCCTGATCGCCTTCCTGTACGCGCATTTCGATGTCAATGGAATCGCCCACCACGGCAACCTCAACTGGCTCGACGTGGAAGAATAGATAGCCGTCGTCCATATACAGGCCACTGATATCGGTGCCCTTTGGATTGAATGACGTCTTCTTATCAAGTAGTTCCTTGTTGTAGACATCGCCTTTGTTGATGTCCAGGATCTTGTTCAGCGTGGCGTTGGTGTGTATGTAGTTGCCAGTCCAGATGATATTCCTGAAGTAGTACTTGTTGCCTTCATTGACATTAAGAAATACGTCGATGCTGGTATCATCGTGCCGTGCGATTGAATCAGAAGTGATTTCGGCGTCTCGAAAGCCCTGAGCATTGTAGAAATCCATCATCTTCTTCTTGTCCTCCTCGTATTCTGCCCTGTTGAATTTCGATCCGGCCACGAAATTCAATTTGATATTGTCGTTGAGGAATTTCTTGACATCCTTCCAGGAAGTTGCCTTGCTGGAATCAAGGAATTCCTTCACATGATGCGGACGCACACTGAACAAACTCCGCAGGATTGTTCTGTGCACAGTGAGACGAGCGTACTCGTGGGTCTTCTTGAGTTGTTTGCGGAGCTTGACGGCTTCCATTTGCTTGTTGCCGTTGATATGAATATTTGCAATGGTCACGCGCGCATTGGGCACTATATTAATGCGCAACCGGATTTGTCCCCGGCTCACCGTATCCACTTCCTGTGTAATCTTTACTTCCACGTTGAGAAAACCCTTTTTTGTGAAGTGCTTCTTCACAGCCATTTCAGTATTGCGGATCATCGCATCGTTGACAATCTTGCCCTTAATGAGTTTCAACTCATCTTTGAGCGTGGATTGTTTTGAATTGGGTATTCCTGTGAAGTAGTACTCACCCAACCTGGGTCGTTCTGCAAGATTGATAATCAGGTAGACATTCTTCCCTTCAATCCGGTCAACTGAAATGGAGACATCACCCACCAGGCCATGCTTCCAGAGTTTGCGGATTGCGCCAGCGATGCTTTCACCAGGCACTTTGACACGATCGCCTATACGGAGACCGGTCAATGAGATGATCGCATTTTTGTCGAGGACATTAAGTCCCTTGACGTCAATACCTGCAATGATATATTCCGCAGGGTTCGCGTAGTTCACGATCGATTCATCCGGCGCGCTTGTGCTTTGCCTGTTCCGGTTTCTGAACTGCGCATCCACAGTCAGTGCACATGTCAGGAGAAAAAATAATACAAGTAACGCTCTGTTCATGCAACTACGCCCGGTTCGTTTCCAACACTTTACCAAATCTTCGTTCTCTCTTTTGAAAGGCACAAATGGCCTCAAACAAATCTTCTTTTCTGAAGTCAGGCCACAACTTGCTGGTGATATACAGCTCGGTGTAGGCTATTTGCCAGAGCAAAAAATTGCTGATGCGCATCTCGCCGCTTGTGCGTATCAGCAGTTCCGGATCCGGCATGGACCCTGTTTCCAGGTATCCAGCAAAGACACTTTCGGTAAGGTGGCTGCTACTCAGCTTTCCCGACCTGATGTCTTCTCCTATCATTTGTGCCGCCTTCAAAATTTCAGAGCGGCCACTGTAGTTCAAGGCAATCACAAGTTTGAGCCCCTTGTTGCCTGCCGTGGCAGCGACTGCTTCCGAAAGATTAATCCTGCAGTCTGACGGCAAATTCCCTATATCGCCAATCGTCAGCAACCGCACATGGTTATCGTGCAGCATCTGGATTTCCTTCTTGAGCGTACTTACCAGCAACTCCATAAGGGCGTCTACCTCCTCTTTGGGACGGCCCCAATTCTCTGTGCTAAAAGCATACAGAGTCAGGTATTCAACCCCCAACTCGCCACACCCTTCTGTCACTTCCCGTACGGACTGAACGGCATTTCTATGCCCGAAAATGCGTGCAGCACCCTTATTTTTTGCCCATCGGCCATTGCCATCCATGATGACGGCGATGTGACGGGGGAGCTTTCCGGGGTCAATCTGGTCTCTAAAAGTGGCCACAAGACCGCAAAAATAGCCTATTTTTCTATCTTTCCACTATCTGTGTTCGGTCCCGCGAGGCAGTGATCCTTCCTTGATTATGTTTCGGTTAAATGGGTAGACTCACCTTGAACCGGGACGCTGTGTTTTCCGTTATTTGAAGGGACAACCAACCACTACGTTTCCATGAAAAAGTCACCCAAACTCGCCATCGTGGAGAGCCTGGATTCCATGGATCAGGTTCAAATGGAAGAAGTGCTCTCGTATATCCGGGGCCTGCTCTCCAAACCCGCACCAGAGAAATTCAACCGGCAGCGGGCCATGAAGGAAATCAGACATGCCTTGCATCAGCCAGGTGTGATTTGATCCCGCCAGCACATCGCTCACAAGTACCGGAGGCGGTAGGGGTGTCCTATTCCCCTTTGCGTCCTGAAAATTTGAGGTTCGCACCAAGAAAAAAGCTCCTGCCGGCTGCTGCATTATAGTATCTGTTGCCCGCGGCATTAAGGTCATGCCCCAGACTGTAGCGCGTATCGAGCAAGTTATCGAAGCCAGCAAAGATCTCTCCCAGCCATGTGCCAGCGTAGGTAGTTTGATAACCAATTCTGCCGCCAAGGAGTGTGTAAGCTGCAGCGGATTCACTCGCGGCATCATTGAGGGTAATTGCTGACGTGCGGCCCATGGTAATCCTTGCATAGAGGCCCGCTTTCGTGGTCAGGTCTGCACCCAATGACAAGATGGAAGAGGGGACGCCGGTAACGGGATTACCAGAATAATCAGCAGTTCCTTTCACGTATTCACTAAACTGATAGTGTTGCAGGGCTAGTGAAGACCAGATTTTCAGCGAACAGCTGGCCGTAGCCGGCGCAGCCGTCCAGGCCAACCACAGTTCTGCACCACGCTGAATGGTTCCGCCAGCGTTGACAAAATAGTCCGCACCACTGAGGTCTCTACGCACCACGATGGCTTGCCTGAGACGGAAGTCATAGGCTACGAGGTCGTATTGAATTTTCATTTGAGAAAAGCTGCCTCTTAACCCCAATTCGTAATTGGTGCCTTGTTCGGGCAACAGGCCCGGTGTAAATACGCCGGTGGAAGGGCGTATTTCTGCGATCGTTGGCGGAGAGAATCCATTGGAAATGCCTGCGTGCGCGGAGTGGCTATCATGTATTCGGTAAAGCAAAGCCAATCGTGGTGACAGTACGGGTGCATAGCCAGACTCCTGTCTTTTCGAAGCTGTGTTGGCGAGGTCAAGAAAGCGATAGCGCAATCCGTTGTAGCTGGCGCCTGCGGTGATGGAAATCCTGTGCCTGACGTCCAGTTGTACCTGAGAAAACAGAAAGTACTGCAAGATGCCAATCTCAGCGTCGGACTGTAGCGGCCCGGGAATACCGCCGGCATTGGCATAAGTTTTTATCGGACTGAACCCTTGCTGAATTTCGGCGCCGGTGTTCCATTGGCCCTTCAAACGATCAGCGCCAAAGTTGTATTGTGTATTGCTGCGACCGCCAATGGTCTGTTCAAGTCTGTGTTCGATGTTGCGGATGGCGGGGTTTTCAAATTGTACGAAGTTGCCATAGAGTCCATTTCTGATAGACCATCGGCTGTTGAAGGCGAGGTAGTGAGAAGTTCCAGCATAGAAAGTTCGCTGATATACGCCTGCCATCTGCTGCTCAGCACTGGGGAGTGTAGAAGTGGCTGGCCGGGCTTGTCGGGGGTCGTTGTTGTATTCTGCCAAAGTCAATGCCCCTGGCGTATCATAATGCAGGTCAGAGTAAAATGCTGTCAAAGACAACGACTCCTTGTCTGTCAACTGTACGGTGTGGTTCCAATTAAAAAAATCCCTTGTCATCGCACTATGCTGCCTGTAGCCTTGCGCTTGCAGGTGGCCGAATTGCAACGACATACGGTTCCCGCCTCTGGCGGAATTGAATGCCCCATTGTAACCTGTCATGCCAAAACTACCGGCAATAAAGCCGGCCTGTACGGACAGCGGGCGGACCCCGACAGAAGGGCTATTGATGAGCAACACACCTCCGGTGCCTGCCCCGTACAGGCTGGATCCCGGCCCCTTCACTACTTCCATCTGGCCAACGCTGTTGAAATCTACCTGATTCAGATAGGTATTGCCGCCGGCGTCAGTCATTGGTAGCTCATTCCAGTAGACTTTCACATTCCGGACGCCAAACGGTGACCGCAGTGAACTACCCCTGATTGCCAGCCGAAAACTGCCTGGTGAGCGTTCTTCCATGCGGACGCCTGGGATCATGTTTACGGCCGGCAGCAGGGAGACATTGGCGAACCGTCCCAGTTGCGCGGGACTCACCACAGCCACTGATGCGGGTATATCCAGAAGATCGCGATTGGAATCAAATGCACGCACGGTAACTGTTTCCAGCACGCGGGCAGTGTCGGGTTGAATAGATTGTGCATTGCCAGTGGTGCCAGACAGCAACCCTACCCAGGCGAGCCACAGAGCATGACTATTTGCCATCGACATAGTCCTGGAGATAAGCAAAGGCAGGCGTGAGTTGGCCATCGCGGGCGATGGTTCCGCGCTCGACGACGCCTTCGATGTCATTGGACAACAGCGGAAACAGGATTTTGTCAATGAGGTCGTGCCCAAATTCTTCAGAGGCGCTGCGCGGCAATTCGCAGGGCAGATTGTCAATGGCCATCACCGTTACGTTGGGTGAGCGCATGAAAGGAGCAGTTTCCTGATCCGTTTCCGGATTGTAGCCATAGACAGGTTCGGCAATGGAACTCGCCCTGATAGTGCTTGGTACAGAGCCACGGATATCACACGTGATATCTGCTATTGTGTTGATCTTGAAGTCAGGTTTCAGCATGTCTTCTCTGTGAAACAAGACAGGCGAGCGCGGGTTCCAGAAAGCTCCGGCGAGCAACAAATCTGCCACCTTTGCAAATTCGAGAAAAGTTGATTCATATCGCTCCGGGAATTTGTGGAACTCCTCCCGATTGAAAATGCCTCCGTCTTTCTTCCGGTGATAGTCGGGGCTACCCAATTGAACATACACCGGTTCATGAAACTTCCGATGCAAGAAGTCCTCTGCACTTACCTTTCTGATGCCAGCGCTGTCGAGTGTTTCCATGGCACCTTTGGCTACGCGACCTGAGCCAGTCAGAATGATCTTGATGAATGGAAGGTGTACCTTTCTCAACTCTAACTTGAGATCGTTGATATCAAAACACTCGTGAGCTCGTCTGAGTTCAAAGAGTTCATGGCTGAGTCCATAGGTCCAAAGTCCGTTGTAGGCGCCCACAATGCCGGCATATCGGCCGAACGCCACCTGGCGGTTGCCTTGTACATCCTTCAAAGCTTCATAGTCGATGAGCCTGATTTTCTTGGCGAGCACTGCCTGCAGCAGCTTTCGGTTGTACGGTTGTTTCTTGATGGTATGTGAAAAGAACAGATAGGTTTTGCCAGGGATGAGTTGATCGGCAGGAACTTCCTTGATTCCCATCAGCACATCACAATCTTGCAGATTGTCCTCCAGCTGAACGCCCAGTTGCTGGTACTCTGCATCTTCGAAACACCGAATGGAACTTCTCTGACAGTGGACGCTCACATTTGGAAAGCGTTGGAGAATTTCAACAACTTGTTGAGGAGTGAATGGAACGCGTTTGTCGGGCGGTGTTTTCCCTTCGCGTATGAGGCCGATTTTGATCATAGTAGTTGTGTGGGCCTTGCAAATTTAGCCGAATGCGGACCCGCCCGGCTACAGACTTCGCAAAATTTCACCAGCGGCCTGCAATGTTGATTCCTTCTTTGCGAAACAAAACCGGAGTAGGTGCCGATCCTGTCTGTTGTGATAAAAAACGGAGACAGGAATTGAGGCGAGTCTGTGTTCTATGGTGAGATGTTTTGCCATGTCCAGGTCCGACCGGTCACCTTCGTAATGGCAAACCTGAAAATATGTTCCATGACAGGGAAGCGGCACAAACGGTGAGCCTTTGAGTTGCTCCAGGAAGAGATTTCGCTTCTGTTCGTAAAAGGAGGCTAGGTTCTCGTAGTGAGTTGGCTCAGCCAGGTAATCTGCCAGCGCCCATTGCACAGGTGTGTTGACGGAAAATGTGATGAACTGGTGTGCGCGTCGTATCTCTGTGGTGATGGCAGTGGGAGCAACGGTGAATCCAACTTTCCAGCCTGTTGCATGGAACATTTTTCCAAAGGAGTAAACGGCCACGCTCCGTTCAGCCAACACAGGAAATCGCAAAACGCTTTGGTGTGTCCGGCCATCGAAAATAATACGGTCGTACACTTCGTCACTGATTACCAGTAAATCGTGTTGTGTGGCCAATCGTTCCAACGCCTGGAGATCTGATTCTTTCAGGACCGATCCGGTGGGGTTGTGGGGGCTGTTGATGATGATAGCCCGGGTACGTCTCGTGATGCGGGCAGAAACTTCTGTCCAGTCAATCGAAAAGTCGGGTGGATGAAGACTGACGGGTACAGGGATGCCGCCGGCCAGTCTGATGGAGGGGCTATAGGAGTCGTAGGAGGGATCAAAGAGGATTACTTCGTCACCAGGATGGACAAGGGCCGTGATGGCGCAGTAGAGTGCTTCTGTGCCCCCACCGGTAACCGTCACCTGAAGTTCCGGATCTACCCGCATTTGGGTGGTCCTGTGTACCATCCTCGCGATGGCTTGTCTCAATTCAGGCAAGCCTGGCATCGGCGCGTATTGGTTATGCCCGGCCTGCATATGACTGTACACCAGCCGGATCAAAGTATCGTCGAGCGGAAAATCAGGGAACCCTTGCGAGAGATTAATCGCGTTGTGCTCGGTGGCCATCTTTGACATGACTGTAAAGATGGTTGTGCCCACGTCGGGGAGCCTGGAGGAAAGTTCCATGTTATTTTTTCAGCGGCGCAAGTATGCGGTACTCAGTCCGGACTTCACCTTTGCTGATGTTGGACAGTTTTCCTTTCAGTAGTTTCTTCTTGAGTGGCGTCAGGTAGTCGATAAACAATTTGCCTTCGATGTGGTCGTACTCGTGCTGGATGATCCGCGCCTTCATTCCCGTGAAAGACTCCTCGTGCAACTGCCATTGCTCATCGTAGTAGCGGATGCGAAGGTGGCTCCGCCGCTTGACATTGTCGCGGATGTGAGGGATGCTGAGACAGCCTTCCTCAATGGAAGCAAATTCATCAAATTCTTCCAGCATTTCAGCGTTCACAAAGGCCTTCCGGAATCCGGTCATGTCTTCACCCTCGACTTCGAGTCCGCTTCCGTCGATAACAAACAAGCGGATGCTTTTGCCAATCTGTGGGGCGGCCAGTCCTACACCATCTGCTGCATACATCGTTTCAAACATATCGCTTACCAAGGCGGCAATATCACTGTTAAGCGGAATGCTTTGGCCTCTTTTTCGGAGTACGGGGTCGCCAAAAACGACGATGGGATAGACCATACAAAAAAATTATTCGCAAAGGTATAAAAATACTCGCGCCCGGGCTTCAGTGTTTGCTGTTCATGTAGTCCTGAAGGAGGATGGTGGCGCTCACCTTGTCAACGTTGCCCTTCACCTGCCGGTCTTTCTTTTTGGTGCCGCTGGCAAGCAGCGTGCGCTGGGCCAGTACAGAGGTAAATCGCTCGTCCAGTAAGATGAGCTTTTTCCCGGGGAACAGATTTTGTAAAGTGGCCGAGAGCTTTCGCACAGGCTCTGTCATGTCTGTATCCTCATTGCGGAGCGTTCTCGGGTAGCCAAGAACAATTTCAGTGACTTCTTCCTTCTTGAAATACTGTTGCAGAAAGGGTATGACGGTATCGCTCGGGACGGTGTCCAGGGCAGTAGCAATGATTTGCAGTGGATCCGTAACGGCGAGGCCTGTTCGTTTGAGTCCAAAGTCAATGGCGAGAATGCGGGGCATGAACAGTGGTGCTTGCGTAGTCGGGGTCAAAGTACGCAGATTGGTGGAGATTGGCAGACCAGGCAGATTAAAATGACTTTTAACCTTTAACTTTCAGACCCGTTTATGGGTTGTTAGTGAGAAACCATGAGTGAATCAGAAAACACAAAGAATCAAATCGCCCTGCCCCTGGTGCTGGCAATTGGTCTTGCGGCAGGCGTATTGATAGGAGCCAGTTTCAAAGGTGATGCATTGCCCGTATCAGGTAGCGATGAACTGGACAAGTTCAGGGAAGTAATCGGGCTGATCCGGTCAGAGTATGTGGACCCTACACAAACTGACTCACTGGTGGAGGACGCGATTCAGCACATGCTGGGCAAGCTGGATCCGCACTCGGTATATATTGCTGCCAGCGAGCGACAGGAGGCCAATGAGGACCTGCGAGGCAACTTCGAAGGAATCGGAATAGAGTTCAACATCTTTCATGACACACTGGTAGTGGTTACCGCCCTGAGTGGCGGCCCTTCCGAGTCTGTTGGAATTCAGTCGGGGGACAAAATCATTAAAGTGGGTGAAAAGTCCATTGCCGGAGTGGGGATTACCAACACGGATGTATTCAAGTTGCTCAAAGGCCCCAAGGGGACTGAGGTGAAGATTGAGATTCTAAGGAAGAATCAGCACAGCCCGATCACATTCAATATTATCAGAGACAAGATACCGCAGTATTCAGTAGATGTTTCCTACATGGTGGCACCGGAAATCGGCTACATCAAAATCAGCCGGTTTTCTCAAACCACCTACCAGGAGTTCCAGCAAGGGCTTGCGAAGTTGAGGGACAAGGGCATGAAGAAGCTGATCATTGACTTGCAGGGAAACCCCGGTGGCTACATGAACCAGGCGATTGACCTGGCGGATGAATTTCTGCCTGAGGGCAGCAGGATAGTGTATACGAAAGGACAGGACAAAAGGAACAATGCCAATGCCATGTCCACCAACAAAGGAACTTTTGAGCGGGGTGACCTGATTGTTCTGGTGAATGAGGGCAGCGCATCGGCGGCAGAGATTCTTGCCGGTGCTCTCCAGGATAATGATCGTGCCCTTGTGGTGGGGCGCAGGTCGTTTGGGAAGGGCCTGGTACAGTCACCTTTTGATCTCAACGATGGATCCGAACTCAGACTTACGATTTCAAGATATTATACGCCCAGCGGCAGGTCCATCCAAAAACCCTATGTCGACAAAGGTGAGTACGCGCGGGACCTTGCTTACCGGTATCGACATGGTGAGTTTTTTACGTCGGATAGCATCCGATTCAATGACTCACTAAAGTACAAGACTACCGGGGGACGAACGGTCTATGGTGGCGGCGGCATCATGCCTGACTATTTTGTACCTCTTGATACCACACTGGACAGCCATTACCTCAATCAATTGTACAATTCCAATGCGATTCAAGAGTACACCTTCAAGTATGCCGACAAGCACCAGGCTGCACTGAAGGCTCAGGGCTGGGAGTCCTTTTACCGCGAATTTGACGTAACCGATGCGATGCTTGAAGACCTTGGTGCTGCAGGCGTGAGGAATGGCGTAAAACTGAACCCGGTAGATCTGAAGAGCAACCGAAGGGCATTTCAGGCTCACGTCAAGGCTCAGATTGCCCGCAAGATCTGGGGTGGTGAGGGCTTCTACCCGATCTACAATGAAACCAATGAAATCTTGCAGCAGGCGATCAGGTTATTTGACCGCATTCCTGATCTCAACCGCAATAAGATGTGATTACAGTCTGTCGAATTCAACAATGAAGGCATCGGGAAACTTGTTGCGAACGGATTTTAACAGAGATTCGGCCCGATTGCGGGAGGAGAAGGTTCCCAGTAACAAGGCATAGTACTTGACACCCTTCACAATCTTGACTTGCACGATCACCTTCTTCTGATAGGATTTCTTGAGATTGTCAGCCAGCCGCATCAGATTGACTAATTCCTGATAGGTGCCAATCTGGACACCAAAACCACCCGGCGCCAGCCTGTCAATTTCAAAGTCATAGTACTCCTTTTCGTCTACCGCCACATGGTCAATGGGCACAATCTGACCGCCGCCTTTTCCATCGCCTGCATCAGTCACCACAACTTTCACATCTGCGAGGCCCTTCTGTATGAAGTCCAGTTGTTCGGCCGCAGATCTGGACAAATCAATGATTCGGTCGTCCACATAGGGCCCTCTGTCATTGATAACAACCTCAACCGTCTTGTTATTGGCCAGATTGGTCACTTTTACCCGTGTGCCAAAGGGGAGTGTTCGGTGTGCGGCGGTAAGTTTCGAATGCTTGTATTTTTCGCCGCTGGCTGTGAGATGCCCTTCAAATTTGTCGGCGTAGAATGAAGCCTTGCCGGTCTGTTGCTGACCAAAGAGAGTTGCATGGGTCAGCAGGAGGGCACAAAAAGTAAGAATGCGAATCATAAAAAAATGGATGGTTGATCAGGCAAAAATACACCAACTAAATGTGAGTTGGCCGAATTGGTTATTGCCAATTTCCGGCTAGCTTTGCCCGGCAAATAATCGATCCTAAATTATTTGCCATGGCTCACGATCCCGCCAAATTTCTCTTCGAAGCACTTACCTACGATGACGTCTTGTTGGTTCCGGCATACTCCGAGGTGCTTCCCCGGGAGGCCGACACGACCAGTTTTCTGACCAAACGCATCAAACTGAATATTCCAATTGTATCCGCCGCGATGGACACGGTGACAGAGGCTGAACTGGCCATCGGCATTGCGCTGGAGGGTGGGCTCGGTTTCATCCACAAGAACATGTCGATTGAGGCGCAGGCAGACCAGGTACGCAAAGTGAAGCGTTCGCAGAGCGGACTCATCCTTGACCCTGTCACCCTGCGCGAGGATGCCTCAGTACGTCAGGCCGAGAAGATCATGCGGGAATTCAAAATCGGGGGAATTCCAGTTGTGGACGGCAATGGGAAACTGGTTGGTATCGTCACCAACCGGGATTTGCGCTTTCACAAGGACATGTCAACGCCGGTCAGGGACATCATGACAAAGGAAAACCTGATTACGGCTCCCGATGGCATCACGCTCGAAAAGGCAGAGGGGATTCTGAAGAGCCACAAGATTGAGAAACTCCCGATTGTCAATAAGAAAGGGGTATTGACCGGATTGGTGACATTCAAGGATATTCAAAAGAAGAAGAGCAAGCCCAATGCCTGTCATGATGAGTACGGGAGGCTGCGTGTTGGGGCCGCAGTAGGTGTTACCGCAGATGTGCTGGATCGGATCGAAGCACTGAAGCATGCAGGCGTGGATGTCATCAGCATCGACACCGCCCATGGGCATTCAAAAGGGGTAATTGATGCCGCAAAGAAAGTAAAGAAGAAGTATAGTGAACTTGAGTTAATAGTTGGCAACATAGCCACAGGTGACGCCGCAAGAGCGCTTGCCAAGGCAGGAGCCGACGCCGTCAAAGTGGGCGTTGGCCCGGGCAGTATCTGCACTACCCGGATCGTTGCCGGCATCGGATTACCGCAACTATCGGCTGTCTATGAATCAGCCAAAGCGCTGAAAGGCACAGATGTAAAAGTGATTGCCGACGGAGGAATCCGGTTCTCCGGCGACCTTGTAAAGGCAATCGCCGCCGGGGCAGACAGTGTGATGGTGGGTTCATTGCTCGCCGGCACAGAGGAGGCGCCCGGGGAAGTGATCATCTATGAAGGGCGCAAGTTCAAGTCGTATCGCGGGATGGGTTCGTTGGAAGCCATGGGTGATGGATCGAAGGACCGGTATTTTCAGGATGTAGAAGATGACATCAAGAAGTTGGTTCCGGAAGGCATTTCCGGCCGCGTACCTTTCAAAGGCAGAGTGAGTGAGGTCCTGTATCAACTCACTGGCGGATTGCGCGCTGGCATGGGTTATTGCGGCGCGAAAAACGTGGCAGCACTCAAGCAAGCAAAGTTTGTGAAGATCACTGTGGCGGGCGTTGCGGAAAGCCATCCGCACGACGTAACCATCACGCGAGAAGCACCCAACTACAGCCGGAAATAGCCTCAATTGGTTTCCAGAATTGAGAATATGGGCTCAATTCTGGATCGATGGCGCATCTGCCATTGATTTTCCCCATAGAAAATGTGCAAAATCAGCCCTCCTGCGCACTCGAATAAACGCCACCAGAGTGGTGCGATTTTCGCGCAATTCAGCTTGTCATTTAAAGCGTACCCGAGCAAACAGAACTGAGCCCACCTGACTGGAGGTACCATGTCAGGCGCTGTCATTTGGTTTATTCGGTTACGACCTCAGACAAATGGCGTATAAAGTACTTCTAGGCCCTGCATAAATGGTAAATTTGTAATTGGTGAAGACTATCCTGAACCTGGACTGAGCAATATGAAGCGGATGATGAAGTTGATGCTGGCCCTGGTGGCCACTTTTTGCATTGCCACTGGACTCCTGGCCCAGAGCACGGGAGATTTCAGAAGCAACAATGCGGCGATGACATGGACCACTGCCGCACAGTGGCAAACATGGAATGGAAGCTCGTGGGTTGCTGCCGGAACCTATCCTGGCCAATCCGCCTCAGGGGCTGCGGTACTGATCCAGGACGGACATACCGTCACGCTGGATGTTTCTCCTGCCAATACGTTGGGCAGTCTCACAGTTGGTTCCGGAGCCTCAGGCGTGCTCATCATAGGTAACAGCGCAACCAATCGCACACTTACCGTGACAGGAAATGTCGCCGTAGCGGTAGGAGGGACACTCCGCTCGGGTGCTAACTCGGCCACGGGTCATGTGCTCAACATCGGAGGTAGTCTCACCAATAACGGAACAGTTAACCTGTTTTTTTCTACTGATGTATGTACGGCTGTGTTTACAGGAGCGAGTCCTGTTGTCAGTGGATCAGGGGCGACCTTTACTTTTCGCAACCTCACAAGATCTACCAGCGGAACTTCAATCACCGTAAGCAACAGCATTCGTGTCGAGGGAACGCTTGACCTGGCAGTCAATAGTGGAACAATGATAGTGGGAACAAACGCCAATCTCACGATGGGGCAGAATGCAGTATTCGCGGCCACCGGTGGTACGCTGGGGTCCAATGGAAGGTACGTTCAATTGGACGGGTTGACTGGCGCGAACAGCAACCTGATCAAAGTGTCTGCAGGAACTACTGCTTCATGGCAAATCACCTACCCTATTGGAACCAGCAATGGTGGTTATACTCCACTGGTCCTTGGAACCGTTACCAATAATCCCACTGCGGCAGCTACATTGTCGATCAAGGCCATTTACAACAACAGTAACCAGGGGCAGTTGCGCAGGCAATTTCGGGCAGTCGTGGCCGGAAACAGCGGTACGACTACCTTCAGTAACCTGCAATTCAGTTATAGCAGCGGTACTGACGTTTCAACAGGAGACGCCATTGCCAACTATTCAACGATCTGGTCGCTATCCTCCACAGGTGGTTCATGGGCAACTGCTGCAGGCACCGCTCCTGGAGTATTAAATTTTACGATTACAGGACCAACGGCTACAATGGCCAATGGCACCTACTACTACACAATTGGATCATCCACAGCTTACCCGAACACCTGGTACAGCTACCAGACGGGAGTTTGGAGCAACTGGCAGAACTGGACACTCGATCCCTCCGGAAGTTCTTTGGTGAACGGGTTGAATTTACCACCGCAACCCGGTGATGCCATTGTGATCCTCAACGGTATCACCATCACCAACGACGTGTCAGGTCAGGTCACCACCACGGCCACCATCAACGGCGGCGGCATCCTTGATATGTCAACCACAACGGGTAACACGTTAGGCACAGTCACGGGTACGGGAACCTTGCGAATAAACGGAATCAATCTGCCCACGGGCACTTACACAACTTTCGTCTCCACTCTGGGCGGCACGATCGAATACTACAACACCAGTGGAACGCTGCCTACGGGTCAGACGACTTATAACAAACTGAAGTTATCGAACAGCACAGGCTCTGCAATCACGTTCACGTTGTTGTCCAACCTTACTGTCAACAGCACCTTCGACATCACCGCCACGAGCACCGGTACAGTTACCTGGCAGATCAATGACGCCACTGCAACTCAGCGAACGATCACGCTCAATGGGGACCTGACGGTGTCATCCAATGGCCGGATTCGCGTTGGTACCGGAAC
>JAIBBB010000247.1 GCA_019694905.1 Cyclobacteriaceae bacterium
TCCTGCCTTGAATTGCGACGGATTTGAGCGCCATTCTGGAATTGTATGTTGATAGTGGTGCCGCTGGTTGCCTTGCCGCCAATGATCGTCATGTTGGAAAACGTTGCGTTTGTGAAAGGCGTGTTGGCCGATCCATTGGCATCGTTGTCACTTTCAAAACCATTAGAACCCGACTGGTCTGCGATCAGTGCGTCGCGGATTCCAAGACCAAACTGCACTTGCCCGCTGAAACCGTTGTCCGTATCAAAATCATCATCAATACCTTTGTAAGCTATCAGATGACGGGCATTGACAGTGCCACCGAACCATTCGAATGAGTCATCGTTGGCATAAGTTACCTGCACGTGGTCAATGGTTGTTCCTGAGCCGACGCTTCCCAGTGTCAGTCCATTCACTTCCTGATTGGGGTTGATTGGATAACCGGCAAATTCGATTCGCACATAGGTAAATGAGCCGGAATTGTCAGCATCATCCGCGTCTACGCCGCCACCATGGAATGCACCGTAAGCACCTTCGAGCTCCTCCACCCCATCAAGGCCGGTGGAGGCAGAGGCTTTGATGTTGTTCCTGGCTTTACCGCAAATAATCACGCCGCTCCAATCGCCGCCTTTGCGGGATCCGGCTGATTTTTCAGATGTAAACACAATGGGAGCAGAAGATGTACCGTTGGCGATGATCTTGCTGCCGCGCTGAATGACCAGACCGCCACCAGGTGTGCCTGTTTTGCCATAGATGACGGTGCCTGCGTCAATGGTCAGCGTGGCAGTGGCTGTTATAACAGGTGCAACGCCAGCACCACCAGCACCTGGCTTCGCGTCGGTTCCCACTCTTACAAATCCATTCAGGCGATAGATCTTATCAGCGGTCCAATGGGTATCTGTTGTGATTGAGCCGGTCACATCTACGATTGTCTTGGCAGGAACGGCTGAAACCGTTACTGCAAAAGTGGCTGAAGGAGAAACCTGATTGGCTTTATCTGTAGCAGTGAATGTGATGTTGATAATCGAACCCACCACCGCTGCCGCAGGAATGGTATAGCTGATATCCACCACCTGTGAAGTTGTTCCATCCAGTGTCTTGGCCGGGAGGCTGTTATCAGCCACGCCGTTCACCAGGATAGCAAGTGTCTTGCCACCTTCCGGTGCATCCACGGTAACTGTTGTTGAAACAGTTGCGCCAGCAAGCGCTGAAGTGGAATTGGTTCCCAACGAGACGGTTGGGGCGGGTTTCAGTGCTTCATCTTTCTTACAGGAAGAAAGCGCAAGCATGAATCCTACTGTGGCGATGGTAATGCCCTTGAGCAGTACGGATGATTTCATGGGTAGTTGTTATTTGATTTGCCACAAACCTACCGACCCACCATTACCCCAGTGTTACTTCAGATCAAACTTTGGTTAAAGGTTCTCGCTGTGAATCTCGCCTTCCAATTGCAATGTCAACCAGGCCCTGGCGCTTGTTGGCTTTTGAGCAGGGGAGGATAACAAATCCTTCATACCAGTCATATCCAATTGATTTTGCACTTCGGCAATAAACAGAAAGGGGCTTGTCAGCAAGCCCCTTCCGTTACCTAATTTTTCTATTATCAAAGTCGAACGTTCAGACCCAGTGAGAACACCTGACCGGGGCGGAAGCTCTGAATCACCTGATCTTTCCTGCGATCGAGCGCACCGTCTCCATTGCCGTCCTGCAGGAAAAGCATCGGCTGGCTAAGGATGTCACTGATGCCGCCTTTTATTTGAACACGCTCAGTTACCCGCTTTGAAAACGTCAGGTCGATTACATTGCGAGGCATCAGATACACCGTGTGGTAATTCTCGTTTCCTACAAAGGCAATATTCTTACCCACTACATTGTAGAGGGCATTGACCTGCCATCCGGTTTGCTCATGATTGTAGAACAACGCTGTATTGACCACATAGGGAGCTTGTCCCTGCAACGGACGGTTGGTATCCTGCCCTGCGGCAAGATTCTGAGGAATCTCGATTCTGCTTTTGATCAATGAAGCATTAAAGAGTACAGAGAGGTTGTTCAGGATCGGGGAACTGGTCAGGCCGGCCAACGACTTTTTCACTTCCACTTCCAGGCCAAATGAAGTGGCACTGGCTGCATTGGCAAAATTGACATTCTTGACTCCACCTCCGGGGCTGTTGATATCCACGAGCACTTCTATCGGGTTTTGAAATTTCTTAAAGAAGCCACCGAATGAAATCATCTCACCTTTGCTGGGATAGAACTCATAACGCAAATCCACATTCTGGATGCGGGCCGTTTTCAAACCTGGATTTCCAACATACAGGAAGTTGAAGTTGAAATCATAGAATGAAAAAGGAGCCAACTCGCGGAATTCAGGGCGGTTGAGTGTTTGGCCATAAGCTGCTCGCACCAATGCTCTTTCATTGAAATTATAGCTGATATTGGCCGAAGGCAGCGCGCGGGTAACCTGGTACTTCGGATCAACAGGCCTGGCTGCAAAGTCATCGTAGCTGTGAAGTTGCTGAAGGTTGTTTTCCACACGCAGGCCAGCATCCATTTTCACCTTTCCTCCAAGCTGGAAAGAAGTCATACCGTATACTGCCAGCAGATCATTGGAGGCCGTGTAGCTATTCTTGCGATAGGAAATCTCACCGACCGTGATGCCATTGGCGTTGTTGATGTTCTGCGGCTGGAACAACACGCCAACCGGAGCAAACATCAGGTTAGGATCGAGATAAGTGGATGCCAGCTGGTAGCCAATATTTCGTGCATTGAAGGTTCTTGATTTGCTTTCCCAAAAAAAGCCCGCTTTCAATTCAGGACCCTTCAATGGATCACCGTTGAGTGAAAAACGCTGCTTGATGGAGGCGCCGGCCGACATGGCTGATTCATTTAGCTTCGAATAAAAGCGACCCAGGTTGTTAGGATCAGCCGCGTTGGGGATGATCACACTTGCCTGCCCGGTTGAACCATCCAGATTGGAACGGAAACGCTTGTAGTCTGGCTGGTCGCGATAAGAATTGTTGTAGCTGGCCACCCACTCCACACTGGTGCGCTTGCCAAACAGTTCGTGCGTACCCATTAACTGACCGCTGTAGATGCCGCGGTACTGTTTGTCAAAGGCACCATTCACCTGACCGGCACTGATTCCGATACCCGACCGGTCGACATACTGGTCATTGCTGCTGAGGTTGTAAAGATTCTTAAACTCAATGATACTGTTGGCGTTGAAGCGGAACGCCCAGTTGAACAGCAAACCAGTGCGTACCTGTTGATTGTACTGTCGGTCGCTATAGGCAAAATTCTGATCGATTTTTCCACCCGATTCTGTATAGTCACCACGGTCAACCTGATAAGTAGCAAATGAGTTCGAGTAGTTAATGGCGGAAATATTACCAACCTCCACTTTCCCGATATTGAATTTCCTGTTGAGGGTGAGGGTGAAACGTTGATCCGGAATGGCCATCCCTTTGACAGGTGTCCAGAGGTTTTTCAGAGAACGGCCTGCATTCACAATCTGGTCGGAATTCTGAATCTTGGTGAGGTCAGCAGGGAAATAGGCAGGAAGATCATAGTATCCTGTGTTCATGCCTGTGAAGTGGCCGGCATTGTAGGTCTGATGGTAGAAGTCCTTGAAGGTGGTTCCCGCACGTACCTGCGTGCTGTAGTCAATAACGATTCCGTTTTCTTCAGGAATGCTCTTGGTAAAGATCTTTACCACCCCACCGGCGAAGTCACCGGGGATGTCTGCTGAGGGAGATTTGAAGACAAGCATGCGATCCAATTGTGAACTGGGTATGTTCGCAAAAGAAAAAGACCTTACGTCGGTTTCCACGCTAGGGGCATATGCATTGTGCAGCATCACTGCATTGTAGCGTTCGGCCAATCCCCGCACCTGCACAAACTGATTGTCCTTGATTGTAATACCCGGCACCCGGCGAAGCACCTGGGCGGCGTCACGGTCAAGGGTGCGACCAATTTGCTCGGCAGTAATGCCGCTGACAATAATCTTTGCATCTTTGATGGACCGCAGCATTTCGTAATCCGTGTCAGTATGTCTGACGGCGGTCACGACAACCTCCTGTAATTCCGACACGTCCTCCGAGAGCTTGATTTCCAGGGTAACACGCTTTGCAGTGGTCACTTCGACGTTTTGCACAGTGTGTGTCTTGTATGTTACGTAAGATACCTGAAGGTTGTAAACACCTTCCTTTACATTGCTGATCAGGAAATTTCCCTCCAGGTCGGTGGGGGCGCCCTGGGTAGTACCCTGGATCACCACGTTTGCGCCAATAATGGCTTCCCCGGTTTTCGCGTCAGTAACGGTTCCTCCGATGGAGCCCTGGGCAAAAACCTGAGAGGCTGTGGCAACAAATAGAATGAACAGGAAGCTTCGCAGCATAGTGGTTGAATTTGCTGCAAAGGTGCCGCGGCCCTATTATCCCATCTGGGTTACAGTATTATGAAATTGTTAAAGTGGTAACGTTGGAATCATTGGGAGGCAACAATCGATTCCCATTCCGTTAAAATTTGCCCAAACAGGGCTTCGACCAAAAACTATTTGCTGATTGGAATCTTGTTCAGAATGACCTTGATGATGTCGGCGGTCCGGACATTGTCTGCCTCAGCCTCGTAGTTGAGCAGAATCCGGTGGTTCATTACATCCAACGCCACTTCTTTGATGTCTTCAGGGAGCACATAATCTCGGCCGTTGAGATAGGCAGCAGCTTTTGCTGCGAGGTTCAGGTTGATGCTTGCGCGGGGTGACGCCCCAAACTGAATGTATTGCGCCTCGTGGTCAAGCTTGTATTCTTTGGCCTTGCGGGTAGCGGAGACCAACTCTATAATATAGCGTTCAAGGGATTCAGAGATGCGCACTTTGTTGACTTCTGCACGGATGGCGAAAATGTCCTCCTTGCTGAGTACTGTATTGACCTTGAAATCAAATTGCATGTTGGAGATACGCCGCATAATCTCGAGTTCCTGGTCCTTGGTGGGGTAGTCCACAAAGACCTTCATCATGAAGCGGTCAACCTGGGCCTCCGGAAGCGGATAAGTACCTTCCTGGTCGACTGGGTTTTGGGTTGCAAGTACGAGGAACGGGCGGTCCAGGGGAAAGGTGGTCTCTCCGATCGTCACTTGCTTTTCCTGCATGGATTCCAACAAGGCGGATTGTACTTTGGCAGGAGAACGGTTGATCTCGTCAGCCAGAATGATGTTAGCAAAAATGGGGCCCTTCTTCACTTCAAACTTGCCTTCCTTCTGGTTATAGATCATGGTTCCTACCAGATCGGCAGGCAAAAGATCGGGGGTGAACTGAATGCGTTGAAAGTCCAGGTGCAGTACTTGAGCGAGTGTGGAGACTGTGAGGGTCTTGGCCAGGCCCGGAACGCCTTCCAGCAGGACGTGTCCGTTGGTAAAAAGGCCTATCAGGAGCCGGTTGACCATATACTCCTGGCCAACCACTACTTTGGCTACTTCACTATAGACCTTGTTGATCTTTTCGTGGTGTGCAGATTGTTGCTCGAGGATTGCATCCATTGGAAAACTGGCAATTAAGACCGCAATAATAAAGATTAACCCTGAGTATGGGAACTACTCCGTTGAGATACCGAGCTTTTGAAGGGTCTCCCGGTCAACTGACATCCCCTGGCGGACGGCGACCAGCAGATAACGACGGGCGCGTTTGAGCGCCCTGCCACCCTTCTGATAGTAGCTCATCCCCAGATAATAATTCATGGACGGGTCACGGTAAAAATATCGTTGTACCTGTTGGAACAAGCCCAGCGCCCGGGAATACTGACCAGCCTTATAATAGAGTATGCCTTCATAAAAAACGATTTCGGGCGTGATGAAACGGTCGTATTGTTGTCCCCTGGCCAGATATTCCAGCGCATCGGCGGTCCGGCTGAGCATGTTAAGCGCTACACTGGAACCATAGTATCCCTGATAATTGGTCGGATCTACCTGGATCATCTGCCGGTAATAATGAAGAGCGGTATCTGGCTTGTTCACCGATAGCCAGAGTCGGGCCTGGTTAAATTTGAAAAGCGCTTCACCCGGGAATTTGCGATCCGCCTGGCTGTAAAGGTAGATTGCCTGAGGCAGTTCGCCCGCCCGGATATAGGCGGTTCCTAACCGGTGATATGCATCACAAAAACTGGAGTCTATCCGGATGGCAGCCTGGTAAGCCATTATCGCCTCGCGAAATTTTCGCTGAGACATCAGCCGGTCGCCGTAGGCCAATAGCG
>JAIBBB010000037.1 GCA_019694905.1 Cyclobacteriaceae bacterium
TCACTACTCCTTATATAAAGTTATGCTGATGCTCAGTCCACACCTTCCCAGCAGTGTCTCCCGAAGGGGACGCTGCGTCTCAGAAGTTTAGCTCCTAAATCTCAGCTCCAGAATATAAAAGCTCCCAGGTTACCTCATACCATACGGTAGACGTCGCTCCTTACATAAAGTTATGCTGTTGCTTAGCCTACACCTTCCCAGCAGTTTCTCCCGAAGGGAACGCTGCGTGAAAGAAGTTCAACTCCTGATCCCTAGCGTCCCCTGCGGGTGACGAAGCAGCACGCCTGTGTAAAAGCTCAACTCCTTAACTGCGCTCTACACCACCCGGCCTCGCATCACCAACACAAATCCAGCCCCGAAGGGGTGTAATCACCGAACGAAGGGTGCAGCCCTTCGTTCCTATGCCCACACTTTCCCAGCAGTGTCTCCCTAAGGGGACACTGCGTGTGAGAAGTTCAACTCCTGATCCCCAACGTCCCCTGCGGGTGACGATGGGGGGAAATCACCAGGCGAGAGAAAAGCTCAACTCCGATACCGCGCCCCTTGGCACCCGAAATCGCATTATCAAAACAAAGTCAACACTTAGGGGGCGCAATCACCAAACGAACGGTGCAATCCTCCGAGCCAAGACCAAACTACATGGTGAGGTAGCAGAAAGTTTCGCTGACGGTGTACTCGCCACTCGTCAGACTGACTTTGGCTGTGATACATTTATTTTTGGCGTAGTCCAGTTCAGCGCCGCATTCGAGCATCCATTCACCGGTTGTCGGGTCAATGGACACCTGTGCATTACACAGGTTGGTCACGTTGGCCTTCGCAATCAGAAAATCGACGGCCTGTTCTGCGGAGGCAAATTGCAAAGTCTCTGTACCCGTTAAAGCACCAACCTGGGTTGTCAAAATTTCACCGAGTGTTGTTTCTATCTGGGCTTTGGTCAGGTTGGTGTCCCTCGGCAATGCGGGTAAAAGGTTGCTGCTGCCTTTTATCTGCACAGGGATGTGATCACACCAATAGGCAAGTGCCCAACCGGTTTTCACTACATAGCAAACATTGAAAGAGGTTCCTTCATTCCAATCGTTGAACACAGTACCTTTTACGGTGATGTGCTGGTCGAAGAAATCACTGGTCAGGTTATTTTTCTTGAGAAAGACCTCCTTCCAGATGGTGAGATATTCATTGCAAAGTGCACTATTGTCGGCACAGGCGGTACCGTTCATCCGCACCACCAAGGTCGTATCCGTTCGGTTGACACAGGTGGTCGTTCGCCGGCCGTTCTGGAGTTTGTTGTCTGTACACGCCGCAGTCACCAAAATCAGGCAAACCAGCGCGTAGTGGCTAATGGCTCTCATAGAGCTTTCATCGTTAGATACACCTGAAATTGAAAAGGTTGGAATAATGAATTTATTCAATTCCAATAAGAAATCGAAGTTGTTGATTTAGACAACCTAAAACCGGCACTTCACGGCTCTTGGCCTCGCATCACCAACACAAATCCAGCCCCGAAGGGGTGTAATCACCGAACGAAGGGTGCAGCCCTTCGTTCTTATGTCCACACCTTCCCAGCAGTGTCTCCCGAAGGGAATGCTGCGTGTGAGAAGCTCAGTTCCAAATCCCCAGCGTCCCCTGCGGGTGACACTGGGGGGAAGCGCACGACTATATAATAGCTCCCACCATACGGTAACGTCACCACTCCTCACATATAGTTATGCTGATGCCCAGTCCACACACTCCCAGCAGTGTCTCCCGAAGGGGACGCTGCGTTTCAGAAGTTCAGTTCCTAAATCTCAGCTCCAAATCCCCAACGTCCCCGGCGGGTGACGATGGGTGGAACGTTCAGGCTAACTCCTCAGGTCGCCCACGCCTTGCCCACTTCCGTGAGCGGCACGCAGCCCTTGTACGGGCCGGGCACCTGGTTGTACTGCAGCACCTGTGTGGCGCCGGGTTCACTGGTGAAAAATCCGGTGAGGGTGAGTTCTTTCATTTCGATGATGAAGGGCTTGCCGCCGCCGCCAGCGCTGTTCCACCAGCCGCCGGAGGTGCCGCCACCGGTGCGGCCGGCCATCGCCTCTTCATGCACCTTGCTCACCAGCGCCAGCCGGTCTTCGGGCTTGCCGTCGGCGAATGAAGAGCCGAAGGCAGCCTGCGCTTTGGCGTCGAACTCCGCGAGTCCTTTTATGAACGCCGCCTGCTGGTCCCTGGTGTACACTTCTTTCAGCATGCCGTCGATGAAGGCGGGCACACCGGCATCCTTCGCACCGGGTGTGTCGGTGCGCGGTAATAGTATTTCGGCGAGTTCGCTCACCAGTGCCGCCTGATCTTCGGTGAAGAAGTCAGGGGTGTAGGTGAGGCCTGGTTGCGCCTTGCAGCCCTGCAACAGTCCGGCGAGGGTGGGGCCGGTGAGTGCATAGCCCAGTGCGAGGGCCGACTTCTCAAGAACTTCTCTGCGGTTCATAGTTTACAGGTTTCCTTTTTTCATTTCGCTGACGGCGTGATCTGCTGCGCGGGCGGTGAGTGCCATGTAGGTGAGTGATGGGTTCTGGCACGCTGACGAAGTCATCGCTGCGCCGTCGGTGACGAACACGTTGGGTGCTTCGTGCACTTGGTTCCACTTGTTGAGGACCGATGTCTTTTGGTCGCGGCCCATGCGGGCGGTGCCCATCTCATGGATACCGAGGCCGATGTTGTCGGGGCCGTCGTAGATGCGCACGTTCTTGAAGCCTGCGGCCTCGAGCATTTCTGCAGCGGAGTTCTTGTAGTCCTCGCGCATGGCTTTTTCATTCTCCTTCCATTCGGCGTCGACGGTGAGTGTGGGCAGACCGAATTTGTCCTTCTTGTCCTTGTTGAGTGTGACGCGGTTGCTTTCGTAGGGAAGGCATTCGCCGAAGCCGGTGATGCCGATGCCCCACGGTCCGGGTTCGGTGAGTGACTTTTTCAGGTCGGCGCCGAAGCTCATCTCGCTGACGCCGCGGCTCCATCCGCCGCGGCCGGCGCCACCCTGGTAGCCGTAGCCGCGGATAAAGTTCTTCTGTTTGTCATTGCCAACATTGCGGAAACGCGGGATGTAGATGCCATTGGGGCGGCGGCCGATGTAGTATTTGTCTTCAAACCCTTCGACGCTGGCTTCTGCGCCCGCGCGGTAGTGGTGGTCCATGAGGTTGCGGCCGAGCTGGTCGCTGCCGTTGCCGAGTCCATTGGGGAATCGCGACGAGATCGAATTGAGCAGGATGAAGGTGCTGCCCAGCGCCGAGGCGTTGAGGAAGATCACTTTCGCGAAGAACTCATGTTCCTCTTTGGTTTCTGCATCCACCACGCGTACGCCGACCGCTTTGCCCTTTTGTTCGTCATAGATCACAGAGTGCACGATCGAGTGCGGACGCAGCGTCATGTTGCCGGTCTTCGCGGCGGCGGGCAGTGTGGAAGCGTTGCTGCTGAAGTAGGCACCGTAGGGACAGCCGCGGTCGCACATGTTGCGCGACTGGCATATGCCCCGTGTGGGGTCATGCGGAAGAGCCGCGGTGAGGTGAGCGACCCGGCCAATGGTGATCTTTCTGCCGTTGAACTTCTCGGCCACTTTGTCGCGGAAAACTTCTTCCACGCAGTTGAGATCCATGGGCGGCAGAAATTTTCCGTCGGGTAATTGCGGGAGCCCCTCGGCGCGGCCGCTCACGCCGATGTATGTTTCAACATAATCGTACCACGGCGCGAGGTCTTCATAGCGGATGGGCCAGTCCACGCCGTGGCCATCTTTGGCGTTGGCTTCAAAATCCATGGGCGAGAGCCTGTATGTCTGTTTGCCCCACATGATGGAGCGGCCACCTTCGTGGTAGCCGCGGATCCAGTCAAATGGCTTGGCTTCGGTGTAGGGGTTGTCGAGGTCGTTCACCCACCAGTGTTTGTTGCCCTGGTTGACCCAGTTGGTGCGCGACTGAACCGGGAAGAACTTCAACTCTTCGTCGCTGATGCGGTTGGCGTGCGGCAGTTGCCATGGGTCTTTGGTCATCGTGGGATAGTCGATGACGTGTTTGACGCCACGGCCCCGTTCGAGCACGAGCGTCTTGAGACCCTTTTCGGTGAGCTCCTTCGCTGCCCAGCCGCCGCTGATGCCGGTGCCGACAACAATGGCGTCGAAGGTGTTTTGCTTGATGGCGTCGGTGTTGATGTTCATGCCTTTGTTTTTGGAAGAATCAATATCTCCAATTTTTGGACGGGTTCAAAGGGAAACATGACGGCGGCCATCGATTGGCGGGCGACGAATTGGTTAAGTTTGCAGGCATACAGTCATGAACCGTTACTACTGGACAGGCGTTGCACACGGACAGCGGTCGGAGGCTCTGCAGCAGGTGCGTGAAATTGCTGGCCGGCACGCAGCGATCGTACAGTTCCAGTTCTTTTCCGACATGGCCTTCGGTCTGGTGCTCGAAGTGGATGCCGGTCACACACTCAATCTCTACACAGAACTCGCAGCCGTACTGACGCTTGAGCCAGCGGCACCGGCCACTGCCGACGAATGCATAGTTATGCTCAACGTCACATTCATCAGCACGCATTGACTGGAAAACAGCCGCTGTCGTTTACTATTCTTAACTTGACATTCCAACCTTATCGCCAAAGACTGTGTCTTATTCTCAGCATTGCCATGAAACGAGAAGCCCTCCCTTTGCTGTTCGGTAAACTATGCAGCGCTGTCAGCGCCCGGATGACTTCGCAAGCATCTCCCTGGTGGCTCACTGTGCTCGTGATGATGTTGATGCCGGCCTTCAGCGGCTGCTTTGACCAAAATGACAACCTGCTTACAGAGGTGAAGGGCACAGTGACTGACGCCACGACAGGTGCGCCGATCGCGGGCATTCCTGTGACGGTGCTTGCGTGCGCCGACGGCATTCACCCAGCAGGGCAGCAGTGCGACTCACTCACATCTGCATATACCGATTCGAATGGAGAATACATCATCAGCTTCCGTACGAAGGCGGGATTTCACTACAAGGCAGGAGTCGATGTGAGTGCGCGGTATTTCGGAGCGTCAATTGTCCATGAAGGCGCTACGTTACAGGAAGGAAAAACCAATACGGTCAGCTTTCAGCCCATTCCGTTCAAGGTGCTGCAACTTCATGTCGCGCTGAATAAGGAAGGGCGGAACTACCTCTCGATAGACTATCGCAGCAGCGACATGGGTGAATGGATCGGTGGCACAATGCTCACCGATACACTCAGCGGACGCCAACAAGTGGACACGCTGGTCCACGCAAAACTCTTTCCACAACGGTCGTACGTGTTGAACTGGAGCCGCTGCTACCGCACCGGAACCAGCGCCCAGAATTTTCAATACAGCAATTGCTTCAGCCAGGGTACGCTCTCATTTACCGCAGGGCTGGCGGACACCACGAAAGTGGAGGTGAAATAAGTTCTGATTAGCGGCAAGAGATAACTCGCCTTCTCAAAGGAAAGTGAGCACTTTCAGCACCGCCATCGCCGTATGAAGGGCGTAGATCACGATGAGGGTGTAGAGGAAGCCTGGCAATATTCTCCGGCTATACGGCTCTTGTCTATTGATGAATATTGCCACGATCAGTCCCAACAGAAAACTGATAATGGGAACGGACACCAACTGACCCACGACGACACTCCGGATCAGTTCATCGCTGTGCGGCGCAATCGGTCGCCCGTCCAGGTGCTCATACGATGAATCGTCCAGTGCAAAAAGCAAAGAGGCCAACAGCAGGTTCAACACCAGCAGCCCCACTGCAATGACGAGTAATTTCCTTTTGGATGTCTTACTCATGATCTTTTTAAACTAAGTGTATGCTCGTCCTGTCGCCCACTCCTCTCCTTACCCAAAAACTCATCTTCCATCCACAATCAACCATCTACGATGTTGGGCTAAAGCCCGGGGTGTATTTACTGGTAAGTACTCCGCCATAAATGGCGGAGCTAGACCTTCCACCTTCCACTTTTCTTCCATCCACCATCTACCATCCACTATCAACTATCTACCATCCACTTTCCACCTTCTACTTCCCACTTCCCACTTTCCACTTTCTACTTTCCACTTTCTACTCCCTACCTACTTTCCACTTTCCACTCCCCCACCCACCACGCCCACCTGCCAGTCCAGCACATCCTTCTTCGCATAGAACGTATCCTCGGCCACCAGTCGCTGCCAGAGCCCGAGGCAATCCATCAGCAAGGTGATAGACTCTTCCTTCAGGCCAGTGAACTTGCTGTAGAACACATGCGTTTCTTTCAGGAACGCCTCGATGCGATGTTGTTCTTCAGGCAGCAGGGATGGATGCGCCTGTTGTCTGTCCAAAACTGTGCGCAGGGAAGATTTGACAGTGTCCTGCTTCACGGTGAGGAAGCGCTCCAGTTCTTGTGCTTCTATCTCATTGATGGCACGTTCAAAAACTGGCTGCAGGGCAGTACCGATTTCAGCGACCTGTTTGTCGGTCTGTTCTGTAATGGAAGCCTTGTCGCACCATAGCTGATAACGTCTGGCATATTCATCGGCCTGGCCATGCGCCCGGGCCGTCTGAAATCCCCAGGCAACGATTTCAAGGTCAGTGCGGCGGATGCTCTGGTCCAGTTCTTCCTTTTCTTTAGTTAATTCTTCGACGACGCCGACGATGCCGGTGCGCTGGTATTTGTTGCCGGCGAATTCAAAAGTGCGGATGGTGCTGTTGGAGCGGATCATCTCCAGGGTCTGGAGGTCGTTGTTCACGGTGGTGAGTTTCCGCAGGTTCGCAATCATCGCCGTTGTGAGAATCTCCTCAAGGAATTTAGCCTGGGTAGACGGAGGGTTGTTGAAGTCTACCGGCACGGGAGGGCGGAAGTCAAAGTATCCTTTGTAGGCAGGATCGAAAGAATAGCGGTTGACTTCGGCCACAAAGCGATTTGGAAATTCGCCTTCGTGGACAACGGTAGGTTCGCCGGCGAAGGTGGCGCCGCTGTATATAGCCTCGGTCCATTCCAGTTGAATTTGTTCCGGCTGTTGCATCAGGTGCCACGCGGGGGTATCATCGGTTGGTGTTTCTATGCCGAGTTGGCGAAGTCTTTCGGTCCGTTCTTCTGTGCGCGGGTGAGATGCCCACTGGTCCTTGTACGTCACGCGGGTGTTGGCGAGGCGGTTGTACATCTGTTCATCGATGACCGGCAGGCCTTTGTCCACGGGGATATTGAGTTCTGTGGCGATGTGCAACATCATGGCACGGTGGTCGGGAAACATGTTGCGGGCCTTCAATTGCTTGCCGACCCAGTTCTGGTAGACGCCAAAGAGTTGCTCCTGGCTGGTGCCGGCGAGTTCGAGTCGGCGGAGGGCGCTGGCAAGCTGGTTGCCACCTGCCACGGAGGCTGCCACCGCGTCGGCGTGAAATTCCATTTGCTGCGACAGCGACATGTGACTCCTGTTGATCATGCCATACATTGCCTGGAGGATGTGTTGCACTGCGCGCACAATCCATACCGTGAGGTTGGCGAAGAAGGCGAACACACCGCTGATATTGCCCCATTTCTCCAGCACCTTCGAATAGCCCTGGTTGTCGTATAGCAGGTTGTAGATGACGCGGTTGACGTTGTACACGAAGCTCCCCAGCTTCATGCTGCGCTGGGAGAAGTGGCCGAACTCGTGGGCAAGCACGGCCTTGAATTCACTCACGTTCATCGCGTTCACCAGGCCGAGGCCGATGAGCAGGTTCTTCTTCACCGGCAGGAACATGCTCCAGAAGCTGGAGTCATAGAACACCGAGGCGTTCACATCGGAGGAAAAGTAAATGCGCTTGGGGAACGGGGCACCGACGTCGGTAGTCAGCTGGCGGATGAAAGCAAACAGTTGAGGCTGGTCACCGATCTTCACTTCTCTCCACTGCGAGCGGTCGGTCTTTACGGTGGCGAACATGAATTTCACCAGAAAGTACAGCACCATCACACCGAGCCCCAGTAGCCCCAGACCAATCAACAGAGTAATCAGACTCGGTTTTAGTGCAATAATAGAAATGCCTGCGTAGCCGGCGAATACGGCGAGTGCAATTGCCGCCACCATCAGGACCAGGTAAACTACGACAAACAAAGCAATGGACGCGGTGACGCGCACGACTTCCTTCTTAAACTGTTCGCCCGGCGCTGTGAGAAGCGGGTCGACGCCCGTGGGTGTAGGTGGATACAGGTCAGGATTCATGCCGACAATCGCTTGCTATTTCTTTTTGAACAACTCCCGATTCCTGTCCATCAATGCACGCACATTAAAGTAGAGGCCCTCTACCTCATCATCGTTCTTGTCCAGCGCCAGGTAGTCGCAGTCGCCGGTGAGTGCCTGCGACTTGCTCCTGAAGCCGAAAAGATTCAGCAGCACGTATTCATGATTGATGGACAACACGTGGATACCGGATTCGCAGGTCTTACCATCGCCGGTAGACAGCAGCGCCTTGACGACACCGCGGAATCGCCGGGCCACTTTGGCCGACATCGCCTCGTCGCCCTTGAGGTGGTAGATGTAGGCAAGGAAGTTGAGGCCGCGGAGGTAGAAGGGAAATTCCTTCAGCGCTTTCAGCTCGAGCTCAATCACATTGTCATAGTCTTTCGCTTCAAGTGAAGCGGCCCTATAGTATTTGGCAAGTTTCTCCTCTGCTTTCGGCGAGCCATAGGGGCTGTAGGTTGGGAGGTAGAGTTGTCCGTAGTAGAGAAAGCGGTAGTCCACGAAGGTCAGCGTGGTGTCCCACGATTCCATCTTTGCCATCAGTGTCGGATAGTAGTAGGGCGATGAAACATCGCTGATGGACGTGCGGATGTGATCGTAGTCAGGCGGCTGCCGTTCGTCAGTTTGTGCCGGCACAGTGGCAGTGATCAGCAGGCAAGCGCCGGTGAGCGCGAGAGTGATGAGCATACGAAAGTGTTTCATGCAGAACCTGCACATAATTTAAGCAATTGTTGTGATGTGGGAATTGGTCCTGCTTGCAAAAGTTCATGTCTGCTGCAGTCATTGGGTTCGCGAGGATCTGCGCCACAAAACCATGCCCACTGCCATCAGCCACGCCAGCCACAGCGTACTGCCTACGAAGCCGGCGAGGGGTACTTCAGGAAAACCGGGGACGACGGTGGCCACGAGTTCCGACTGCGCCAGCAGGTAGATGAAAGAAGCCACCCAACCCCAGGCTCGCAATCCCTGGCCTATCATTTGCCGCTGGTATGACGCCTGTGCGAGTGCCGCCGTCCAGGCAATCGTAAAGAGTTGTCCGACATGCTCGCCGAGAAGTACGCCACCAAACTGATGAAAGGCGGTGAACACCACGCGGGAAGCTTGTTGGGTGGCAGCATCGCCGGTGAGATAGTATTTCGCGAGCACCGGCACCACCAGGGGCCACCGCAGCAGGCCTACCAGTTGCACCACGAGCCCGATCGTGCCGACGGTGGTGAACCAGCGCTGATGAGCGGGAAAAAGGCGCGCGAGTTGCAGGCAGGCGACCAGCAGCGGAAGGCCGAGGAGCGCGAATGCCCACCAGACAGCAATCAGTGCATTGCCGCCGGCATGAAACCGCGTCAAGATTTCGCCGGCGTCCAGGCGGAGGATGGCGGGATAGTCGAAGATGATGGCCAGGATCGTGTAAGGAATGAACACGCCGAATGACCCGAGGATGAGTAGCACACCGGCCGATGAGTAGTTTTTCATGGGAAATTGGATTTGTTCCCACAAAATTTGCGCATCGCAGCGCGGAACTGCCGGACAAATGTCTAATTCGCTCCTGTGGCGTGATTTTTCCTGAGCCGGCTGAGGTGACGGGGGGTGATGCCCATCATGGAGGCGATGTATTGCAGGGGTATCTGGCGAAGCAGTTCCGGTTCCTCCCGCAGCAGCTTGTCGTAGCGCTCCTCGGCGCTGAGCGTGATGAGATCAAATCGACCGCGGTCCATGCAGCACATTTGTTCCTCCAGCAGGTGTGTGTAGAATTTCTGAAACGCCGGCAATGTCTCACACAGTCGCACCACTTCCTGCTTGCTGATGGTGGCGACTTCGCAGTCGACGATCGCGCAGATATTTTCCCGCGCGGGGGTGTCGGTCAGATAACTCAGCAGTGAAGCAACGAAGGTGTGGGGCAGCGCCACGTAGGTCGTGCGCTCTTCGCCATCAGGCGTGACCGTGTAGTAGTGGCAACTTCCTGCGAGGAGAAAACCTAGATAGGGAGCGGGCTGCCCGGCACGCACCCAGAGGGTACCTTTGGGAACGTTTTGAATCCGGAAGCCGTCGACAAGGGTTTGCGATTCCGCGGATGAGAATCCTGCATGACTAAAAAAGCTGATCAGTGCGTCCATTCCGAGGAGGTGATTTCACTTGCGCTGCGGATCGGCCAGCCAGCAGACAAGAATCCCGATCGAGTAAGCCGCGATGTCGTAAGGATCGAAGGTGCCGGTGATCGGGCCATTGGGCCAGTACAATGTCTTTAGTTCGGTCAAAATACCTACGAGCAAGATACCCGCGGCGGTGAGATGACGGCTTTTGCCAAACCACTGGCCGACGAGGGCCAGTTGCGGTGGTCGGCGGTCGGTGCGATAGAGTCCACGAAAATAAATGTACGCCCACGGTGGGAAAGCAACATCGGCGAGGTAGTTGGTAAAAAATCCGCCGTGCACACCGGCCATATTCAAGGCAGCGCCGAGCACCCAGGCTTCAAACAGCAACCACCAGCACACCACCCAGAGAATGATGCTGGAAGAGCGCCCATTTTCAGATTCCATAGTCATTGGCTTGTCCGGATAAACTTCTCCTATGCGGGAACCTGACTACCCTCTCAGTTTATCGAGCAACCGGTTAAGTTCCTCGGCCTCCTTTTTGTTGAGGGTCTTCATCGCAGTCTTCCACGCAGGGCCTTCCTGCTCTATTTTTTTGAGCAGGTTCAGTCCCTTTGCAGTAATCCCGATGTCTACCTGGCGGCGGTTGTTCTCGCACAGTTCACGGCTGACAAGTCCCTTGGCACGCAACTTCTCCACGAGCCGCGTGCAGTTGCTGTTCTTGTCGATCATGCGGCTGGTGATGTCGAGCAGCCGCATGGCATCCGGATGACTACCCTTGAGGATGCGCAGCACATTGTATTGTTCCGGTGTGATGTGGTGTTTCTTCAGGTGGCCGGCATTGATGTGGTGCAGCCAGCCGCCGGTGAAGAGGATGTTGACGGCGGCCTTGTGAAATTCACTTTCGAACCGAGCCTGTTGGATATCTTCGCCGATAGACATATATCAAATCTAAAAAATGTTGTGGCAAAAACAATTGCACGGATGCCATTGCATGTCCATTTTGTAAATTGGGCCATGCTCACATTTACCACCCGCATTCTCAAGTTCGACAAGCAGGGCGAAAAGACCGGGTGGTCGTACATTCATCTCACTGCGGCGCAGGCGAGGCAGCTCAAAGACAGCAAGGTTTCCTTCCGTGTGAAGGGCAAACTCGACAGTCTTGCCATCCGGCAAGTGGCGTTGCTGCCGATGGGTAAAGGTGATTTCATCATTCCCCTCAACGGAGACATGCGCAAGCAGCTGCGCAAAGAAGCAGGCGACACAGTGAAGGTGTCACTTCAGTATGACAAAGAAGAATTCAAACTCAACGCCGACCTTATGCTTTGTCTGGAGGATGAGCCGGCGTCGCTGAAGTTCTTCCAGTCGCTGCCGGGCTCCCACCAGCGATACTTCAGCAAGTGGATTGACAGTGCCAAATCCGAAAGTACCAAGGCCAAACGCATTGCGATGGCGCTGAATGCCTTCAGTCGCAAGAAGGGCTTTGCAGAAATGATTCGCGAAGAGAAGCGCGAGCGATAAGTTTTATTACACCCAACGATGAAAACCGTCCTGATCACCGGCGCCAACAAGGGCATTGGATTTGAAACGGCGCGACAACTGCTCCAGAAGAAATTTCGTGTGATCCTCTGCGGCCGCGATGCCGGGCGTTTACAGCAGGCAGTTTCCGACCTGGGTGCCGGCGATCTTTGCTTGCCTCTGGTCATGGACGTTGGCGACCGCGAAGCCATCCGCCGTGGTGCCGACGAACTTCGCACGGCCGGCATTCCACTGGATGTACTCATCAACAACGCGGCCGTATTGCTGAAAGAAGACCAGTCGTTGTCCACGCAGGCAGCCTCCATTCACGACACCACCTTCCGCATCAATGTATTCGGACCGCTGGAAGTTGTGCGCCAATTCCTTCCACTCATGCGCGCGCCGGGGCGCATCATCAATTTGTCCAGCGGGGGCGGTTCCATGACGGACCCTGTCGGAGGATGGTCTCCTGCCTACTGTGCGTCGAAGTCCGCTCTGAATGGTATCACACGCCAACTCGCCCACGAACTTCAGTCAAAAGGCATTGTTGTGAATGCCGTGTGCCCCGGCTGGGTGCAGACCGACATGGGTGGCAGCGGTGCACCGCGGGTGGTGCGCAAAGGTGCCGAGACACCGGTGTGGCTGGCGTCGGAGGCAGATGGTCGCACGACTGGAAAATTTTTCCGCGACAAGCAGGTCATTCCCTGGTAACTCAGGGTTGCAGGTACGTGGTTACTTTCGCCTGCTGTGTAGTCACCACCTGTTTGATGGTCTGCGGCTCCGATGTAAACGCTGCCGTTGAATTGAGCTGGGTGTACTTCCCCTCCTCCACCGACTCTGGCCCAATTACATAGGGAGCGATGAGTGCATGGTAGGTGTCCACGAGTCCACCAACGTAGTCGCTCGTGAATGTCGTCTGAAAATCCGACAGGTGTTGCTTGTACTGTGCCACATAGACAGCATCGTTCATAAGATAGCGGATCAGCGGCCAGGACGAACTCACTTCCGACATTGACATCGACAACACGGTCTGCGTCAGGTTAAGTGACTCGTTATTGTCCCACGGAATCCACACCAGCTTACCAGCGGCATTGTGATACAGATAATAATTGTGCGCCATGCGGCCGTAGGTATCCCAGTTCGTCATCGTCGTGTTCACGGCAAGCCAGTGCAGGAAATGATCGACGTCGAAAACTGCTTCCAGATTTGCCCGCCAGGTGACGGGATCTGAAGTGCGCAGCGGGCTGTTCAGTGCGGTGACGAATTGCTGCACGTCGGAGTAGTCGGCCGCCTTCTCGTTATTCTTCTTCTCAAAGTCTGCCTGGTTGAAAGTGGTGAGAGCGGACTCAGGTTTGTAGATGTTTCCGGCGTCCTTGACAAACTGCGTGTTGATCATCGTGTCGTCAGGGATTTCCACCATCGTGTAGACGCCGCAATATTTGGAGCCGTTGCCGAAGTTGATGTAGACGCGCCAGAAAGAAGTCTGGGCGCAAGGGATACCTGCCTTGCGGAAGATGTCGCTGGCGGTCTTTTCCCGGATCAGGGAATTGTCTTTCGCTGCCGGCGACATGGACAGTTCCTTGAATCCATAAAATCGCTGGTCCTTGATCTGTGGATAGGTGTCTTCGAACTTGTCGAAGTGAAGCCGGAAGGGAAGTTTGTAAATGCCCGATCGCCACGAAGCGCTGAGGGATGAATTGCCCTTCAGGCGGAAGCCTACTTTGTACCATTGCTTGTTGTTGAATTTGAGCGACACGGCGACGTAGTCCGGTTCAGCGGTGACCTGGTTTCCGCCACCGGGCCCGCCACCGGGTCCCTGCCCGCCGCCGGCGCCGAAGTCGGAGCCATAGAGGGTCTTCATGTTGGTCTGAAGGGAAGTCCACTGGTCGGCAGTCAGCGTGATCTCGACAACATTCACTTTGTCTTGCGCGAATACTGTTGCGTAGTCAGGGTCAACGGTGTTGCTGTGGGTAGCGGTGCTCCAGTCATCGGTTGTGAAGTTGGTATCGGTGACGGTGGTGGTCGGGTCTGAGGATTTCGAGCACGACACGATGGCCAGCAGGACCAGCAGGTATTTCAGGCGCATCAGGCAAAGTTAGTGGATGGTTGAACGTAAGAACGCTGACGGGCTGCGTCTCGTATTCCGATTCATCCACGGAATGTGACTGCACGTCTCAATTGCGGGGTTTGCCGCTGCGGTCGCGGAGGGGGATGAGCATCATCAGCACCGCGAAAGCTACGTAGGTCCACCCGGACCGGAAGTTGATGAGGTCGCCGCTGTCTGAAGTGTAGTAGCTGATAAGCAGCACGCTGCCTGCCAACAGGAAGAAGAGGCCGATCACAAAACTCAGTTGTTGGAGGCGTTTCATCAGAAGAAGAGATAGTTGAGCCACAGGGTGATCAGGATGAGCAATACGCCGAGGGTCACGGGGCTGGTGAACCAGCGGCCGCCGAGGGTTTCCGCCGGGCGATGGCCTTCGTACACAAGACCCGCCAGTTGCTCCCGTGATTTGGCCTGCGTGAGCAGGCTGATGACAATGGTGGCGACGACGTTGGCCACACAGGATACCGAGGCCACCACGAAAGCCTGGCCCATGCCGCTGCCGATCGGATACCAGGGCGCCAGCCAACCGCCCTTTCCCTCTGCCACCGTCAGTCCGTGGGTGGCCGCTGCAGCGACCGTGCCGAAGAGCAAACCCCAGAAGGCGCCGTGACCGGTCGCCCGGCGCCAGAACATACCGAGGAGAAAAGTTGCAAAGATGGGCCCGTTCACAAAACTGAAGACGAGCTGCAGAAAGTCGTTGATGTTGTTGAATGTGCGTGCGAGGTACGCCGTGGCGATCGACACAAAGATGCCGACGATGGTGACGCCTTTGCCGAACCAGAGATAGTGCCGGTCAGATTTTTTCGCGGCGAGGTAGTTCTGGTAGATGTCGTAGGTGACGATGGAGTTGAAGGCAGTGACGTTGCCCGCCATGCCACTCATGAAGGAGGCGAGCAGCGCAGTGACGCCGACGCCGAGGATGCCACTGGGGTAATAGTGCGCGATGAGTGCAGGTAATGCCATTGTGTAGTTCGGGCCGCCCTGTTCATCGAGCGGCATGACAAATCCCTTTGTCTGGAATGCGGGGAGTACAAGTACGGCTGCAATGAGACCCGGCAGCACGACAATCACAGGCATGAGCATTTTAGGAAGCGCGGCGAGGATAGGTGTGCGCTGGGCGTCACGCAGGTTGCGGGCGATCATCGCGCGCTGCACAACCAGAAAATCCGTGCACCAGTAACCGAACGACATGGCGAAGCCAAGGCCCAACAGCAACTGCCCGTATTGTAGGCCCATGGGGTTGTGCTCGGCCTGGTCCATGTAGCGCCACGCGTGGGTCCATTCCGGTTTCAGGTTGGCGACAATACCCGACCAGCCGCCGACGTCCTGTATCGACACAATCACCAGCGGTGACAGGCCGAGTACGATGAGAAAGAACTGCAGCACTTCATTGTACACGGCGCTGGTGAGGCCGCCCATGAAGGTGTACACCATGACAATACCGGCGGCGACCCAGATGGAGGCGTCGAAGTTCCAGCCGACGATGACTTCGAGCAGGCGGGCGAGTGCGTAGAGCGAGATGCCGGAGGAGAAGACGGTCATCACAGCAAAAGACACGGCGTTGAAGGCGCGTGTCTTTTCGTCGAAGCGCATGGCGAGGTATTCAGGGACGGTGCGGGCGCGGCTGCCGTAGTAGAAAGGCATCATGAAGACACCGAGGAAGACCATGGCGAAGATGGCGCCCACCCAGTAGAAGTGCACCGTCATGATGCCGTATTTCATGCCGGAGGCCACCATGCCGATGACTTCCTGTGCGCCGAGGTTGGCGGACATGAAGGCGAGGCTGGTGATCCACAGTGGAATCTGGCGATCGCTGCTCAGGTAGTCGTCACTGCTTTTGATTTTGCTGCGGATGAGAAAGCCCACGCCCACCACAAAGGCAAAGTAGAGGAAGATGATGAGCCAGTCGACGAGCTGAAGTTGCATGCGCAGGGTTCGGGAGTGTCATGGAAGATAGCAGTAATTTCCATGATGTCACGCCGGATTTACAGCATGAGCAAAGGGACCCTCGAAAAGGAAAATGCAACCGCCCAGTTACATGCCGGACGGCGGCGGGCCGCGGCGTTTCATTACGAGACTGTCGGGCGGGTATTGCGCGCGCAGCGTATCCATTTGCGCCTGCGCCCAGGTGGTGATCAGCACGCGCTGTTCGTCGGTGAGGTTGGCGTCGGCGTGGAGACCCAGCCAGGTGTAAGAGGGCAGCGGCATCTCTTTCTCTTTCACCTGTTCGATGATTTCTTCGAGCTTGTGATTTTGCACGGCCACGGGCAATCTCAGGAAAGTGGACAGGTTGAGGTGGCGCTTGCCATCATTCACGTGTTTGGTGAGGATCCACCCGAATGGCTGCACGTTGGCATACCACGGGTAGCGCGTGAGGTTGGTGTGGCAGTCATTGCAGGCGACAGCCATCACCGCTTTGACCTCTTCACTCACGGGATATTTCTGCGAGAAGTCAAGGGTGCGGTCGTCGGACAAGTTGCGGTCCGGGCGGATGAACTGGATGAGTACCAAAACGGCGACGAGGGCATAACCTATTTTCTTTTTCATGTTGGCAGGCTTTGATACAAGATAATCGAATGTTAGACCATTTGGAACGGGCGATTATTCCGCAAGGAAGAAATTTTCAGAAGGGACGTATGGCCCTCGCAGCGTACTTCGCATCGTTGAACCGATACTGACCTGAGGCTTCCGGGGCAGGCCGGAGTAAGTCGGCCGTAGTTATCCATTGCTGAAACCGGTTTGTGTCAAGTGGTTTGTCGAGGATGGTTTCATACAGTTGCTGCAGATCGGTCAATGCAAATGTGGGCGGTAACAGTCCCTTGCCGAACGGGCGCTGAAACAGGCTGTCGCGCAGCGCAGCGAGGGCGGCGGAAACCATGGAGGCGTGGTCGAAGATCAGTGCTGGCAGGGAGTCAGGTTCAAACCATTCCGCCTTTTCAAACATGTCCTCCACCTGAAGCTCAAGGTTGGTGGGTTTGACCACACCATAATAACAGACGCTGACAAAACGATCATCCATCCAGGAGGGTTTTTCGGAGACAACCAAACTGGCTTTACCGACCTCTCGTCCCGGGTCGCCAAAGGCGTGCACCTGGACGAGTGTCGTTGACAGGATGCCCAGCCGTTCGAGCACCGCGCGGGCAGCCGCGGCATCCAGCGATTCATTGTGGCGTACGAACCCGCCCGGGATAGCCCAGGGCCAGTTGTCTTTCCACTTGAGGGCAAGTACTTTGAGCGTTTGGCCGAAGACGCCGAAGATCACACAGTCCACAGAAAGGTGCCGGAGAAAGATGTCTTCGCTTTCCCGGAAGAATTCAATTTTGTCAGACTTCATGGGGTGTTTTGGGGTGTATATAAATATAAGTACTGACGACCGCCTGCGGACAGAGATCAATCAGGGTGGGGGGATGTCTGAAGTCATGTCATTGGATGGGCAGCGCATTTTGGGGCATCAGCAATGTGCTGGCAATCTTGCTATACAGGTAGTTGGGATCCGGACCGCCATCCTGAGCATGAAGGCTACTATTTTTTTTGCGCAAGTGGAAAACTCGCTTACCTTTGCAATCCCAAATCCAAGGGAGCTTAGCTCAGCTGGTTCAGAGCATCTGCCTTACAAGCAGAGGGTCGGGGGTTCGAACCCCTCAGCTCCCACAAAGAAAAGGTTGCGAGAAGCAACCTTTTTTCATTTTGTAGCCTTTCGGAAATCCCTTTGGGGCGCCAGAGGGTGGAATGTTCAAACCTCGCAGCTCCCAGAAACAAAGGCTGAGTCGTCAGCCTTCTTTGTTTCCTGCCGCACCCATCCATATCAATCCTGATCAAAGTTGTGCAATTGCACTTCCGCAGGGACCGCCCTATCTTGCCATCTTATGAACGTCCCGCTACCCCGCACCCTGGTTGTCTGCCTGCTGATTGCTTCTACCCTCCTTCTCCAGCAGTGCGGCACCAAACCCGCCGAGACCGTCACCGAAGACCCGCTGAAATTGTCGTATACCTTGCGCGCGGCCTGGCCCCACGATATCAAAGCCTACACGCAGGGATTCGTCGTCCACAACGGACAACTCTACGAAAGCACCGGTCAGGAAGGAGCCTCCTGGATTGGCCTGGTGGATGTGAAAACCGGCATCGCCGACAAAAAGGTGGAACTCAGGAACACCTACTTCGGAGAAGGCATTACCATCCTCCACAACAAAATCTATCAACTCACCTGGACCACCAAGGTGGGCTTTGTATACGACCTGAAAACCTTTGCCAAACTCCGCGACTTCGACCTCGCCGGCGAAGGCTGGGGTATCACCCACGACAACGCCAACCTCATCCTCAGCGACGGGTCGGACCAGCTTTCTTTCCTCGACACCACTACACTGGAGGTGACGCGCAAACTGAAAGTGAAAGATGAAACCGGCCCGGTCACCAAACTCAACGAGCTGGAGTACATCAACGGCTTTGTCTACGCCAACGTCTGGCAGACCAATATCATCGTGAAGATCGACCCTGCCACCGGCACCGTGGTGGGCAGGCTGGACCTCACACCGCTCGCTGCACAGGCGCGTAATGCCCACTCACAGATCGACGTCCTCAACGGCATCGCGTGGCACGCCGACACCGGCCTCATGCTGGTGACAGGCAAATACTGGCCGTACGTATATGTCCTCAAACTCAACGAAACGAAAAAGCCTGGCGCATGATCCTATCTTCCCTTCGCTCCCGCAGCCTCTTCGCCGCTGCAACCTCCCTTCTGCTGCTGGCGTGCACAGAAAAATCTGACTTTGCGCCGCGCGCCGTGCTCATTCCTACCGAAAAATTCAAGTTCAACTCTTTCGTGGACTGCAACATGGCCGAAGTATGGGTGGGCGATACCCTGCGCATCTTCCCCGGCAAATACGGCGAAGACCCACTGTGGGGCTATGCCCACGACCTCAAGTTCGCCAGCGGCAGCCATGCCGACGAAGTCTTCAGCCGGCGACCCGAGGAATTCACGGAACCAGTCCTTCCGCCCAACACCGCGCCCGGTACGCCGGGGCTCCATGGCGCCATCTGGTTTGAAACTGTCTATCAGTCGGACACCGATGCATCGGGCCGCACGCTGTACGCTGTGTACCACAACGAGAATTATCCCGCCACGCTCCCCTATGACGCCGCCACAGGCAAGGGCTACATCGACAAAAGGTGGCCGCAGGGCCTGACGGGCCCGACCACACCCGCTTCCGTGTGCCGCATCGGCATCATGAAGTCCACCGACGGTGGCCGCAGCTGGGACAACCGCGGCATCTTCCTTGAAGACCTGCAGCCGCGCATGATCCTGAAACCGCACAACAACACACTGGGCTTTGCCGGCGGTGTAGGCGATCCGTCCGCCGTGCGCAGTGGCGACTACCTTTATCTGTTTTACGGCGAGTACGGCTATCCGGGCGTCTACGATTCGGCAACTTACAGCCGCGACACCGAGTGGAGCGGCCAGTGTATCAGCGTGGCCCGCGTCGCCATTGCCGACCTTGACGCACCCGAAGGAAAAGCGCGCCGCTGGGACGGCACCGGATTCAACGCCGCCCATGACGGTATCGGTCAACCCATCACGGCCGTCCGCGTCCCCAAAGAAGAAGGGGGTGGTGCCGCCTCGTCGAAAGAAGGATTCTTCCAGTGGGGACCTTCGGTGAGCTGGAACTCCTACCTCAACGCCTGGGTGATGCTGATGGCCCGCGCTGAAGGACCGTGGTGGCACGGCGGAAAAATCTACATCTCTTACAACCCGCACAAAGACCTCGGCGCCGGCGACAACTCCCAACAGTGGACGAAACCTGTGTTGCTGCTGGACATGCCCGACCGGGTGTTGTGGTATCCCTCACTGCAGCCGACAAATTCACCGGACGACGTGCGCGAGAAGCGGACCAGTGTGAACCTCGGCCAGGAGGCGCGCCTGTTTTTTAAAGACCAGCACGACACAGTGGCCGAATACTATTCTGCCTACCGCGTGAAGTTTCTGAAAGCGGGGGACAAGGAATAAAAACCGTCAGCGGCCCAGGGCCTTGCATACCCGCTCGATCTCGGCTTCGGTATTGTAGTAGTGTGTGGAGATGCGCAGTGCCTGGTGGCCATCGCGCACATGTTCGTCAATATAAATTCCTGATTGTTCGAGTCGTGCCACTTCCCGTACCGGATCCAGTCCGTCGATTTCAAAAATGGTGGACCCCGGTGCGGAGCACGAAACATCCGGGTGGCTCAGGATCCGCACATCGCTGCGCCTCGCGAGTAATCCCTTCAGCGTGTCAGACAAATAGCGGTTGCGTGCGGAGATGGCTGGCAAGGTAATGCGCTGCAGGAAATTCAAG
>JAIBBB010000248.1 GCA_019694905.1 Cyclobacteriaceae bacterium
TACATTCCCTATGCCATGGCTGACTCAGAGTTACCTTTGAGGCTCCCCGATACCAACAACTTCCGGCCCTCAGGCAATGGTGAAGGTCCACTGGCCAACCTGAAAGAGTGGATTGATTTTGCACCAGGCAGAAAGAGGGACAGCAACACGATGCCCACCCATGCGGGCGCCGCCTGGTACTTCCTGCGCTACATGGACCCGGGTAACCAGGAAGCATTTGCTAGTCGCGCTGCGCTGGACTACTGGAATCAGGTGGATGTCTACATTGGAGGTTCTGAGCACGCCGTTGCGCACCTGCTCTATTCCCGTCTGTGGGTGAAAATCCTTCATGATTTGGGATACCTCAACTTTGACGAACCCTTCAAGAAACTGATTAACCAGGGGAAGATCACCGGAGATTCGAGGTTTGTATATCGGGTACGCGGGACTAACCAATTTGTTTCCGACGGATTGAAAGGGCAATACGAGGCGGATCCGCTTCACGTTGATGTGAACATCGTCAACGGGCTTGAGTTGGATACAGAAGCTTTTCGTCGCTGGAAGCCTGATTTTGAAACTGCCACATTCATCCTGGAAGATGGCAAGTACATCTGCGGATCCGCCATTGAGAAGATGAGCAAATCATATTTCAATGTGGTTAACCCTGATGACATCATTGAGCGCTACGGCGCAGATACTCTCCGTATGTACGAAATGTTTCTGGGTCCATTGGAGATGTCAAAACCCTGGAACACGAATGGCATAGACGGGGTTTACAAGTTTCTGCGAAGATTCTGGAATCTTGCGCACAATGCCGCCGGTACATGGACGATTTCTGAAGAGAAGCCTGCCACGCCTGAATTGAAAGTGCTTCACCGTACGCTCAAGAAGATTGAACAGAATATTGAAGCGTATTCGTTCAATACTTGTGTGAGTGAATTCATGATATGTGCCAACGAACTCACTTCGCTGAAGTGCAACAAGCGAGACATCCTTGAGCCTCTGGTAATTGCCTTGTCGCCTTTTGCCCCTCACATGGCTGAGGAGATGTGGGCCTTGCTGGGGCACACCGAATCGGTGCTCAATGCGCGGTACCCTGATGTCCGGGAAGAGTACCTGGTGGAGCAATCCTTTGACTACCCCATCAGCATCAATGGCAAAGTAAGGACTACCATCAATTTCGCACTGGACGCGCAGAAAGAAGAAATGGAGCGAGCCATCCTTGCATCGGAAGTTGTTCGAAAGTGGCTTGAGGGGAAGTCGCCCAAGAAAGTAATCATTGTACAAGGCCGAATCGTCAACATTGTAGTCTGATGGTGGGATTGAAACGGGTCCATTCATCCGATTTTTCTGTCGGCTGAACGAACTATTTCCTATCTTCAAACTTTCACGCGAACGATCATGTCATATTCAAAAATTGTTGGGGTTGGACACTGCGTCCCCGATCAGGTCATCACGAATGACTACCTGTCTTCACTGATGGACACGAACGATGCCTGGATTGTTGAACGCACAGGCATCCATGAAAGGCGATGGGTGGATCCCACCAAGGATACCGTCGCCAATTTGGCCGCCCGCGCGTCCCTCAAAGCACTGGAGCGTGCCGGGATTGGCGTTAAAGAAGTTGATTTTATCGTTTTTGCAACCATTACGCCCGACTACTACTTCCCTGGATCAGGCGTGCTGCTTCAGCGTGAACTTGGACTTGAAGGAATTGGTGCGCTGGATATTCGCAATGCCTGCTCTGGATTTATCTACGCACTGTCAGTGGCGGATCAGTTCATCAAGTCCGGTATGTACAAGACTATTCTTGTGGTTGGAGCGGAAATTCAATCAACCGCACTGGATGTGACGACGCGCGGAAGAAACACCGCCGTAATTTTTGGTGACGGGGCCGGTGCCGTTGTGCTGAGGCCCTCTGAGAAGCCAGGCATTTTGTCCACTCACCTCCACAGCGATGGTCGATTTGCAGAAGAACTGTATGTGAGAGACCCAGGGAGCAGCCGCCCGCGTGAAGAAAGGCAACCCGAGCAGATTCTGGACACAACAACGTACAAAGTGGTGATGAACGGCAGCCAGGTGTTCAAGCATGCTGTTGTTCGCTTCACAGAGGTTATCAACGAGGCGTTGGTCGCCAATCAAGTCACGAAGGACCAAATCAGCCTCCTGATACCCCACCAGGCGAACCTTCGAATCAGCCAGTTCATACAGGAAAAGATGGGCCTTCAAAATGAACAGGTATTTAATAACATCATGCATTATGGCAACACGACGGCAGCTTCCATTCCCATTGCCCTCAGTGAGGCATTTGAACAGGGAAGAGTCCGGGAAAATGACTTACTTTGTCTGGCAGCCTTTGGCAGCGGGTTCACCTGGGCATCTGCGTTAATCCGTTGGTAGGAACTCCTCAAATGCTCAATTCATGAAGACCTCCTCGTATAACCCCAGCCCGCTCGAAGTTGATTTCGCCAACGCACTCTTCATCCTGCAGAAGGATATCCAAAAGCACTTGCAGGGAAACGAAGTAGTGAAAGTTGAAAGTGACCTCAACAGGGATAATCCTGTTGTACGGTTCCAACTCAAGGACAAAGACGGCGACCCGCATGAAATTGTTGTTCGCATTGTTCAGCTTCCTGATAAATTCTGACACCACTTTCCGACAGGTATGGAAGTACTGATTGTCCTGTCGTGCATCACCTTTCTGATCCTGTTGATCTCGCTTTGGAAGATCAATGCCTTCCTCGCTTTTCTGATCATTTCTTTGTTGGGTGGACTACTCCTGGGCATGCCCGCAGCTTCGGTCAGTGCTTCGGTACAAAAGGGTATCGGGGACATGCTGGGTTCACTCGTGATTATTGTTGTTGGGGGTGCCATGCTGGGCAAACTGGTGGCAGATTCAGGTGCCGCACTCCGGATCACCGACGCCATGATGGGTTTGTTCGGGCTCAAACGTATCCAGTGGGGCTTGATGGCAACCGGATTCGTAATTGGAATCACCATGTTCTACACGGTAGGATTTGTCCTGGTGATCCCCCTGATCTTTTCCGTGGTATACCGCTACAAACTCCCGGCCGTGTATACAGGGCTTCCCATGATCGCAGCCCTTTCAGTCACCCATGGCTTTCTCCCGCCCCATCCTTCCCCCACTGCACTGGTTGCCCAGTTTCACGCCGATATGGGCACCACGTTATGGTATGGGGTGCTGATTGGCATTCCGACAGTTATTCTTGCAGGGCCTGTCTTCACACAAAGTCTCAAAGGTCTTCAGAAGCCCATGCTTAAGACCTTTGCAAAAACAGAAGAGAGCAACTATCAGACACCAACGGTGGCACAGTCTGCGCTCTCCTCTCTGTTGCCAGTTCTGTTGCTTTCGGCGTCTTCGCTCCTGCTCCTCGTAACGCAGCCAACCGGCATGACCAGGTCGCTGATCAGTTTCTTCGCCGATCCGGCGGTGGTCATGTTGCTGGCCGTGTTATATGCGACATGGTCGCTGGGGGTCCGGCTGGGAAGATCCATTGCCGATGTGATGTCCGTGTACGTTGATGCCGTGAAAGACATCGGAATGATTCTTCTGATCATGGGAGGTGCCGGCGCCCTCAAGCAGGTGCTCATAGACAGTGGCGTAAGTGTTACCATCGCAGAAGGTCTCGCCAGATTGCCAGTGCATCCCCTCGTGCTTGGCTGGTTGATTGCCGCCATCATCCGGGTATGTGTTGGCTCCGCCACTGTGGCAGGTCTGACGGCAGCTGGTATCGTGCTTCCGCTCCTTGAGCAGTCTGGAGCAGACCCAAACCTTATGGTGCTTGCCATTGGCGCAGGCAGTCTGATGTTTTCGCACGTCAATGATTCCGGCTTTTGGCTTTTCAAAGAGTATTTCAACCTCTCGATTCGTGAAACAATCCGGTCATGGTCACTGATGGAGACCATTGTGGCGTTCAGCGGATTGGCGGGAGTCCTTCTGATCAATGCACTTCATTAAACACAACCCATGCTTACACCTGAAGAACAATTTGCCCGTCTTTCCCTCGTACTTCCTCCCCCACCCAAACCATTGGGCGTATATAAGCCATTTCTCAAAATTGGCAATCAGATCTATGTCTCCGGGCATGGTACTGTAAAGAACGATGGCTCATTGATCATTGGTCGGGTGGGTGATGATCTCACTGTCGAAGAGGGAAAGCTTGCAGCCAGACAAGTCGGTCTAGCCATACTGTCCACACTTCGATCGAATCTCGGCAGCCTCAATGAAATCAAGCGGGTGGTAAAAGTACTTGGGATGGTCAACGCAGTGCCTGGCTTTGGCCGGCATCCGTATGTAATCAACGGATGCAGTGAACTCTTCGCTCAAATATGGGGTGATGAAAATGGTGTCGGTGTCCGTTCAGCGGTGGGCATGGGTTCTCTTCCGGATAACATTCCTGTAGAAATCGAAGCCTTGTTTGAGTCAATATGAGCCATGGAATAACCTGTCTCGGTGAAATGCTCCTTCGGTTGAGTACCCAGCCGGGGCAACGCATTGAGCAATCTACTTCCCTTCAAATTTTCTACGGCGGTGCAGAACTCAATACCGCCATACTGTTGTCTCGTTTAGGACATAGGGTTGGATTCGCTTCTGCGCTCCCGCACAATGCACTGGGAAAGGGAGCCATGCAAAACCTGGCACAGCACCGCATTGATACCTCCCATGTCATTCTGAGCGGTGAAAAGATGGGTTTGTACTTCACTGAAGTAAGCCCCTCGATCCGCCCCACTGAAGTGATCTACGACAGGAGCCAATCAGCGTTTGCTACAGTTGACCCATCCCTGTACGATTGGGGCCGCATGCTACAGGGCACCCAATGGTTGCATTGGTCCGGGATCACACCGGCTGTTTCTTCCCGGGCCGCCCAGGTGGTGAATGACGCGGTGACCACGGCGGCAAAACTCGGGATACCTATCTCGGCAGACCTGAATTTAAGAAGCAAACTGTGGCAGTACGGGGTTCAGCCAAGTCAGGTGATGCCAGCGCTTCTCAGCCATTGCACCTCCCTGATTGGTGATCTTGATGCGCTGGAGGCCTACTATGGATTCAGACCCAGGGCAGATGGTGTCGAGTACATCTTGCAAGCCTGGAATTTCCTTAAGAAGGAAATCCCTTCTCTTCAGCGCCTCGCCATGACAAAACGCAGCGACGAAAACGGAGCCCTGGTCTATCAGGCAACGATGATTGACGGCCAGGGTATTTACCGGTCCAATGCATACCATTTGTATCAGGTAATCGACCGGATAGGAAGCGGAGATGCGTTCACGGCAGGTATCATTCATGGCGCACTCCAAAAGATGTCAGGACAGGACTGCATATCGTTTGCAACGGCATGTGGCGTGTGCAAACACTCCATTGCCGGCGACCAACCCATTATGGAATTATCTGATATTGCAGGCATCCAGCAGAGGCTCTCCACTGGCAAGATCATCCGATAACATGAAAGCTTCAGAGACCGAATTGATTCACCAGTCGCTCCTGCAGGCTGGCCTGTTGCCGCTCTACAATGACGATGACCCCAGAAACTCTGTCCACGTCATTCAGGCAGCGTACCGCGGCGGATCGAGATTATTTGAGTTCACCAACCGATCCACCACAGCACTTGAGGTCTTCAGGGAAATCTCCCCCGAAATACACGCAACCTGCCCAGGGATCATTTTGGGCGCTGGGAGCATCAGGAATGTGGATGAGGCCATTGCATTTCATGAATTAGGCGCAGCATTTCTTGTTTCACCAGCGCTGCAGGAGCCGGTAATTTCCTATGCCATTCAACATTCATGCTATGTGATTCCTGGAGCTGCGACCCTGACAGAAGTTCTCAGGGCGCAACAACTTGGGGCAAGACTGGTCAAGCTATTTCCGGCCCACCTGCTGGGTGGCCCCTCATTCGTATCCGCAATCAAAGCACCGTGCCCGGACCTATTGCTGATGGCCAGTGGTGGGGTGGAGAACACAGAGTCCAATCTCAAGGAGTGGTTTCGTGCGGGTGTTGCTTGCGTTGGAATGGGATCAGGGCTCTTCCGGCGTGAGATGATTGCTGCCAAAGACTGGGTTGGCATTGAGCAAGCAACAAGAAGGGCAATTGCTAACATACAAAAAGTGAAAAATGGCTGAATGGTACGCGCTTTCGTCCCCCGAAGATCTGGACAGCCCGGCTTTGCTGGTCTATCCGGACAGAGTCAGGGA
>JAIBBB010000038.1 GCA_019694905.1 Cyclobacteriaceae bacterium
CCGATCTGAAATATCTCAAGTACGGAACGACCTGCCGCATAAGACATCAGGTATAACAGGAAAATCTGCCCATCAAATTTCTTTATGGGGCTAAAGAACCAAAGGATGCCAAGCAAGACGAAAAGAAAGCTGGCCTCGTACAATTGTGTGGGATGCAAAGGCACTCCTAACGGCCTCGCCTGACACGATTCGCTCGTGAATGTTACACCGAGGATGGAATCGGTGGGAATGCCATAACAGCATCCTGCGAGAAAGCAACCGACTCTGCCGAATCCATGCACAATCAGGGTAACAATTGCCATGATGTCGAGCATCCCGCGGACTGGAATGTGATAATGTCTGAAGAAGAGCAGCATGGTGGGAATGCACAGCAGCAACGAACCAAAGAAGACGAACCCACTTCCGGAAAACAACTCAGCTGGACCATTCAGGTAGTGCGAGGGATTTTCGAAAAACAAGAAGACTTTACCGCCCACTACACCGGACAGAACGAGCCACAGAAAGAGGCTATTGGAACGGTCGAATGAAGTTCCGAACTGTTTGTGGCCTTGCCGCGCCATGTACAGAAAGCCCATGATGGCCCCAAGGGCAATGCACATGCCGTACGAGTAAAGTGTAACAGGACCTATTTCTATCAGTTTGGGATACATCAGGTCATTTCTGACGGTGTGGAAGGATGAACGACAGCATCTGCAGGCACAAGGTACTTTCTTCCCGATTCAATCTCAACGCACTCGTACCTGCTTCTTCGCTTAGCACCCTTTTTGTAAACCCGTTGATGCAGGCTGAAGACAGAGCCTAAGGGAAGCGCATCAAGTGTCAGTGCATCTTTCTGCGAAGGGTCATGCTTTCTGAAGGCAGCCATCAGTTTGGGATCATAGAAAGGAGAGGCCATAGGATCCTTCATGTGACGAATGAGCGCTTGCTCCAGGTCAGGAGGAAAAATAGCACGCCCCATGAGTGGTTCCATGAATGTGCGAAATGCCAGTTTCCATTCTTTTCCATGTGGCTCAACATGGTTGCCGTATACCATGTGTACGGCATGATGACTGAATTCGTGGATATAGGTTACAAGAAAGAGGTATGGATGGAGATCGCCATTCACAGTGATCAATGACCTCCTGCCTGGCCGTACGGTAAAGTCACCTGCCTTGGTCAGACGGGCTCCGCGCACCTTGAAATCAAATGGATATCGCTGGCGTAAGTCCTGGCAATACCAGATCGCCTCTTTGGGGATGTGCCGGGAGAGCAGTTCAGTTACTGTTGGCGCGGACATAAAATAAAAAAGGCTTTAGATATCTAAAGCCTTCTGGTTGTTGAGGTTGTTCCGATTACTTAGCGGCAGCAGTGTCAGCAGCAGCAGAGTCAGCAGGAGCAACAGCGGTGGTATCTGCAACTTTCGTAGTGTCTTGAGCGGCTTCATCTTTCTTGGCGCCGCCACCACATGCTACAAAAGCAAATGCAAAACCGCACACCATCATCAATGCGATTACCTTTTTCATAGTTTACAGGTTTTTGAATTTTAGTCCGCAAATATACGATGAACGGTCAATCCGGGGCCTAAAACCTAGGAAAATTTATTTTTTACGGAAGAACAGCCTTACCGGGACCCCCGAAAAATCGAACCTCAGGCGGAGCTTATTCTCCAAAAAACGGCGGTAGCTTTCGATCACCTGCTGGGGGTGGTTGCAAAAGAATGCAAACGATGGAACCGCTGTATTTACCTGTGTTATGTACTTGATCTGGATGTGCTGCCCCCGGTAGGAAGGGGGCGGATTTCGGGCGATTTCCGGCAGTAACGCATCATTTAGTTCAGAGGTTGGCACCTTCTTGGTCTTGTTGTGATAGACCTCCACCGCCTTTTCAATGACCTGATAAATCCGCTGCTTTTGAAGGGCAGATCCAAAGATCACAGGGATATAATCGATCGGCTGGAGAGCCTCATAGATTTCCTTGCGGAATTCCTCAGCAGTTTTGGAGGTCTTTTCCACCACATCCCACTTATTCACCATGATGACCATTCCTTTGCCTTGCTTCGCAGCCAGTGTGATGATATTGACGTCTTGTGATTCCAGTTTTCGTTCTGCATCCAGCACGATAATGCAGACATCGCAATCTTCCAGAGCCTTCAATGAGCGGAGCACAGAGTAGAATTCAATCTGATCACGAACCTTGGATTTCTTTCTTAGCCCTGCAGTATCAATGAGGATGAAGTCTTTTCCGAACAGAGTATAACGCGAGTGTATCGCGTCGCGGGTGGTTCCCGCAATGTCTGTAACAATACTGCGCTCTGTTCCCAACAAGGCATTCAGCAAAGACGATTTACCTGCATTCGGGCGACCCAGAATGGCAATCTTGGGTATACCGGCGTGCGGATCTTCCAGGCCGTCAGAAGGGAACAATTTTACAAGTTCATCCAGGAGTTCCCCTGTCCCACTGCCATTGGCTGACGACATAGGATAGATGTCCCCCATGCCCAATTCGTAGAATTCCACGGCGTGGATGGACTTGTTGGGAGTATCCGTCTTGTTGACTGCCAGAAATACAGGCTTTTTGTGCCTGCGCAGAAGATTGGCAAACTCTTTGTCGTAGCCGGTAAGCCCATCTTTTGCATCCACCATGAAAATAACGGCATTGGCTTCTCCAATGGCCATATCAATCTGCTTGCGGATTTCGGACTCAAACTTGTCATCAGAGCCTGTGACATATCCCCCTGTATCAATGACGGTGAAGAACTTCCCATTCCATTCTGCATACCCGTAATGCCGGTCGCGTGTCACACCTGGTGTATCGTCCATGATTGCGTCGCGGTTTTCGACCAGGCGATTAAAAAATGTGGACTTGCCCACATTGGGTCTACCGACGATTGCTACAATGTTTGCCATAAAAATTCGATGCAAAGGTAAAGATTGCCACCTGATTCGGTTCAAAAACTTTCCCATTGCAAACTTGACAGGAGTTATCCAATTTTGACCCCGCTAATGAACCTCACTATCATCCTCTCGCACTTTTTCGCCGCTTTGACCCTCTGGATGCACCCGGTGCATGTATCCGTTACAGAATTCAACTACAATGAAAAGGACAAAGCGCTTCAGGCAACCGTCAGGCTGTTCATAGATGATCTGGAATTATCCATCCGCAACAAACGGAAAGACCAGATGCTTGAAATACTGGAGCCCAAAGGAGGATTGAAAACTGATGACCTCGTCAAGGAGTATTTGCTTGAACACCTCCGGGTGAAACTTGACGGTAAACCTCAGGTAATTCACTACCTCGGACATGAAATCGACGACGTGGCAATTGTGTGCTATGTGGAAATCGAAAAGGTCAGGAAATTCAGAGCCATTGAGATCTTTCACGATTCCATCACTGAAACCTGGGAAGACCAATCCAATCTGGTCCATGTAACGTACAAAGGCCCCATCAAAAGCATGCGGCTCATGCAGCAGAACCCCTCCGGAACACTTGTCTTTGAAAACAAATAATACCTATCATGAGAAAGAAAATAGTCGCCGGCAACTGGAAGATGAACAAGACCCTCGCTGAGGCAAGAGCCCTTACGGCCGAAGTGATACAGTTGGCTAAAGCGGAATTGTCAGGCCAGGCCTCATTGATTCTTTGCACTCCGTTCCTCTATCTCCATGAAGTGAATTCATTGCTGGTTGGGACTGGCATTGCGGTTGGTGCACAAAATTGCAGTGAGCATGATTCGGGAGCCTACACCGGTGAAGTCTCTGCAATCATGATTCAATCTTTGAATGTTCCATACGTGATTCTGGGCCACAGTGAGCGCAGGCAGTATTTTTTGGAGGGCGGGGCTTTGCTCGCTAAAAAGGTTGACAAGGTCCTGGCGGCTGGCCTTACACCCATTTTCTGTTGTGGTGAACCTCTGGAAATCCGCGAGCAAGGGACCCACGAAGCTCTTGTCAAGAAACAGGTGGAGGAAAGCCTTTTTCATCTGGGTGAGGATGCGATTCGACGCGTGGTAATTGCTTATGAGCCCGTGTGGGCCATTGGTACCGGCAAGACGGCAACATCACAACAGGCACAGGATATGCATGCGGTCATTCGACAGCACCTGGCTGGGAAATACGGAAAACCCACCGCAGAGACTATCTCGATTCTGTACGGCGGCAGTGTAAAGCCTGACAACGCTAAAGAACTGTTTGCCATGCCCGACGTCGATGGCGGACTGGTGGGCGGAGCTTCCCTGAAGGCGCGGGATTTTATAGAAATTGCAAAGGGAATCTGATTCCCTTTACACATCGCAGATCCCCACAGCCTGACGAAGCGATGACATCTTGTCTGGCCTGCTGGGAATGAATTCCTGCGCCACATATCCTTTAAATCCGGTCTTTACAATGGCTCGCATTATCGCAGGATAGTAGAGTTCTTGTGATTCATCAATTTCATTTCTGCCTGGCACACCGCCAGTGTGGTAGTGCGCGATGTACTTTGCATGCTTGTTAATAGTGGCAATTACATCGCCTTCCATGATCTGCATGTGGTAGATATCGTAGAGCAGACGGAAGTTGTCAGACCCCAGCTTTTCACACAATTGTACACCCCATTCTGTGTGATCGCACTGGTAGTCCTTGTGATCAACCTTGCTGTTGAGGAGTTCCATGCACACCGTGATGTTGTGTCTGGCCGCCACCTTGAGCACAGGTTCAAGGCCTTTTGCACAATTCTCCAGGCCCTTTTCAGAAGACAAACCATTGGCATTGCCACTGAAACAGATCACATTCTTCAGCCCGGCATCGGCCGCCTTGGGAATATTCGCAGTATAATCTTTGAGTAGCTTATCGTGCAGGGTGGTATCGTTGAATCCTTTCGAAAGACCAAGGTCATTTGCATAGGCCATGGCCACTGTCAAACCATGCTTGATGGCCACCGGCCACTGTTCCGGAGTAAGCAGTTCAACAGACTTGATACCCATACCTTTTGCCGCCACAACAAGGTCTTCAAGAGGCATGGAGGAGTAGCACCACTGGCAAACGGAGTGATTGATCTGGTTCTTCAACTCAGAGGGGATAGTGGCATTCATGGCTTTTGCAAGGCTGGGTATGGCAAAGGATCCTGCTGCACCGGCGGCAAGAGTCTTCAGTGCTTGTTTGCGATTCATAGGGATCAGATTTGATCGAAGTTAATTCTCTTTGCGATAAACCACACCGTCTTTCATCACAAACTTGACTTTGCGAAGGTCTGAAATATTGCGACCGGGATCTCCAGAAACGACCACGACATCAGCCTTGAAGCCATCTTTCAGAAACCCGAATTGTTGATCGAGATGAAAGGCTCGCGCGTTGACACTGGTGCACGCGCGCAGGGCGTCCATTACCGGCAGTCCGTATTCAACCATCAATTCAAGTTCCAGCACGTTTTCTCCATGCGGGAATACACCAACATCCCCACCCATTCCAATGGCAACTCCAGATTGGATGGCCGCACGAAAACTGTTCTTTTTGTTAATGATGTTGGCCGGATCAGGCGCAGTGCCTTTTTTCCAACCGCGGTATTGCGTGATTTGGTCCACGGCAGCGATGGTGGGGATATAAGTGACATTGTGCTCTTTCATGAGCTTGCCTGTTTCGAGGTCAATGAAATCACCATGCTCTATTGTTTCAGCCCCTGCCAGTACGGCCCGACGAATCGCTTCTCTGGACTTGGCATGACAAACCATTACCCGACCACTGCTCCGGGTAACTTCATTAATCAATTTAAGTTCGTCCAGCGTGAATGAAGGCTGATCTTCTCCCTGAATACCCCATCGGTAGTCTGCATAAATCTTGATGAAATCGGCCCCCTTGCCAATTTGATCACGCACGACCCGGATCAGGTCGTTACCATCCGCTGGTTCGGCGCCCAGCATAATGCTCATGTCATTGTCATATCCTTTCGGTCCGTAGGATCCGGTGCTTACTATGGCCCGGCCGGCCACCATCAGTCGGGGACCGGGGATAATTCCTTCGTTGATTGCCCGCTTGAGTGCCACGTCCGAATAACCTGCGCCTTCTGTGCCCAGGTCCCTCGCCGTCGTGAATCCTGCCATCAGTGTATTTCTGGCATGAACCGTTGCTCTGGCCGTGCGATAGGAATCGGATTCCTTAAGTACCTGCGTGTCCCAGTCGGTGATGTTGTAGGGATACAACAACAAGTGGGAGTGCCCTTCAATCAGACCCGGAGTAATGGTAGCATTGTTGTACTGAATGGTTGTTGCGCCTTTCGGCACAGCAACTTTTTCACGGGGCCCAACCGCCATAATGCGATCTCCGCTGACAACCACTGCCCAGCCATCGTGCATGGCCTCGCCATCAAATACACGGTCTGCAAGCAACAGGTAGCTACTGGATTGGGCCAGTGAAGAATACGAGAACAGAAGGAAGAGAAGTGCGTGAGTCAGTTTTTTCATGTGCGTGGTTTTATATTACTGGCTGTCTGGCTCTGGTCAGTGTTTGCCCCGTTCTATGGCAGTGACGAAGTACTTGGTTTCTCCCCGCCAGGGTGCCGTGATATACCTTTTGACATAGTGAACGTTCACCCGTTCACCACTCAGGGCAACTTCCTGAAGGGCCTTGATAACTTCAGTTTGATCACTTTCTACAGAAAACTCAAACGTCTCCTTTATCGGTGTCACATTCTTGAGCGAGCCAAACGTCTCGAGGTTCAACTGACCTTCGAAAGTCTTGAACAGAATTCCCTTTTCGCTGATCCGGATAATCGTGCCGGCACGTACACCATCTTCGTACGTGCCAAAATACAGGAATGCGCCTGCGGTGAGGCCGAGCAGCAGACCCGTGAGGAGGATCCGGCGGATCCATTTCCAGATAAACGAGAGCATATTGTGAAAGGAGGTTGTGAATGACATGGTGGTTGTCTGATTGCTTATATGATGGCCATGCTTGCCACTCCCAGTATCATGATGATTTTACATGCGAGACTCAGAAGCTGGAAGTCTCGCTTGGTATCAGCACGGATAAGATAGAGGGCAAGGAGTGCCAGGGGCAGAAACAAAAATACTTCGAAATAGGTGAGTGGAAGAGGCATCACAAACCGGTTGATCGCCAGGATGCCACCTGCAAACAATACGATCAGGAAATAGAGCAAGAGTTTGGTGCGCAGGAGTCCCCAAACAATGGGTAGCGTTTTGCACCCAAAGGTATGGTCGCCCTTCAGGTCCTCCATGTCTTTGATGATTTCCCGGATCAGTGTCATGGAGAATGCAAATAGTGCATAGAGGATCACCTTGTCGTGATATCCATCCAGCAGCAACAATACAACCAGCGAAGCGCCTGTGAGCAGGGCGACTGCGAGGTTGCCAACAAAGGGAAGGCGTTTCAAGCTGTTGGAATAGAGCCACAGCAGAAATGCTGAGGCGAAATTTGCGACGCCCAGTTTCCAACCCACAAGGAATCCCAAAGCGGTTCCAGTGAAAGAAAGTAGCGTGTGGTAGAGCAGAGCATAACGGCGGGTGATCGATTTTCCGATCACCACACGCTCGGGGCGGTTGATCAGATCAATCTTGATGTCGTAGTAGTCATTGATGATGTAGCCACCACCGGCAATCATCAGCGTTGATGCGCACAATACCAGCAGGCGCCAGTCATACACCAGGGCAGGATTCACGAGGAATTTGACTGCGGTGTACTGTGTTATGGCAATAATCAGAAGGTTTCCGGAACGAGTGAGGCGCAGCAGGGAAGTAAATAAGGATCTCATAGACGTCAGGAGCAGACCGCTGCTCAATGAAGAGCGGGTAACTTGATCTGGTCTGTATAGAACTTCATTCGCTTGTGGCTGACATCCAAAGGAATGATTTTCTCAATCAAGTCACGCTTGTGGTTGTAGAATACTTCGAGATAGTAACCGTTCAGCAGATACAAATTGACCTTATAACCGTAATAGCGAATGCCCATCACAAAAGTCCCGTTTTCATACAGGGCTTTCACCTGCTGATCCAGTGGAAACGATTCAAAATCCCGCCAGCGTAACATGCAACCTAAAATTACCGAAAGGAATAATGCTTACCGGTTCACTCACGACAATTTTTCTCGAAGGAAATCGATCGTTCGTGACCAGGCGAGTTTGGCGGCGGCCTCGTTGTATCGGGTGGGTGCAGTATCGTTATGAAATGCGTGTTGCGCGTCCGGGTAGACGAACAATTGGTAAGGCACCCCTGCAGCTTTCAGTGCTGTTTCAAATGGTTCTATCCCTGCATTGATGCGTTCATCCATCCCCGCATAATGAAGTTGCAAGGCGGCTTTGATCCGTGGAACATCAGTGGCCGCTGGTTGCCTGCCGTAAAAGGGAACAGCGGCCTTCAGGTCCGGTCGGTTCACCGCAAGGTTATTGGCCATACCACCACCCCAGCAAAAGCCGACGCATCCAAATTTTCCGTTGGTAAGCCCTCGTGAAGCAAGGTAGTCGAATCCGGCTGAGAAGTTGGCAGTGGTTTTGGCAGGGTCCAGTTTCTGAAACATGTCCCTTGCCTGATCCGCATTTTCAGGGGTGCCGCCGAGCGGACTGAGACCGTCTGGCGCCAGGGCGACGAATCCAGCCAGCGCCATCCGGCGTGTCACATCCTCAATGTGCGGATTGAGGCCACGGTTTTCATGAATCACAATGACGCCACCTGCCTTTGGACCCTTGGAGGGGTATGCCAGATAGCCCTTCATATCACCTTCTGAACCCGGGTAAATAATTCTTTCTGTTTTGAAGCGATCGTCCTGCTCGTCCAAAGTTTGAGCGTGGGCGTAGTTGACTTCCAGCAAGGGGAGCACAGCAAGGGCAGCTGCGGTGCTTCCGGTCAGGGAGGCCAGCCGGCGAAGGAATTCTTCGCGCTTCAATGGCCGGTGGGTGTACTCGTCAAAAAGGTCAATGATCTTTTGGTCCATGGCTGTAGGGTCTATGACCTGTAGGTACCAAAAAAATGACACAAAGTAAAAGGGGAGCCTTCGAAAGCAAGAAAGCCTCCGTGGAGGAGGCTTTTATTGGGGTGAAAGACGGGACTCGAACCCGCGACCCTCAGAATCACAATCTGATGCTCTAACCAACTGAGCTACATTCACCATCAGTTCCTTGCGGAAAGGAGTGCAAAGGTAGCTACCCTGCAGAAATTTGCAAGATCAGTCCCAACCTTTAAAAGTGAGGCGGCAACCGCCGGGGCCCTCAATCAGAGCTCCATTCTGCCAAACGAGTCTTCCGGAAACAAGGGTGTGGGTAACCTGACTATGGAATAGGGTGCCCTCAAAGGGAGACCATCCGCAATGAGCCAGGATGTTGGCAGAGGAGACGGTCCATGGGCGGTTGGCATCCACGAGCGCGAGGTCAGCGAAATAGCCTTCCCTGATGTAGCCCCGGTCAATGACGCGAAAGCAGGTAGCCGGCGCATGACTCATCTTTTCAACCACCCTGGGAATGGTGATGCCACCCTTCCGGGCAAGCTCAAACATGGCCACCACACTGTGTTGCACCAGAGGACCGCCGGAAGGGGCGGCTGTATAGACTTTTCCTTTTTCTTCGCTTGTGTGGGGAGCGTGGTCGGTTGCAATAATGTCAATCCGGTTATCCAATACAGCCTGCATGATGGCTGCCTGGTCATCGGCGGTCTTGATGGCCGGATTCCACTTGATCAGGTTCCCCAGCCTGGTGTAATCCTGGTCATTGAACCACAGATGATGAATGCAGGCCTCAGCAGTAATTCGCTTCTTGTGCAACGGTTGCGTGTTGTCAAACAGGGACGTTTCGCGAGCAGTTGAAATATGCAGGATATGAAGCCTGGTTCCATGCTTGCGGGCCAGACTGATGGCGAGAGAGGAGGAGCGGTAGCAACCTTCCTCACTGCGAATCAAGGGGTGGTACTGTACCGGAATGTCATCGCCATATTTGGCTTTGTACTCGGCCAGATTGTGGCGGATGGTTGGCTCATCTTCACAATGTGTAGCAATCAATCCCGGAAACCTGGAGAAAATTTCATCGAGAACGGCCGGATCATCCACCAGCAGGTTACCTGTAGAGGAACCCATGAAGATCTTCAAGCCACAAACCTGGTGAAGGTCGGTCTTCAGGACTTCTGCGAGATTGTCATTGGAAGCGCCAATAAAGAACGAATAGTTGGCAGGAGAGTGAGCGGCGGCAATCCGGTACTTGGCTTCCAGCAATTCCTGTGTGAAAGTTGGCGGCGATGTATTGGGCATTTCCATGAAACTGGTCACACCGCCAGCCACAGCCGCACGGGATTCAGAATGTATGTTACCCTTGTGGGTGAGGCCAGGCTCCCTGAAGTGCACCTGATCATCAATGGCTCCCGGAATGAGATATTGACCTTGGGCATCAATCACTTGCATGGAGTGATCCGCAGGTATCTGGCCGGCGATCTTTTCAATCCGCTGACCTTTCACCCACACGTCGCCCTCTGTCACCAGTCCTTCGTTTACTATCTTCGCGTTTGTAATCAGGATGCTGTTCATTCTGTAAAGATAATTCAACCATTGTGGAAAACGCGTCAGGCTGGCAGGAACTAAAACTGAACAAGCAGTTACTCACTGCTGTTCAGGAACTGAATTTTGTACAGCCTACGGAGATTCAGCGTCGATGCATCCCGCTTGTTCTGGGGGGTCAGCAGGTAATCGGTATTGCGCAAACGGGCACTGGCAAGACCGCTGCCTATATGTTGCCACTCTTGATGAAGGCGCGTTTTGCACAGGGAGAGCATGCCCGAATCGTTATTCTGGCACCCACCAAAGAACTGGTTGTTCAGTTGGCTGATCATGCGAGGGCTTTGGCGAAGCACACCGATCTCCGCGTCGTTTCGCTGTACGGGGGTGTGGGGCCAAAGACCCAGATTGAACAATTGCAACAAGGTGCAGATTTGTTGATTGCAACCCCAGGTCGATTCATGGAATTGTATGGCCGAAGTGAGATACCCACCAAGCAAATCAATACACTGGTACTGGACGAAGCAGATCGGATGATGGATATGGGGTTCATGCCGCAGTTGAGAAAGATATTTGAAGTGATTCCTCGCAAGAGGCAGAATCTGCTGTTTTCAGCTACGTTTTCTCCAAAGGTGGAGCAACTATCCAACACCTTTTTGGACAACCCCATCAAGGTGGAGATCACACCGCAGGCGACCGCCTCGCAGCAAGTAGAACAGGAGTTGTACCGGGTGCCCAATCTGAAAACCAAAATTCATTTTCTCGAATGGCTGCTGAATGATCGTGAACAATTTAACAGGGTGCTTGTCTTTACGAGATCGAAGGAAACTGCGGACAACGTATTCAAGTACATTGAACGAAAAGAACTGGGCCCTGTAAGGGTCATTCATTCCAATAAGGGTCAGAACAGCAGGATCAATGCGGTTCAGGAGTTCAGAGAAGGCAGTCTCCGTGTGCTCGTTTCTACGGATGTGACAGCCCGCGGCATCGATGTCAACAAGGTGTCACACGTTATCAATTTTGACGTGCCAATGCAATATGAAGATTATGTGCATCGCATTGGCCGGACCGGTCGGGCGTTTGAAACTGGGAAAGCCATCACTTTTTGCACGGATGCGGAGATTTATCACATCCGAAAGATTGAAGAAATCATCCGCACGAAGATTCCCTTGAAAGAGATGCCTCGGGCGGTTGAAACGGAGCCCACGCCTTTTGCTGAACAGCAGCTTATGCTAAAGGAGATTGACCGTCAAAAACGACTGGAAGACCCGGATTTTCAGGGTGCCTTCCACGAGCGAGGAAAGAAGCACTAACCGCCTAATTGATAAGGTCAAAACGCGTATAAGGAACCAGCGCTTTGGGAATGCGGATGCCCTCTGGTGTCTGGTTGTTCTCCAGGATAGCTGCTACAATGCGCGGGAGTGCCAAGGCACTTCCGTTCAATGTGTGAAGCAACTGTGTCTTGCCTTCTTTGTTCTTGTAGCGAAGTTTGAGACGGTTCGATTGAAAGGCTTCAAAGTTACTTACGGAGCTGACCTCGAGCCAGCGTTGCTGCGCGGCTGAGAATACCTCCATATCATAGGTGTTGGCCGAATTGAATCCCATGTCACCACCACACAAGAGTAGTTTTCGATACGGGAGTTCCAACTTCTCCAGCAGACCTTGTACATAGTGGCACATATCTTCCAATGCCTGGTAAGACTCTTCAGGTTTGCGTACCTGGACAATTTCAACTTTGTCAAATTGATGCAGGCGGTTAAGTCCACGCACATGGGCGCCCCAGCTTCCGGCTTCGCGGCGGAAGCAGGGTGTGTAGCCTACGTTTTTTACTGGGAGATCTTCTTCGGCCAGAACGACATCCCGGTAAAGGTTTGTGATGGGCACTTCCGCTGTTGGAATCATGTACAGTCCGTCGGCGTTGACAAAGTACATTTGGCCCTCCTTGTCGGGTAGCTGGCCAGTACCATATCCACTCGCTTCATTCACCACAATGGGGGGCTGTATTTCCCGGTATCCCTGCTTTTCAGCTTCGTCAAGAAAAAAATTGATCAGTGCGCGCTGCAGTTTGGCGCCCTTTCCTTTGTAGACCGGAAAGCCGGCTCCAGCAATCTTTATACCCAGGTCAAAGTCGATGATGTCATATTTGCGTATGAGTTCCCAATGCGGCAGGGCGCCTTCATGCAATTTTGGGATGGTGCCGTGCTGGTGAGCCACAACATTGTCTTCAGCAGATTTCCCGGCGGGAACTATGGATGCTGGTACGTTCGGAATGCGGTACAGCAACTCCTGAAGATTGGCTTCGAGATCGGCAAGTGTACCTTCCATTGCCTTCAGTTTCTCCTTGTCGTTGGCAACAGACGAACGCAGTATGCCCGCTTCTTCGGCTTTGCCCGCCTTCATCAACTCACCGATTTTCCTGGCATCGTTGTTGGACTGTGCCTTCAGGTCGTCGAGCGACTTCTGTGTTTCGCGGCGTTGCCGGTCGGTATCAATCACTTGCTGCACAAGTTCAATTTCTTTGAAATTTCTCTTGCCCAGACCTTCGATGACAGCCTGTGTCTGTTCCCGGATTATCTGCAGTTGAAGCATGCGTGCGTTGAAATTAATTAAACCCGCCAAAAATACTCACTGGGCTCATAAAAACGGGAGTGCGTTTGATAATATTCATTGTTTACCCTATACTTGCATCGCCATTCGGCCTATATACAGGCCTTCTCTCAACGATCCCCTGGTATTTTGTTAGCTCCTTGCCCGGTTAAGATCATCAAACGAGTTGTGTCTTGTGCTGAGTGGTGCCCACTCCCGATTATCTCCTAATTGTCATCAACCATAACTTTTCTCTTTTCTCATGTACACAATTGACGACTTGAATGTCAAACTGCTTTCGGAACTGAAGGACATTGCCGAAGGAATGGGTGTGAAGAATGCCAAAAAGCTTGGAAAGCAGGATCTTGTTTACAAAATTCTCGATCAGCAGGCTGTGACTGGTGGTGGCGAGCCTTCGAAAGAGGGACAGTCTTCACAACAGCATCCGGAGCGACGCTTGAGGCCCCGACGCCGCGAGAACGTAGCCCCGGTTCCTCCTGTGCAACAGCAGCCGGTTTCTCAGGCATCGGCACCGGAATCAGAAGAGTCGATAGACCTTGATTTGGGTACACCTACCCCGGCATTTGAGGAGCCTCGCGAAGTACCGGAACCTTTTGTTCAGCCTCAGCCTGAAGTTCGGGAGGAGCCAATGACTCCGCCTCCGCCCCGTCGCGAAACCAATGTGCGCGATTTTGATGGCGTGGTGTCCAGTGAAGGAGCACTCGAAATTATGCAGGATGGCTATGGCTTCCTGCGCTCCTCCGATTATAACTACCTGGCCAGTCCTGACGATATCTATGTTTCTCCCTCCCAAATCAAATCACTCGGCCTGAAAGCCGGTGATACCGTGAAGGGTCTGATCAGACCTCCCAAGGAAGGTGAGAAGTATTTTGCGCTGCTGAAAATTGAGTCGGTAAATGGAAAGACGGCTGAAGAGATTCGTGACCGCGTTGCGTTCGAGTACCTCACGCCTTTGTTCCCGAATGAGAAACTTCGCTTGAGCACCACTCCGGACAACCTTTCCACCCGTATTCTTGATTTGTTCAGTCCCATTGGCAAGGGCCAGCGCGGAATGATTGTGGCGCAGCCCAAAACCGGTAAGACTGTCTTGTTGAAGAATATTGCAAACGCCATCGCTGCCAACCATCCGGAGGTCTATCTGATTGTCCTCCTGATTGACGAACGTCCTGAAGAAGTTACCGACATGGCACGGAGTGTGAACGCAGAGGTAATCGCTTCTACCTATGACGAGCAGGCAGATCGCCATGTAAAAGTTGCCAGCATTGTTCTGGAAAAGGCCAAGCGCATGACTGAATGCGGCCACGATGTGGTTATCCTGCTGGATTCAATTACACGTCTGGCCCGGGCCTACAACACCGTTGTCCCTTCTTCAGGAAAGATTCTTTCTGGTGGTGTGGATGCAAATGCGCTTCACAAACCCAAACGTTTCTTCGGCGCCGCCCGCAAGATTGAGAATGGCGGTTCATTGACGATTATTGCCACAGCCCTGATTGATACAGGCTCCAAAATGGATGAGGTTATCTTCGAGGAATTCAAAGGCACGGGTAACATGGAATTGCAGTTGGATCGCAAATTGTCCAACCGCCGTGTGTATCCCGCCATCGATGTGCCTGCCTCCGGAACACGCCGTGAGGACCTTCTGATGCGCGAAGATGAACTTCAACGTGTGTGGATTCTCCGGAAATTCATGGCCGACATGAATTCGATCGAAGCAATGGAATTCCTTCAGGCAAAAATGAAAGGAACCCGGAACAACGAAGAGTTTCTGATCTCCATGAACGGATAGTCCGTTCGCTAGACTTCAATTGTCTTCTTTGGCTTGCTGAGGGGCTGTAGTCGCAGGTACGTCAGTGACCTCCACAGCCATTCTACGGGCCCATATCTAAAAGTGTTTAGCCAAAGTTGGCTGACGTACAATTGAGCGAGGAAGAAAGCCATGCCAATAAGTACACTCCAGGCTGCACCCATTGTGCCAAGTTGATTGAGGCCAATGCCATAGAATACCACGACCCCCATCACGGTTTGCATGAGATAGGTTGTAAGTCCCATCCGACCGGCCGGATAAAAGGCCATGAGCAGGGGATGTTCGCCCGGTTTCAGAAAGGCAAGCGTGACCGCGGAAACATAGAGTGCAGAAACTGCAGCGTTGAATACATCGTACAAGAGTCCGCCGAGTCCCATTGAGATATAGCCTGGCAGCTCCACGTGAATGAGCGCCGCAACGCCAAATACCAGTAGCGCTGTCATCACAGCAATGCCAAGCGTCCAAAGACTCACCCTGATCACTCTTTTGAAAAGGGGCTTGAGTGATTCAGGAGATTCAAAGATTCGTTTCTTCCCTGCGTAATAGCCCAGCAGAAACAAGCCCAATGTGATATAAAGTCTGCCAGACTCTATCTGGAAATACATCTTGATGGGAAACTCCTTCCAGTTGGCCTGCATCCAGGGCCAGTATGCGCCACTCTTGAGGATATCCCAGTAGGACTGCAGTTGAGAGGGATCCTGACTCATCATAGACTCAAAGCCGGCGGATCCGCCGTATAGATCACCGAGAACTCTGGTTAGTGCAGCAGGAACATCGATGATTAGCAAGAGTGCAACAAGCAGGAGCACTTTGTCGGGCAGCCTGTAGAGGAGCAGAAGACCCACCCCCAGCAAAGCATAGATGCCAAGTATGTCGCCGCGATAGTGCAGGTGATGCACCATCCCGATGCCAAAAAGTATGATCAGTCGCCAGAGAAACCGGATCGTGAAACTTGCACTGCCGTCGGACTTCGACAGTTGCAAAAAGAAGCTGAGACCAAACAGAAATGAAAAGATCATGTAGAACTTTCCAACAACCAGAATGCCCACAAAGGCGGCAACAATCTGATCAGCCAGTCCATGCATGTTGAAATCCTGATGCGATTCAGGGGGTGCGCCAGCATAGTATTGCTCTGCCATGTGAACTGCAATGATGCCCAGCAGTGCAAAGCCGCGCAGGATGTCCACCAATACAATTCTGGAATTGTCTGCACTTTTCAATTCAGCCATGTTTATAAGACGGATAATTGACGGGATTCGTTGCATTCGCCTTACGAAAGCGGGGAAAGTTGTGGGAAGGTGGGCAAATGCATAAATTGGTTGCATGAGAGTACTTTGTATTTTATGTCTGGTGGTTGGCTCACAAGTACTGGTAATGGCCCAGGTTGCAGGCAAGATGTTTCCTGTAATGGTTGCAGAGACCGTAGAAGACAAAAAGGTCAACTTGCCTGCCGATACGCAAGGAAAGTTCACCTTGCTTGGGTTGGCCTATTCGAAGAAATCTGAAGATGAACTCAACACGTGGTTCAATCCTGTCTACCAGAAGTTCATCTACAAGGAAACGTCCGGTCTTGGTGCCGGGATGAGCTATGATGTGAACGTGTATTTTGTGCCGATGTTTACAGGTGTCAATGCGGCAGCAACGAATACTGCCAAGCGCAAGGCGCTCAAGAACGTTGATCCGTTGCTTCTCCCCTACATCCTTTTTTACAAGGGCGAACTCAAGCCGTATAAGGAGGCACTGGATTTCGAGCGTCGGGACATACCCTATTTCTTTGTTTTGGATCCCCAAGGCAAGATTGTATATGCGACGTCTGGAGCGTATTCGGACGCAAAGATGGACAAGGTCGAAGAGGCCATTGACCAGTAGCCATGGACAATCAACACAACGATCTTGCTCGGTGGATGGGTGAGAAACTCCAGGGTCCCCTGATCAGACGCAATCGGAACTGGCTTAAGGATTTCGGCCAGCCACAGATGTGCACGAGACGCTTCATCATTACGGCATAGTTTTGTTTATATGCGGAAGTTCTACCTGGTTTCTTTGACGATTTGTACCTTCCTTCCATGGGTAGTTGCGTCGGCTCAGACACAGCGATATAACCTCAGGAATGCCGGCGACTACAACAACTTCATCATGTATCAAATGCAGGAAGTTGTAAAGAGAAATTATGAGTACTTGTCGTATCAGGTGCACAGTGATGATTTCGAACAAATTGATCAGCGCAGAAGGCAGGTTATTGATCAGGTGAGGCTTGCGCAGAAGACGATTGCAGAAATGCCGCCGCTTGAGAATGATACACAGTTGAGGGATGAATCAATAGTTGTGCTGGGTACCTATGAGCGGGCTTTTGATCTTGATTATGGAGAAGTTCTTAACCTGAAGCGTAGCAGCAAGAATTCATATGAAGCGATGGCGGCCTACTTCGCCGCTGAGGACAAAGCGGAAGCCAAACTGACGGAGGCAACGTTGAAACTCCAGCAAATTCAACGAGTGTACGCCTCCAAAAACAATATGCGCGTGGGAGGTACCGACAGCGTGCAGCAGCGGCTGGAGACCAAGATGAAGCGAGCACAAGAAGTGAACCGCTACTGGAGGGCTATCTTTCTTGAATACTTCCGGGCAGCCACTTTGTACGAACGCGCCTTTGAATTGATGGAGCAGAAACATCCCCACAACCTGGAAAGAGTCAGGAAGGAATTACTAAAGGCATCTCAGGAATCCGTGCCAAAGCTCAGACAAATGCCAGCCTTCCATGGCAACACTTCCTTCCGTGACATCGCAGCAGACTTCCTTGCATATTTTGAAAGAATAGCGAACGAACAACTGGTCAAAATAGTGGGGCTCTTTCAAAAGCCCCGGCTCACACAGGCGGACGTAGATGAAGTAAACAGTGTGATACAGTACTGTAACAGCATGTATGAACTTCAGGTGTACAATCTCAACAACGCCTCCCAGGTATTATTTGAAGATAACATCGTGCCCCAGCCATGATTCTTGGCTCGATCGTGACTCCTGGCAGTCCTTGTAGCGGCGGCGTAAGCGCCTGTCACCCCCTCAAAGAAAAATGCCATGATCGCTTGCAACCATGGCATTCAACAGGATTCCAGGTGCCTACTGCGCGAATTGGGCAATTTTTGCGAGGGGTATAGCGTTCGCCCACGCGAGAATGTCGGATTCAGACACATCTTCAGAGCGAAGCGTCAGCAGTGTATTATTCATCGGGATCTGCAACTCATAGCCAGTTTTTCCCGTGTCCGAATTTTCATTCTTGTTAAGCAACGACTTATAGCCCTGAACTTTCACAACCTTCTGCCGCCCGTCACCCGAATTGGCAATAAAGGGCATCGACAGAAAGGCATTCACGGAGGTGATGATCGGAGAGTTGTTGATGATGTTAAGTGTGGTCTGATTCGGACTCGTGCCGTATGAGCGATTAACGTACAAACCAGATGCGCCTGCCCCGGTGACATTGTCATCTTTGGTATTGGCGGTCAATGACCCCAGTGTGGAAGGCAGCATAGTGAGTATTTGTTTGCCGATTGCAGCGTCCAGATCCCGAAGCATTTGCTCCATGGAAAACCGGGCATCTGTGAGATTTCCTGAGGAATAGGCAGATTTGGCAGCTGCCAGATTCTTGTCGAAATCCTGTGCCTGAAGAAGAAAGGGCACGAGCAGTATGAAGGAAAGTATGATTAGCTTTTTCATGGTATTCATCTTTGGACAGTTCATTGTTCACCCAGCATTTTCTTGATACCGTCAATATCAATTTCATTGGCGGCAGCCGTAATTTCAGCCTCGCTTGAAAAATTCACGCCGTCGTAGACCAACAGGCTGCTCTGGCCAATGGGCACGCTGATCTTGTAGCCACTTCCATCGCTGTATTCAATAATGGCTCTGTAGCCTTTGATCTTGATTTGCTTCCAGTTTTGCTGACCATTGGTCTGTTGGGCGTAACCACCTGCACTGAAATACATGTTGATGGCTGACATCCATGCAGAATTGTTGGCAATGGTTGTGGTGAGTTGTTTGTCATCTTTGCCATCGTAGCGGCGCTGTATGGTCAATCCGGCCCAACCATAGCCAGCACTCGTAACCTGGTCGCTGCCCGCATCTTTCTTGAGTCCAGCGATGGACTCCGGCAGTGACTTCAGGATTTGATTGCCAATCTCCAATTCAACGCCGAGCATGGCCTGTTGAATGGAATACCGGGCTTCTCCAAAGGTTCCTTTCTTGTAGGCATCGTCTGCATCCTTCAGATTCTGGTTAACATCTGGGGGGGTTGAGATGAGTCCCCCGCCGCCTTTATTGGAGCGATTTCCATTTCCACCCGGACCATTCTGGCCGTTCCCGTTGTTATCGCCGCCGGGAATCTGGTTCTGATTCTGGTTTGGGTTTTGATTCTGGTTATTGTTACCAGTGCCGAGCTTCTTGTCGAGCGCGTTTTCAAGTTTGTTTTCCAACTTGTTTTCGGCTTTCTGTTTGAGCCGGTTCAATAATTGGGCATTGGTGGAGGCTGCAATAAACAGCGCCGCACCTACCAAAACGGACACATAGCTTTTCATTGGGAGTTGATTTAGCAACCAGCGAAGTTACAAAAAAAGTACCAGCTTTTTGGGGCGAGTCCTGAGGCTGCCAGAATCAGCGCAGCGCGATTTCTACGAATTCCTGCTCGACTTTCCAATCCTTTGCCAACTTCAATATGGCGGTGGCTTCCATCTCGGTGATGTAGCCTTTCAAGTTGTTGCAATCCCAGGCCATACTGATCAAGTCGACACGTTTTTCGCGGGGGTAGTCGCCGATCACTTCATTCAGAAATTCGCGGGCACGTTCGAATGCAGTAAGATAGTCGCGTCTCACAAATTCCATGGCCCATTCGAAGGCCTCATGGGCCTTCAGGTCGGTTGCGGTCTTTTCGAGGTCCTTTGATTCCAGTTCATCAAGTCCGTGGTAGTGATAGATTACGGCCTTGAGCAGCAAGCGGACGCGTTTTTCGTCTTCGGACATTACCTATGCAGGGGTTATGTTGCAAATGTAATGATTATCGGTCGAGTTAAGTCCCGGCGAAAAAGCAGACGGAGGCGCCTACCCAGCGCTTGTCTTTGTTATAACGCACACCAATCATCTCGCCTCGGCTAAGTCGGGCCAGGTTGCTGACCAGAACAGGTCTTGCTGCACCTTCCGGCCAGATGT
>JAIBBB010000249.1 GCA_019694905.1 Cyclobacteriaceae bacterium
CAAAGGGAGTGTGCAATTTCCGAGTTGAGCAGGCAGGCCTTGTTTTTAATGAACAGTTTGTTGTTGAGTAACAGACAATGAGCTGCAGCGCAGCGACAAATTTATAGCCTCGCAATCGAAACAAAGTAGGCAAGCTCCGTAGGAGCGGCATGTTCGGCCACGCCATGCTCACCTTAGAGAGGGTTCAACCCCTTCAGGGTTGAGGCGAGGTTGTGTTGAATACCACGGACTGCGCCGGTAGTTAATGAAGTTCAATCCCTCCGGGATTGGCGGGCAAGCAGATGATCTGCGTTGGATGATGGTTGAAGAAGTGTGTTGGACTCGACCTCCTTACTTTCTACTTCCTACTTTCGTACTCTCTGCATTCGCCCCTCAAAGGGTTCAACCCCTTCAGGGTTGCGGCGAGGTTGCGTTGAATACCACGGACTGCGTCCGTGGTTAGTGAGGTTCAATCCCTCCGGGATTGGCGGGCAAGCAGGTGATCTGCGTTTGGATAATGATTGAAGAAGTGTGGTGGACTCGACCTCCTTACTTTCTACTTCCTACTTTCGGACTCTCTGCATTCGCCCCTCAAAGGGTTCAACCTCTTCAGGGTTGCAGCGAGATCGTGTTGAATACCACGGACTGCGCCGGTAGTTAATGAAGTTCAATCCCTCCGGGATTGGCGGGCAAGCAGATGATCTGCGTTTGGATGATGATTGAAGAAGTGTGTTGGACTCGACCTCCTTACTTTCTACTTCCTACTTTCGTACTCTCTGCATTCGCCCCTCAAAGGGTTCAACCCCTTCAGGGTTGCGGCGAGGTTGTGTTGAATACCACGGACTGCGTCCGTGGTTAGTGAGGTTCAATCCCTCCGGGATTGGCTGGCAAGCAGGTGATCTGCGTTTGTATGTTGATTGAAGAGGTGTGGTGTACCCGATGGTGATAAAGTGCTCTTGGGAGGTGAGAGACTTTCAGGTTGTTCTCTATTCACAACGCTGTCCACTATCTACCATCCACCATCTACCATCCACCATCTACCATCCACTACCCACCTTACTTCTTTCCTTTCTCACCTACCTAATTACTTACTTACTTACCTACTTACCTACTCACTTACTTACTTACCTACCTACCTACCTACCTACCAACCCACCCACTCACTCTCCAACCTCCTCCGTGTAATCCGTCGGCAGTACATAATTGGGGTAGATCTGCATGTACCGCTGCTTCACTTCGGCGAAGAGTACGGCGCGCAGTTCTTCCATGTGCTCGCGGGTCTGTGCAGACACAAACACAACCTGGTCGAAGCCGCGTTCGCGGTAGCGGCCGGCCCACTGGGTGAAGTCGATCTCGCGGTAATTGTCCAGCATGTCAATTTTGTTCAGCACGAGGATGGTCCTCTGGTTGACGGCACCGATTTCTGTCAATGTGCTGGTAACCACATCGAGGTGGTTGTCGTGGAACGGATGGGCAATGTCGACCACATGCAACAGAATGTCAGCCTCGCGCACTTCGTCCAGAGTCGACTTGAACGACTCGATGAGGTGGTGGGGGAGTTTGCGGATAAATCCTACGGTGTCGGACAACAGAAACGGAATGTTGTTCAGCACCACCTTCCGCACTGTAGAGTCTACTGTGGCAAACAACTTGTTCTCTGCCTTCACCTGCGACTTGGACAAGAGGTTCATCAGGGTAGACTTGCCTACGTTAGTGTAGCCCACGAGTGAGACCCGCACGGAGGACTGCCGACCTTTGCGCTGCGTCTGTCGCTGCCGGTCGATTCGGTCGAGGTCTTCCTTTAATAAGGTTATCTGCCGCCGGATGGTGCGCCGGTCGGTTTCAATTTCCTTTTCACCTGCCCCGCCGCGTGTGCCGGTGCCGCCCCTTTGGCGCTCCAGGTGAGTCCACATTCGTGTGAGGCGGGGGAGGAGATACTGGTTGCGGGCCATTTCCACCTGTGTGCGCGCCTGGGCCGTCTGCGCCCGCCGCAGGAAGATGTCCAGAATGAGTAGACTGCGGTCATAGATGGTGATCCGCGCTTCCTTGTCGGAAGGGTTCAATTCCTTTTCCAGGTTTTTGAGCTGACTCGGTGTAAGGTCATCGTCCACAATGATGGTATTGATGCCATGACCTGCCATGTAGTCCTTGATTTCACGGATCTTTCCGCTGCCAACATAGGTACGCCCGTCGGGCGCGGGCAACTTCTGAATGAATCGCTTACTCGTTTGGATATCAGCAGTTTCTGCCAAAAATTCAAGTTCGGAAAGATGTTCTTCAATCTCCTCCGGCCGGGTTTGGGGTACCGTCACAGCCACTACAATTGCCAACTTCTGCACGACATCATTCATGTGTAAGGTTTTGTCATTTTTTTGCAAAAAGTGCCGAATGGTCGCCGCCTTGGTTACTTTTTGCTAATTTTGGGGGATAGAGTGTAATATGCGGCAATTTAGCCGCTTTTTGGCCCTGATTTTTGACCTAAACCCCCATTTTACAGAGCAATTTTTGCTGTAAAATCTAAGTTGGCTGCTTAAATGAAGATCGCTATCGTCCTCAATACATCCTGGAACATCTACAACTTCCGGATGAATTTCGTGCGGAACCTGCAGGAGCAGGGGCATGAAATTCATACCATAGCACCCAGGGATGAGTACACCAAATACCTGATTGAAGCGGGTTGTATCCACCACGATGTCAGAATGGACAGCCGAGGCGCCAATCCCATCAAGGACACTGCCTTGTTTGTGGAGCTTTTCCTGATCTATAGGAAGTTGCAGCCGGATGTAATCCTGCATTATACTGTGAAGCCCAATGTATTTGGGTCCCTGGCCGCAGGCTTGTTGGGCATACCTGCCATCAGCAACGTATGTGGTCTGGGCACGGTCTTTCTCAAGAAGAATATCATCTCTGCGATAGCGATCCTGCTCTACAAGATCTCCTTCCGGTTTCCCCGCAAGATTTTCTTCCAGAACCCGGAAGATCTCGACCTTTTTCTCCGGCTTCGGTTGGCGCCCCGCAAGTCAGCTGACCTGGTGCCAGGCTCCGGCATCGACCTGAACCATTTCACACCAGCCGACTATCGTCGCAATAAGGAGTTTACCTTCCTGCTGATATCCAGACTGATTACTGACAAGGGGGTACTGGAGTATGTCGAAGCTGTGAAGAAGCTACGCTCCCAGGGAATTTCTGCCAGATTCCAGATCCTCGGCGCCAAAGACCCCCAGCACAAGCGCAGCATCCGGCTGTCTGAACTCGATGAATGGTCACGCAATGGCACCATCGAGTACCTCGGTACGACCGATGATGTTCGTCACTTCATTCACAATTCGGACTGTATCGTACTTCCTTCGTACCGCGAAGGAACCCCGAGAACACTTCTTGAAGCGGCAAGCTCAGGCAAGCCAATCATCGCTACCGATGTACCGGGTTGCCGGCAGGTGGTTACCGACAACTACAACGGATTTCTCTGCAAGGTGAAGGACGCCGATGACCTCGCGCGCAAGATGAAAACCATGACCTCTCTCGACGATCAAACCCTGGTGCGCCTTGGCAAGAATGGACGCAAGAAGGTTGAATCTGAGTTTGACGAAATGCAGGTCATTACCAAGTATTTTCAGGCCATCCAGGGCTTGAAAAAAGCGTCTTAATCTTCCATCTTTGTTCATGGTTTTTGAGGAAACGGGTATTGCCGGTCTCATTCACATGATCCCTGTCGTGCACACGGACTCCCGTGGCACTTTTTTAGAGTTCTCCAAGTGGCGTGATCTCGAAGCCCATGGAATCCGCACACCTTTTGTCCAGGACAACATGTCAACATCCTCCAAAGGTGTTGTGCGCGGACTTCATCTGCAGTTGCCGCCCCATGACCAGGCCAAGCTCGTGGGTGTAATTTCCGGCAAAGTACTCGATGTGGTAGTGGATGTGAGAAAAGGTTCATCCACGTTTGGCAAGGTTTTTACCTGCGTGCTCGACAGCGTCCGGCGAAACCAGTTATATGTTCCCCCCGGCTTTGCGCATGGTTTCGCTGCCCTTGAGGAGACCATTTTCTTCTATAAATGCTCCAACTACTACAGCCCCGGTCATGAGACAGGTATCCGTTGGGACGACCCGGAACTGGCCATCGACTGGATGGTGTCTAACCCCGTCATTTCTACCAAGGATCAGGCGCTGCCCACGCTCAGCGACTTATTGAGAAATTCCGTAATTTCGCGGGATTAACTAGCACCTTTTTCGTGAAGATTCTCCATTGGGCTTTGTGGGGCGGAATTTTCCTCCTTAGCGGTTGTACCTCCTACCGCCAGAACATCATGTTCAAGACACCGGAAGGCTTCAAGGGCGCAGCAAAGGATGCGCAACTGAAGACGGATAAGATGTATGTGCTGGTGCCCGGTGACCAGATCCAGTTGAGTGTGTTTGCCAACAAAGGTGAAAAGGCGGTGGATCCCAGCCCGGAAGTGTCCAATTCGTCAACACCGAGTTCAACCGAAGGGGAGCCACAAACGCCGAAATACCAGATTGACCCTGCAGGCATCAGCCGACTTCCGATGGTAGGGGAGGTGTCCCTCGCGGGACTGACCATTCGCCAGGCAGAGCTGATGCTGGAGAAAGCCTATGCAGACTTTTTTGAAAAGCCATTTGTCACCATTACCTGCACGAGCCGCCGTGTCATTGTGCTTGGCGCACAAGGTGGGCAGGTGATACCGCTTACGCATGATCCTACGCACCTGGTAGAAGTTCTTGCCATGGGCAAGGGGCTTGCCAACGATGCGAAAGCTCACAACATCCGTGTATTGCGCGGTGACCAGGTATTTCTTGTCGACTTTTCCACACTCGCAGGATACCAGGCCGGCAACATTGCCATGCAGTCAGGTGACGTGGTCTATGTAGAACCCATCAGGCGCCCGTTGGTGGAAGGCCTGCGGGACTATACAGTGTTCTTCAGCATGTTCGTGAGCCTTGGTACGTTGCTGTACCTGATCAAAAACGCTTCCAAATGAACGCGATGAATCCTCAGGGCAATGCGCCAGGGCCTGAAGTGCTTGATCTGGATAAACTCTGGATGGTGGTTCGCAAGCACTGGATCTACATTGCTGCAATCTTCATCGCCTCCAATCTGTCGGCCTATCTGGTGATTCGCTACACCAAGGACGTTTTTCAATCTGAATCTGAAATCAAACTGGATACCAAGACTGAGGCCGCCGAATTGGGTATCAAGGCGGTTGTTACGGAGGACAACGTCGCGGTGATTTCCGGCGAGATTGAGCAAATCAGATCCCGCGTCTTCCTTCAACGCGTGGTTGACTCTCTGGGCATGGAAGTGAGTTACTACAGCGAGGGCACACTCCTCAACTACGAGATGTACCGTGGGTCGCCGTTCAGGGTCAACATTGTGTCGCAGCCGGTAAACAGGGACTATCCCATCTATGTGCAGTTTTCGGAAGACGGATTTCAACTTCGCCATACCCGGGAGTCGTCTACCATTGTAAGAGGAAAATTCGGACAGCCACTCGCGTTTGATGGCGGTGTGATAACGATAACGACGACAGGTATCCGTCAGATTCCGGACGGAAACGTGTACTATTTCATTATCAACTCCCGCGATGTGCTGCTCAATCAGTTGTCGCAGAACCTGATGGTATCCCCCATCAACTACGATGCAAAGACGATCCTGATCAGTTGCAAAGACTACAATCCACTGAAGGCGCATGACATTGTGGGTGCCGTGGATTCACTCTATATACATTGGAGTAACGAGCAAATGAATCTTGCCAACAAGCAGAAGATAGGTTGGCTCAACAACGAATTGAAGCAGATCGAGAACCGCATGGAGGGGTATGAAAATTACTTCGAGTCCTTTACCCTGCAAAACAGAAGTGTAGATGTGGCCGGGGATTTGCGACGCGCAATTTTAACCATCAACAAGGTCGACAGTCAGCGCCTGGAACTCGGCAAGCGTCTCGCAGATCTCAACCACCTGATTGAAGCCCTGGCCGCCGGTCGCTATGAAGTCACACTGTCACAGCGCTCAGGTCTCCCTGAAACCATCGGCCGGAAACTGGAGGAAGTGCAGCGCCTTGCCATCGAGCGTTCGCGTATCAGCCTGATCTACCGGGAGAATACGTACGCCTTCAGAAAGGGCGAGGAGGAATTGACATCGCGCCGCGATAGATCGG
>JAIBBB010000250.1 GCA_019694905.1 Cyclobacteriaceae bacterium
TCATCTTGCGGGTCGAAAAGACGCGCGGGAAACGCTCGTTGCGGATGCAGATCCACGGATAGGTCTTGTCGTCCTTCAGACTGACGTTGTACCGCGGCTGGTGCTTCTTGATGAGGTTGTTCTCCAGCAAGAGCGCGTCCATCTCCGTATCCACGACGATGGTGCGGATGTCGGCCACCTTGCGCACCATGATGGATGTCTTACCCGAGACGTGCCGGTCTTTTTGGAAATAACTGCTGACCCGCTTCTTCAACGACTTGGCCTTGCCCACATAGAGCAGCTTGTCCTCCTTGTCGTAGAACTGGTAAACGCCCGGCGAGTCGGGTAGCGCCGACAACAGGGTCTGGATGTGTTCTTCGGAAGCCATGTGCGCTTCGCGCGGTCAGAAACCGTTTTCGCTCACGAGGTAAAGCAAAGAACCCATGGCAGCGGCTCCCAGCAAGAGTTCGCGCTTGTTCACTTTGTCGAACGTGTCGGAGCCGGCATGATGATAATCGAAGTAGCGTTGGGAGTCGACCACCAGGCCTACCAAGGGTACTTTCAACGAAGGCTTCAGGGGAGAAATGTCGGCGCCACCGTGCTCTTCTTCGAAGTTCCAGACATTGTAAGGACGAAACAACTCACGGTACTTCCGGATGGAAGGTTTTTTGTCTTCGGGCATATCCAGTCCGAATCCATACGGGGTGAATCCGCCTGCATCGCTTTCGATGGCCATCACATGCTTTTCCCGGCTGTTGGTCGATGCCCAGGCCGCGTAACCTCTACCGCCACGAAGACCGTTCTCTTCGTTCATGAACGCGATCGCGCGGATGGTGCGCTTCGGTCGAAGTTTCAAGGCCTTGAACGTACGCAGGATCTCGACGGATTGCATCACGCCGGCGCCATCATCGTGCGCGCCGTCGCCGGTATCCCAGGAATCGAGGTGACCACCGACGACCAGCACTTCATCCGGCAGCTCGCGACCGCGGATCTCCCCGATGACGTTGTGAGAAAGTACACTGTCGAGGAGCTGGCAGTCCATGCGCAGCAAGAATCGAGCACCCGGATCTGCGCGAAGGATATTGCTGAGCAGGTTGGCGCCATTCGTACTGATGGCGGCACAGGGGATCTTCGGCAATGAGTCATTATAACCCATGGCTCCGGTATGCGGGAAATCATCTTGTGCCAGGGTCATGGAGCGAACGATGGAAGCGACGGCACCGTAACGGGCCGCTTCACTCGGACCCGACCAACGGTACTTGCCCGCTTCGCCGTATGCTTCAAACGTATTGATGAAGGTGGGATCAAAGGGGTGGTTGTAGAAGACGATCTTGCCTTCGATCTTTTCGCGTCCCAGGGCTTTGAGTTCGTCGAAGTCGTGCACCTCCACGACATTGCCGCTGATCCCTTCTTTCGGTGTCGCGACGGAGCCACCGAGTGCGCAGACCGGAACTTCCTGCGAATCGCCTGTACGCGCGATGATGCGTCCACTTTCTTTAGCGCCCCGCACCCAGTGCGGCACCCATATCTCCTGCAACCAAACCGTATCGGCGCCGGCTTCGAGCATGGCCTTCCGGGTGTATTCAACGGCCTGTTGCGCCTCCGGCGATCCGCTAAGTCGTCCACCGATATCATTCGACAACACGCGCAGCCAGTCGTAGGCCTTGCCGTTCGAGAGCATTTCGGAGTAGATGGACCGGACGGTCGCGCTGTCGCTCCGAGCTTGTGCTTGCAGGGAAGTCGTGAAAAAGAGGGACAGTACCAGGAGGGAAATCGATCGCTTCATAGGAAGCAACAAGATACTGAATCCGAAAAAAAGGATCGGGAAAATCAGGAAAGTCCGGAGGAGGCGTCAGTGGCGCCCGGAGCATCGGTCTCCGTCTTTTGCGCGTGATCGCCTTCGTGGAAGCGCTTCTGGAACAGGATGTACAGGATCACGCCGATCGAGATCGAAGCGTCGGCGATGTTGAACACCGGTCGGAAGAACAGGAACGTCTCGCCGCCCCAGATCGGTAACCAATCCGGAAAGCGTCCCGAGACCAGCGGGAAATACAGCATGTCCACCACCCGTCCTTGCAGAAAGCCGGCATACCCGCCGTCGGGCGGCAGAAAACGCGCGATCCCGTCGGTGCTGTCGTTGAAGATCATCCCGTAGAAGGCGCTGTCGATGATGTTGCCGACCGCCCCGGCAAAGATCAACGCAAAGCAAACCATCAGGCCGGGATGTGCGCGGTGCCGGGCCAGGTGGACGATGTACCAGCCGATCGCGATGCACGCGAGAATCCGGAAGGCACTCAGGAGGAACTTACCTGCCATGCCTCCGAACTCCAGTCCGAACGCCATGCCATAGTTCTCCGTGAAATGAATGTAGAACCAATGGCCGAACACCCGGTGCTCTTCGCCGCGATACATCGTGGTCTTCACCCTGAACTTCACCACCTGGTTGAAATAGAGGAAGGGCTTGCCAGTGGCTTTCTCCCATGCGCCCCAGATCTTGCCGCCCACTTCCGGGAGGATCATCAGCCTGATGAAATCATTTTCCAGTTCCACCGCCTTCCAGCTTTTGTTGACGCCCGTGGCGGCATAGCCATCGAAGCGGTAGTACGGATAGATATGGCCGAACTTTACCAATGGATCCGGGTCGGAGAAAGGATACGTTTTGAACTCGCGGTCATAAGTGCGAACGGTGGCCGGCTTAGGTTGAGCCTGAGCAGCGATAACGGATGCGAGGCAGCAGATAAACAGCAATCTTTTCATGACGGAGCAGTTCATTGTACAATAATCATCAACCCCTTTCCACGAGGCACAGTAACAATATTGCCAGTAGCCACCTGTGCCTCCTGGAATTGTGTCACCGCAGGAATTTTCAATTGCGCCTTCGGGGACAGTCCCAGCTTTTTCCAATCGATGGTCAGTTGCACTTTCACATCTTCAGGCGCCCAGCTCGCAAGGGCAATGAGAGTCGCATCCTGCTTGCGGTAGACTGTAGCGAGCACATCACTGCGATTGGTTTTCACTGGCTGGTCGGGAAGCCAGTAGCCGAGCATCTCGCTGTCCTGCATGCCGAACTGATCCCACACTTTCCAGATGTGCGACGGGTCGTTGCCGTCGTAGGGCATGCGGTTGGTCATTCCGTACAACATGCCGCGCCATTTGTTGCCGCCCTTCTCGAGCATCTCGCCCATCAGTCCGAACGGAATCCCCGACACTTCCACCAGCCAGAAGTCCGGCGCCTTGTCATAATCAAAATACTCTCCGAACCAGAGTCTGTTGAGATACGGGAAATGTTCGAGGTACAAATTGGCGCTGTTGTTGAAACCATCGCGCTTGTTGTATTGGTTGGCCGAATGCAGGTCGATGATGCCGGGACCGCGCTCACTGGCAAGCACACGGCGCACGCGTTTCATCGTCGTGCGGTCGAAGGCGACGTCATCCAGATAAATCCCATCAATGCCCACATTTTTGGCAAGCCAGTTCATGCCCTCCACGTAGTAGTTATGCCAGCGGCTCATGCCACTGTTGATGATGGCGGCGTCTTTCAGTTCCGGCACAAACCACGCGGCAATATAGTTTTCACCGAGGTGCTCCTGCAGCCATGAGAACCCGCCGCCGCTGCCGGGCGAATAGATCTCCGTGCCCAGGCTCCGCATCGGGTGGGTCTCCCAGGCGCGGTTGGAGAGTTCGCGCACGGTGTTGTAGATCTTCACCTTGAGCCCCTTCTCATGCGCCTCATCGATATAGGCCTTCAAGGCGGGCACACTCAGGAAAGGATAGTTGATGTAGGGATTGATCGCATTGGCGTGGTGGATGTTGATGACCGTCGAGCCGCGCGCGATGACGGTGTCGATGGGACTGTACTTGTGGTAGAAGCGCGATTGCCACTGAAAATTTGTTTGGAGTGTGTGGAACGGGGTGATCAGCAGGGTACAGTTGTAGTACAGCACCTCCCCTTGTTTCATCGTGCGCCCGCCGGAGTAGGCAGACAGTCGCACCTGTCCGCGTTGCGTGCTGAGGTTGATGCCCCCCTTGCCCTCGTTGCCCCATGACGTGGGCAGCAGCAGCGGCTTCTGCAAATAGAAGTTGGTGTTGAGGGGTCGCACGTAATGCTCGTCGCGCAGGGAGAACTGCAAACCAGCATTCACACTGCCGATCCACGCACCGTCCTGGTTTTTGGTGGCCACTTCCCACTTCCACCGGAGTGTGTCAGGTCGGTAGCCGCCCGTTCGGCCGAGTCCCATCAGATAGGTGGCGGCAGCAGGATGAAACGGAATGTCAAGCCGCACGTCGTGCAGCGTCACATCCTGCACAGCCGTCAATTGAATCTGATAGGATACGTAGCCATCAAATTCAATCTGGCCCGTGACGTTCATCGTCAGGTCGCTCGTGCTGGCTTTTGCTGACCACGCCACTTTGCCTGGATCCTTTTGCGTGAACTGCAGTCCAGCTTCTTTCCAGACAAGTGCTTTGCCTTGTGCATCCTCCACGACAAATTGTGCTGGTGCGGCCAGCACCGGATTCGGCGTTGCGCCCACCGCCGTCATCTCCGGTCGGAAGTACGTGTCGATAGCCCTGGGCAAGCCGTTGGGTTGCAAGGTGATTTTTCTCCCCAGCAGTGAAATCGCAGTGCCCGTCACTGTCAGCGGAACATAGGGGGCAATGACGTCGTCGCTGGCAGCGAGTGTGGAGTTCAGCCAGGTGAGTCGCGTTTGCTTCCAGGGCTCCGACACACCGCCGTCCGACACAAGGTCACCGGTGACGGCAATCTGAATGCGCACGGTTGTCGGTGGCTCTCCATCAGCGGTGACGGTGGCGGTGCCCTCATATACGCCAGGGCTGGCAGTGGCAGGAATGCCGGCGAGACACCAGAGCGATTGTACGGTGGTGGCGGGCACATCAACGACCTTGTGCAGTGGCTTGCCGTCATAGGCGACACCGTCAGTCATCAGGCATGAGATAGACCCAGCCGGAGTGGTGGCACGGCCCGACGTCAGGTCCGAGAACGTGACGCGCACGTTGTGCAGGGGCCGGTCAGGGGAAAATACCGCGAGCTGGTAGCTGAAGTTTTCGCCGCGGCGCGCTTCACCGCGGAAAGAATCAGCAGGTCCCTTGCGCCAGCGGTACGGGAGGTAGGGCATCTTCACTGGATGGAGCCGGTCTTCCGGAAACACGAGATAGCGTCGATCATTGTGAGCTGAGCGCATGGAGTTGATTTCCGCCTGGGTGGCGATTAGCTCCATGGGATAGAAACTGTTGAGCGAGTCGATGCTCTGAAATGATTCAACGACAGCCTCTGCATCGGCAGGTGCATTCCTCCATGCAGGGGCAGCGGTTTCCTGAAAAGGTGGGTACGTGATTGTTGGATAGTTGGAGCGACCCTTCGACCGCTGCGGGAGGTAGTAGAGATAGTACACGCCCGCGCCCAAGGTAGGTTCGAAGCGGAGTTCACCTTCTTCGCGATTGATCTGGATGCGGTGGACATTGCGCACGCGGTTGCCTGCGGCGTCGGTGATGAGGATGTTTTTGGATTCGGGATGGAGGTCGCGGCGCCGCCAGGGGATGCGCACGTGCGCTGCCTTTCCGGGAGTTGGCACGCGCAAGACAGCGCGGTGGTTGCCGAGTGTGTCGGGGTTCCAGCAGTTGTCGCAGGTGGTGAATGGTGCCTCTTGTGCGAGGGCACTGGAAATTGCAAACAAATAACAGGTGGCAAGCAGCAGGCGCATAGCGATGTAATCAATAAGTAAGGTAAGATTTCACCCATTCAGAAAACAGGGAAATGTAGGGAGTGGTTTGTGAGTTAGTAGGTAGGTAAGTAAGTAGGTAAGTAGGTAAAAGAGTAAGGAGGTCAATGGGACAAGTGAAGTTGCCTGGTCGTCAGCCGACGAGTTGTTGCAGCGGCAACCGAATCAGACCTCTGTGCCCTCTGTGGTTTATGCACGATACGATTCGTTGTAGTTGGTCAGGCGACCAACTACAACGCGGGCGACCAACTGCCTTGCGCCTTCAGACCTGCCGGTACTATTTGATCCCTACCAACTCTCACATGCATTTCTCTGTGCCGCTGTGGTAACACGCCCATTTCCGGGGTTTGACCGATCAAGTAGCAGGGCTGCACTTTCAGCCAAATAAATCCTATTTTCACACCCCAAAACCAAATTCCATGA
>JAIBBB010000251.1 GCA_019694905.1 Cyclobacteriaceae bacterium
TTGAAAGATGTTTTCCTTTCTTCTGGTGGCATGGGCAACGGGTCTTTGCAGGGCGTCGAGTTGAAAGGAAGTTTCAAACCATGTTTCTCTGAGCGAATCGACCGGAAGCTGGGGCAATTCCGGATGCGTGTTGAACGTGATCAATCTGCGGTTGGTGATCGTGCCGAGTTCGTGCGCCCGCACACCAAGTTTGCTCAGGATCACTGCAACCTGTGCCTGATTGCTGACCTGGATGATGACCCCGGGATTTTCGGCAAACAGGTGTATGAGGGGATCACCCGCTGGCAATGTCATGTCTACGCCGGTCGCTGGTGTGGCGAAGCACATTTCGAGCACCGAAGTGATCACGCCGCCAGAGCCGATGTCGTGTCCGGCGAGTATGAGATCCTGACCGATGAGTTCCTGAACGGCGGCAAATGCTTTTTGAAAATACCCGGCGTCTGCGATGGTGGGTACCGTTTTTCCGAGTGCGTTGAGTGACTGTGCGAAACTGCTGCCGCCGATGTTGGCAGGAGTGGAGGAGAAGTCAATGTACAGTAGGGTTGATCCGGGCTGCGGTTGCAGCGCCGGGCTGACACACCGGCGAATGTCACCGCACTCGGCCATGGCGGAAATGATGACAGTACCCGGAGAGATGACCACTTTGCCATCAGGGTACTTCTGAGTCATTGACAACGAGTCTTTGCCTGTCGGAATATTGATCCCGAGCGCGATGGCGAAATTGCTGACTGCTTCGACGGCCTGATAGAGTCTGGCGTTCTCTCCTTTGTTTTTGGCTGGCCACATCCAGTTGGCGCTGAGCGACACGCCGGTGAGTCCGTGCGTGAGTGGTGCCCACACCAGGTTGGTGAGCGCCTCTGCGATTGAGAGTTGGCTTCCCGCCACCGGATCCACAAGTGCTGCAGCAGGAGCATGGCCGATGGCTGTGGCGATGCCCTTATTGGATGTGAAGTCAAGCGCCATGACGGCGACATTGTTCAGAGGAAGTTGCAGTGGTCCGCAAGCCTGTTGCATCGCCACTTTGCCGGTTACTGACCGGTCCACTTTGTTCGTCAGCCAATCCTTGCAGGCTACCGCTTCCATCTGCAGTACCGTTTGCAGGTAGGTGAGCAGGTTGGCTGCCTGGTACTTTGGTGATTCGTATTGGTGCTGGACAGTTTGATCCTGAAGGATGGTTTTCGGGGACGAGCCGATGAGATGTTGCACGTCGAGGTCAACCGCCCGGCTAGTATGTTTCCGTGCGAACACATAGCGGTGGTCGCCCGTGGCCTCACCGACCACATACATGGGGGCTCTCTCGCGCTCAGCGACCCGTCGCAACAAGTCAACGTCTTTGGAGCGGATGGCGATGCCCATGCGTTCCTGTGATTCATTGCTGATCACTTCCTTGTCTGACAACGTGGGATCGCCGATGGGCAATTGGTCAATATGGATGACGCCCCCGGTTTCTTCCAGCAGTTCGCTGAAACAGTTCAGGTGACCGCCGGCGCCGTGGTCGTGGATGCTGACAACGGGATTGTGCTCCAATTCGGCCATGGCCCGGATGGCATTCATCGTTCGTTTCTGCATTTCGGGATTGGAGCGCTGGATGGCGTTCAGTTCGATGGCGTTTCCATATTCGCCCGTGGCCACCGAAGACACGGCGCCACCGCCCATGCCGATCCGGTAGTTGTCGCCACCCAGCAAGACGATTTGATCACCTGCCTGCAATTTTCCCTTTTGGCTATCGGTCTCTTTTCCAAAGCCGATGCCACCGGCGAGCATGATTACCTTGTCAAATCCGTATTGCAAGGGGCCCTCAATGTGTTCGAAGGTCAACACACTACCGCCAATCATCGGCTGACCAAACTTGTTCCCGAAGTCGCTTGCGCCATCAGAAGCCTTGATAAGTATTTCTGCAGGCGACTGGTACAGCCATTTTCTTTCGGGGAATTTCTTTTCCCAGGGTCTTCCACCGCTGAGCCGGGGATAGGAGGTAATATACACAGCGGTACCTGCCAATGGGAGGGAACCACGGCCGCCGGCCAGGCGATCGCGAATTTCGCCACCGGAACCTGTTGCAGCGCCGTTGAAAGGTTCAACCGTGGTGGGGAAGTTATGTGTCTCGGCCTTCAGGGAGAGTACCGAGTCGATGGCTTTTACTTCGAAGTAGTCTGCGGTGTCCTGTCGTTTGGGGGCAAACTGGCTGATGCGCGGACCTTTGATGAAGGCCACATTGTCCTTGTAGGCAGACACCAGCAGCCCAGGGTTTTCTTTGGAAGTCTTCTTGATCAGTTGGAACAAGGTGGTAGGCATGGTGATGCCGTCGATGACAAACGTGCCATTGAAGATTTTGTGCCGGCAGTGTTCAGAGTTGACCTGGGAGAACCCAAATACTTCGCTGTCTGTGAGAGGGCGGCCGAGTTCCTGCGCCACATTTCCCAGGTACTGGATTTCTTCTTCGTTGAGGGCCAGGCCTTCCTTTTCGCTGTAGGCGCGGACATCGTGCACAGGTTGAATAGATTCTGCCTGGTGGTGGATGGTGAACGTATCCTGGTCAAGCCCGTTGTACACAACTTGCAGCATGCGGTCGTGGGGGGCGTCGGCCGAAGCTGCAGGGTAGAATTCTTCCATACGCAGGATGCCAGGAATGCCCATATTCTGGGTGATTTCCACCGCATTGGTGCTCCAGGGAGTAATCATTTCTTTTCGGGGACCCAGGAAGAAACCTGATACCTGCTGGCCTGCGAGGGGCTTTGCACCGCCGAGCAGCCAGGTCAGTTTTTCGATGTCAGCGGCTGAAAATGACTGAGCGGCGCCAACCCCGTAGACAGGGCCGGAATCCGCACGGAAAAATAAAATCATGGTGGAGCGTAGTGGAGCCCAAAACTAGCGAGTATTTGGGGATTTGCCGACTAGGAAAAGAGAAAAATGCAAGCCTGTAAGCCGGGTTCTGTTCCCTGGCAAGCCAGGGCACTTATCATTTATCTGGCCGGCGCATCGCTGCGCCGATCTATCGGCCTACCCGTCACACCTCTGTAGATAGCGAGCAGCTACGGCAGGTCTTGCGACGAGCCATGTGACTTATTTGGCCTTTCAACGCGTAAGGTTTACCTGGACGCATCCCATCACTGGAATACCGGTGGGCTCTTACCCCGCCTTTTCACCTTTTCCCGCGTCGAACGCGTCGATGCGGGTAGTCTGTTTCTGTGGCACTGTCTGTCTCCGGTCGCCCGGAGCCTTCCCGTTAGGAAGTACGATGCTCTGTGTTGCCCGGACTTTCCTCCCCGCCTGCGCGGAGCGATAAGTCGGCTTGCATTTCGGCAAAGCTAGGCAAAAAACCAGAGACCCGTCAGTTGACGTCGGCTCCGGTCAGTTTGAGTTCATACTGATCGGCGAGGTTGGCAACTTCCTGCACCATTTCTTTCAAGGCCTCTTCCGTGATGCCGTCGAGGGCCGATACAGCTTCCACCTGAAGGTAGCCTTCACTGATCATGAACCTGCAGTAGTTGAAATAGGCTGTTTGTTCCAACAGGTGCTGCAGATCGTAGTTGGAGTCAAAGGGACAAACCTTGGAAGTGAAGGTGATCAGCTTTCGGTTGTACAAATCATTCTGCCGGATGTTGCCAATGACGGTTTGAAACCGGTTGCCTGACACAGGCACGATGATGATCGACATGGACTGATTGTACTCTGTGTATTGTCCGCCGATCTGGTCGGCGTATTTTCGCATGAAGCTTGGGAGATCCATAGTGGGGTGGTTGATATTGACGACATGAAGATACTGATTTCGGAGGCAACCTGTTGCCGCAGGTACTAGAAATAGATCCAGTGAAATCGAATGCCATTCTCCGAGATTTCGAGTGTCGGAGCAGGAAGTTTGCAACCATGTAACAAGGGCATGATCCACCGTCCCGGCCCTGTATCAAAGAATGGCCCGTTTGGGGCCACATCCAGTGACAGCAGAATCCGCCGATGGGTTGTCAATCCACTGGCGAGATTTTCTTCCAACCGGCCATGGATCATTCCTTCAGCGCCGTATCCGACCGAGAGGCACAGCCACGAAAGGCGGCCTTTCAGCACAGGCACCGTTACCCAATACGTCTGGCCGTTGTAGTCCTTGATGATCTGGCTCAGCCAATGGTCACCGAGGAGGGAAGGGCGTTGCATTGCCCACTGTGTGAAATGAAATGAGAACTTCGGAAGCCACCGTACCCTGCCGAGGAACTTTGATTGAAGGAACCATGCCAGCACCCCTGCACCATTCGCGAGCAGGTCATAGACACTGGCCCCATAGCCCGTGGAAAAGCCATCTCCGACTTCCACGCCAGCCATCATCAGGAACGAGACACCGGCGGCGCGGCTTGCAGCCATTGACTTATCCATTCCTGTCCATCCCAGCAGGCGCGCAACCAGGGCAGCAAGTTGAAACGCAGCAAAAAAATGTCCCCACTTATCCACCTGACACCATTCCGCCAGGTCATCAAAGAAATGAAAGGGAGTTTCCAATTGCCCGCCGTACCAGCTGAGGGCCAATGCAGTCATCACACCGGCGTAACTTGTTGTCAGCAGGCCCCACGCAATCCAGCGACGCTGAGACGGTGAGAGGGTGGGCTTCACCGCTCCATGAGTTTTTCGTTGCGTTCCTTCACCCGTTCCGGAACTTCAGATTCTTCCACTTCCTTCCTGCGTTTGCGGTGCGCGGAACGCACCAGGTCTGCAAACTGGTTGAAGCTCTGAGTATAAGAAAGACTTAATCCGGTAGTCCAGGCAGTCTGGTTGCCAAGTGAATTGAGCAGCGCGTTGTAGTTTGACCGGCTGTACATCTTCACTTTGAATTTGCCATCTGGTGTAAGCAGATAGTCCACCGTCCAGTCACCTGCGATAGCCGCAACCTCGCTGCGGTTGTACTGGTTTGAGGAAAGGGTTCCATCGCGCGTGATGCGCAAACGCCCGTTCAGAAAAGAGTAGGACATTCTCAACTGGAAAGTGTTGAATGCCTCCTGATCAAGCGTGCCCAGATCAAGGTCTACTTCTAGATTCTGATCGACCTGACTCAACCAGTAGCTGAGTTGATTGCTGAGGAATTCACTCACACTGTTATACAGCGAGCCGCTGGTGGTGAAGATGGATTCCGGCGGTGTGAATCTTCGGAGCACGATCAGGCTGAAGACCTGCTTCTTCAATTCCTGTTCGTCGAGCCTGGCCTTAAACGATGTGAAGTCCTGCCTGAGCGCAATGGGTTTCTGGCCATCGAGGCCCGGCAGAGTCTGTGGTAAATCGGGTGCGACTATGTCGAAGTTGATTTGCGGTCCCAACATGGGGCCATCCAGTTTGAGCTGAACTTCCACCGGGTATTTTCTTCGGATGGAAGGGGCCGTGGATTGTGTAGGATCGGAGAGTACGGGTGAAAACGACACAAGCTGCCTGTACCCTGCGTTGATGGTCATGTTGGCCGCATACGGATCACCGAACCAGGAGATGCGACTTCCTTTGTTGATGGTAAATTCCTTGTTGATGACTCCGCCAAGGGTAAAGTTATAGAAGCCTTTTTCAAACTCGTAGCTACCGAGCATGGAGAAGTCGCCCTTTGTATCCAGTTCCAGTTTGAGGTTGCCTGCGCCCCAGCCCCGGATGATATCGCCGGTTTTGATATCGAAGATAATTTCTGAATACGCATCTGGTGTGATCTCCAGGTTGAGCAACATAGTGAGTCCGGATACGTCCACTGTGGTGTTCGGTGGTGGTTCGTCCGGATCCAGTTTGCTTGTGTCGCGCGGGGCAATGAAATTGATGAAGTTGCTTCGCTCCACGGTCGCGGTGCCGTTCAGAGGAATGAACACCCTCGTATTCTTCTCGCTTCTCGCAGTAGCAATGATTTGCAGGTTGGAGAACGGGCCTTTGAATCCGACGGTGCCTGCTGCATAAGCCTGGCCATAGAAAAGACTGTTGTCTTTTGCCGATGTGTTCAGCACCTGGAAATTGCGCATTGTGCCGTCCAGCGAAATTGAGAAATTCTCGTAGTTCTGGTGATCGATGTGCCCATTGAGCGTTGCCTTGTTTTTGAATCCGTCCACCAGTTCAAGGTTGGTAAGGTTGATGCGCCCGCGCTGCATCGAGACCGTGCCTTCGAACTTGTATGATGTCTTG
>JAIBBB010000252.1 GCA_019694905.1 Cyclobacteriaceae bacterium
TTCTTTGTGCCGACGTACCTCGCCGGACTGTATGCTGTGTACCACAAGGAGCTCATTCCTGCAGGCATTCAGAGCGCGCTGCCGTATGTGTTTTCCGTGCTGGGATTGTTGATGGTGCTGAAATCGTTCACCGAGCGACAGCATGCGCGCATGAGTTGGTTAATGGTGATCATGAATCACTTCTGGGTAGCCCTGGCCATATCGTTCAACGAGAACTTCGATTTCTCTGAGGTGCATTTGTACCTCAGCGGCGTGTTTGTGTCTGGCGTGGTGGGGTACTTGTGCCTTGACAGAATCAAGAAACTGGAAGGTAACATAGACCTGGACCAGTTTCATGGGCAGTCTTACCGCCATCCCAGAATTGCACTGTTGTTCCTGCTGTCTTGCCTGGCTGCCACCGGCTTCCCGATCTCTCCCACATTCGTTGGTGAGGACCTCATCTTTACCCACATCCATGAAGACCAGATCTGGCTCGCCGTGGTTACTTCGATCAGTTTCATCATTGATGGTCTGGCGATCATCCGGATCTATGCCCGGATTTTCCTTGGACCTCATGTCAAGTCGGTCTATGAAATGTCATACCGCTCGTCCTAACACTCCGAATATTGATATCAAACCAATCAAATATTGACCAAACCTCACCGGCCCTGCGCGATCGGATTTTGCGCAACATATTCAACAGCGCAGGGTCTGGTGAGACCATTTTCAACAACAACACGAACCCATGAAAACTCTTGAAATTCCTAAAGATGGCCTTGATGGCCTGAAAGAAAACTGGAAGTCCGATGCCATGTCGGGATTCCTGGTCTTCCTGCTGGCCATGCCGCTGAGTCTTGGCATTGCAAAAGCCAGCGGGTACCCGGCAGCCATGGGTGTGCTCACCGCCATGATCGGCGGTGTGGTGGTCAGTATCCTGCAAGGTGGTCGCCTGACCATCAAGGGCCCTGCCGCCGGATTGATCACGGTATGTGCTGGCGCAGTACTTGAGTTCTCCGCGTATGTGAAAGAGTTGAACCCGTCACTCGCTGAGGCAGAGGTTACGGCACAGGCAGTTGGACTTACATGCGGCGTCATTGTGGTCATGGCTGTTATCCAATTCGCTTTTGGGCTTCTCAAGTTCGGATCGCTCAGTGACTTCTTTCCACATTCGGCAGTTCACGGGATGCTGGCGGCTATTGGTATTCTGATTTTCGCCAAGCAGTTCCCTATCCTTCTGGGTGTAGATGCTTCGTTGACCAAAGGACTGAGCCCCATTCAACTTTATACGCATATACCCACGTTTATAGCCCATGCCAATTGGTCCATCGCAGCTGTTGGTATCCTCAGCATGGTTATCATTTTTGGCCTGCCGATGCTGGGAGGAATCTTTAAGAAGATTCCTGCTCCCATGGTGGTGCTGGTCATCATGATACCTGTTGCCTCTGTGTTGGGATTCAAAGAGGATTACAAGGGTTCACTGGTTGCCATCGGGGATTTCTGGGGCAACATCAATCTCAATGCGCAATTCGGAGCACTCGCCACCGGCCTGTTCTGGAAGTATGTGTTCATGTTTCTGTTCGTAAACAGCCTGGAATCTCTGCTCACCGTCAAGGCAATTGATGGTCTAGATCCATTCAAGCGCAAGTCGGACTACAACAAAGATCTCAAAGCCCTGGCGGTGGGAAACGGATTGTCCGGTTTACTCGGTGGCCTTCCCATGATTTCTGAAGTGGCTCGTTCGTCTGCCAACGTCAACAACGGAGCAAAGACCCGATGGGCCAATTTCTTTCACGGATTCTTCCTGCTGGTATCCATGGTGCTGTTGATTCCGGTGATTGAGATGATTCCCAATGCGGCACTGGCTGCGATGCTGATCGCTGTTGCTTACCGACTGGCATCACCCAGGGAGTTCTTCAGCATCTATAAGGTTGGCCCTGAGCAGCTTGTTATTTTCCTGGCGACTATCGCTGTCACAGTTGCGGAGGACCTGCTCATGGGCGTGGCGACCGGTATTCTGATCAAATTCATTTTCCACTTGCTGAACGGTGCGAACTTCAGCACTCTTTTCAAGGCAGGCTATCAGGTCAGGGAGCAAGGCAATAACATCGACATCCTCGTTACCGGCCCGGCAATCTTCTCCAACCTGCTGGGCTTTCAGAAGATGTGGAATGCACTGCCGGCAGGAAAGCATGTTACTTTCAACTTTTCAGCTTCAAAGCTGGTTGACCATACCTTCCAGGAGGCCCTTCACCACTTTGAAGAAGACTACCATCACGCTGGTGGTCACATTGACGTAACTGGCCTGGACCAGCACCAGGCGCTCTCCAGTCACCCGATGGCTGCGAGAAAAATTGGCAAGGGTGGCGCGGCTCCCGTTGTTGTTGTCCTTGATGAACGCCAGGAGGCATTGCAACGCTGGGCAGCAGGTAAGGGCCTGACGTTCGACGGTACCCGAACCAATAATGCGCCCAAGTTTGACGGCTTCCCGATTGAAAGAGGTGCCACGGTCCGATTTGAAGAAAATGTGGTGAGCGGAACAGTGCAGGGGTTGTCAATTGAGATTTCTGATGTGACAGTAACCCAGGTAGATTTTGCGGGCAAGGAAGACACCCACGTGACGATTTGCTATGTGGCCGGAGCGGCTGCCAAATTTCCTGAGTTTGCCCTGGAGCCGGAAAGCATGCATACAAAACTGAGTGAGATGGTGGGAGGAAAGGACATTGACTTCGACGCGCATCCGGTCTTTTCCAGGAAATACTACCTGCGGGGGATTGATGAGCAGGAAGTCCGAACCTTCTTCAATGAACGACTGATCGGATTCTTCGAGACTCAACCAGAGATGCATGTCGAGTGTCATAACGGAAAGTTGCTGCTTTACAGAAAGCGCGACCTGATTGAGGCTTCTGAAGTACAGGAGATTCTGGACTTTGCTTCAGCATTGGTTGCTGTGGCAGGTAAGTAGCGGAAAGGATACGTGTTGTTGAACTTATTGAATCAAAATGAAAAGTGTAATAAAATACTGCCTGTATGGCGCATGCTTCCTCTCTGCCGGCATTGTCCAGGCTCAGGACAAGCCAAAGGAGATTGAGGAATTGAGGCTGAAGTTGAATGAGGATGGCAGTCATTTCATCAAGGCCACTTTTCTCAATCAGACGTGGTTCCGCTTCAATCAGAGTAACCCCGGCACAACCGTGCTGGGTGATGCTACGGATCAGTCATTTGACATTGGTCTCCGCCGGACGCGCTTTCAGTTGTATGGCAACCTGACGGACCATGTGGCCTTCTACTTTCAGTTCGGTCAGAACAACTTCAATTTTCTGGCGGGTCAGAATAATTTCAACAACGGCAACCGCAAATTTCAGGTATTCATGCACGACGCTTTGGGAGAATACCGTCTGAAGAAGGGAAGTGACTTGTTGTACCTCGGCGGCGGTCTCACCATTGCCAACGGCTTGTCGCGATTCAGCCAGCCAAGCATCGGTACCATCATGAGCATGGATGTGCCTGTATTTGCGCAGGCCACCGTTGACCAAACCGATGAATTCTCGCGCAAACTGAGTGTATATGCACGTGGACAAATCGGGAAGCTGGACTATCGGGTGGTTGTTAGCGATCCATTCCCCATCACTTCCAACGGATCCCCGACTTCTATTTCCGCCACCAACTCGACGTTTGCATACGATCAGCATCACAAACAATACCAGGGATTCTTTGCGTGGAATTTCTTTGACCAGGAATCTCATCAGACGCCCTATATGACCGGCACTTACCTCGGAAAGAAAAGGGTGTTGAATCTGGAAGCGGGGTTCATCACCCAGAAGAATGCCACCTGGCGTGGAACCGCCAACAATGATCCGGCGCGTACCTACCAGGATATGACGCTATGGTCAGTGGCTGTATTCTATGATGCTCCTGTCAATGCAGAGCAGGGAACGGCGCTCAATGCATATGTCGGATATTTCCACACAGACTATGGCACGCGCTACCTGCGGTACAACGGCATCATGAATCCTGCCAATGGCAGTTCCATCGCAGGAGCTCCTGCTGGCAGCTATGGAAACGCATTTCCCATGTTTGGCACTGGAAACGTTGTTTATGCACAGGTGGGTTATTTACTCAGGCGTGATCTGCTGGGCGAATTGGGTACACTGATGCCCTATGTAACCTATCAAAGCGCGGACTATGACCGGCTCGACAAAAAAATGAACGTGTATGCCCTGGGTGTCAACTGGCTCCTGAAAGGACATACGGCCAAGTTTTCACTGGACTACCAACTGCGCCCCACCTACGCGGTGTCAGGTACAGACCTCATTCGCGACAGTGGCATGAAGTCACAGGTGGTGCTCCAGTATCAGTTTTTCTTTTAGTACTGGTAGTTAGTTTTTCCTTTACGGGTTAGGTGGATGGCGGCTTCCGGCAGACGGTCGGGGCCGCCTCCTTTTTTGTACCTTTGCAGGATGTACTTTGATCTTAAAGAAATCCTGTCGGTCACGCTGATCCTCTTTTCCGTGATCGATATTGTGGGTTCGATCCCATTCATCATCCTGATCAGAAAGCGAGAGGGCAGAATCTATGCGGAACGCGCCACATTGATCTCCGCTTTCTTGATGATTTTATTTCTGTATCTGGGACAGTCCATCCTGCGATTGTTCGGCCTCGATGTCAGTTCTTTCGCTGTTGCCGGCGCCATTGTAATTTTCATTATTGCCATGGAAATGATTCTCGGCATCACATTGATCAAAGACGATCCCGATGCAAAGGGAACGGGCTCTGTGGTACCTCTGGCGTTTCCGCTGATAGCAGGTGCCGGAACGCTGACAACCATTCTCTCACTCCGCGCGGTATACGAAGAAGCCAACATCCTGGTGGGCATCATTCTGAACTTGTTGATTGTTTATGTGGTGCTCCGGTCGAGTGTCTGGCTTGAACAAAAGATTGGCAAGTCGGGATTTGCGGTGCTGCGCCGAGTATTTGGTGTCATCCTGCTCTCGATCGCTGTGAAGATCTTCAAGTCCAATTTCAGCATGGGCTGACCGCATGATCAAGCTTTTCACAGACGGGGCAGCACAAGGCAACCCGGGCCCCGGCGGCTACGGGGCCATCCTTCGTTATGGGTCATATGAGAAGGAGTTGTCGGAAGGTTTTCGCCTTACCACCAACAACCGCATGGAACTGCTGGCCGTGATAGCCGGCCTCGAAGCCTTGCGCAAGGAGGGCATTCCAGTGACCATTTACTCTGACTCCAAATATGTGGTGGAGGCCGTTGAAAAGGGCTGGCTTTGGAATTGGGAGAAGAAGAATTTCAAAGACAAGGCAAATCCGGACCTTTGGAAGCGATACATCCCGCTTCACCATCGCTACAAGCCCAGGTTTGTCTGGATCAAAGGACATGCCGGTCATCCTGAAAACGAACGATGCGATCAACTTGCTGTGGGGGCAGCTTCCGGTGGAGGGTTACTCACTGACCACGGCTACGAAGACTCCCTCCGGTCACAGAAATAACTGGCAGTCTGTACTATTTTTTGTAACCTTAATGAGTCAATTCAACACTTGGAAGCTGTCTCTGTAAATTTCTCTGCCGGCAGTCTGGTCGCACTCAATGCCTGCCTTGCGTTCATCATGCTGGGGGTGGCGCTCGACATGGACATCAGCCACTTCACCCAGCTCCGCAACAATCCACGGGCGCTTCTCACAGGATTGTTCAGCCAGATTGTCCTCCTCCCTTTCCTTACTTTTCTACTGGTGCAGGTGCTTCCTGTAAGCAAGGGCATGGCCCTCGGGATGCTGCTGGTAGCTGCCTGCCCGGGAGGCAACGTCTCGAATTTCTTCACCATGCTGGCGCGTGGCAATGTGGCCCTGTCAGTGACACTGACTGCGTTTTCGTCCATGCTGGCATTTCTGATCACCCCGCTCAATTTTTTTCTCTGGGTGTCACTTTCGCCCGCCTTGTCGGCTGAAGTGAAAACCCTTGAAGTTAACTTCTGGGCGCTGACCATGAACATGGTCATGGTCCTGTTGCTTCCGTTGATTGCGGGCATGTGGCTGGCCAGACAGTACCCGAACCTTACCGCGCGGATTGGCAGACCCATCCGGACTGTTTCCATCCTGATGCTGGCATCCTTCATCATTC
>JAIBBB010000039.1 GCA_019694905.1 Cyclobacteriaceae bacterium
CCTTCTTGCGCTCCATGAGACCTTCTTCTAGCTACTTTCCGATGTGATAGGTTATCATTGAGATCGACTTGAAGGCGGCGTCGTTGGCCGGGATCGGGAAGTCGATGTCCGAAGGGTCGGAGTTGGTATCCACCATGGCGAACACGGGGATATTCAACTTCTGGGCTTCAGCCACGGCGATGTGCTCGCGCTTCACGTCGATCACGAACAGCGCTGCGGGCAGGCGGTTCAGGTCGGAGATACCGCCGAGCAGTTTCTCGAGTTTCGCTTTCTCGCGGGTGATCATCAGACGCTCGCGCTTCGCCAGGTTGTTGAAAGACTCGTCCTTCATCAACTTCTCAATCTGCTGCAGCTTCTTCAGCGACTTGCGGATGGTGGCGAAGTTGGTGAGCATACCGCCAAGCCAGCGTTCTGTAACGAACGGCATGTTGAGGCGGGTAGCTTCGCTCACGATGATGTCCTTGGCCTGCTTCTTGGTGGCCACGAACATGATCTTCCTTCCGGAGCGAACGATGTTCTTGAGCGCGAAAGAAGCTTCTTCCAGGCACTTCAGCGTCTTGTTGAGATCGATGATGTGGATCCCGTTGTTTTCCATGAAGATGAACTCGGCCATCTTCGGGTTCCACTTGCGGGTGAGGTGACCGAAGTGCACCCCGGCATCCATCAATTGCTGCGTAGTTATTTTTTCTGCCATGATTCTGTCCCTCTGATTAACGCTTGCTAAACTGGAATCTTCTGCGTGCCTTCCGGCGTCCGGGCTTCTTCCGTTCAACCATGCGGCTGTCGCGGGTAAGGAGGCCTTCCTTCTTCAGGGCAGGACGATTTTCGGCGTTGACTTTCACCAGCGCGCGGGCGATGCCCAGACGCACGGCTTCAGCCTGACCACGGATACCACCGCCTTCGACGTTGGCTACCACATCATACTGATTGTCCAGTTTCAGGGTTGCGAAAGCCTGCTTCACCAGGGTCTGGTGAATGCCTGACTTGAAATAGTCAGCCAGTTCACGCTGGTTTACCTGAATGGTGCCTTTGCCCGGCTGAACGTACACGCGGGCAATTGAGGTCTTTCTTCTACCAATGGCGTTAATGATTTCCATCCGATCAGAACTTTATTTCTTTGGGTTGTTGTGCTTCGTGGGGGTGCTGCGCGCCGGCATACACATGCAGGCTGGTGAACAGCCGGCTGCCGATGCGGTTGCCAGGCAACATGCCTTTCACCGCGTGCTCGATCAGACGGGCCGGATTCTTGGCCTTGATCATGTTGGGCGTCAACTCCTTCTGACCACCGTTGTAGCCGGAGTGCGTGAAGATCACGCGGTCGGTCCACTTCTTGCCGGTCATTTTCACTTTCTCCGCATTGATCACGATAACATGATCGCCGCAATCCACATTGGGCGTATAGCCCGGCTTGTGTTTGCCACGGATGATCTTGGCTACCTGACTCGCCAGGCGACCGAGTACCTGATCCTGTGCATCTACCAGCACCCAGCCTTTTTCAGCTGTAGCCTTGGTAGTGTAGGTCGTTTTAAAACTATTGTGATCCACGTTTAAAAGCGTTAAAATCCTAATAAATGAGACTCCCCTTCAAAAAAGGGACACAAAAGTAGGTGCAATTACGTGAATATGCAAGCCGCAGCAGAGAATTGCTGTCCTAGCGGTTTTCCCCCAACTGGCGCACCAGCGCCCGGAAGTCTTTGGGGTACGGCGCCTCCACAACTCTTTGATTGCCAGCCAGATCGGCAAACTCCAGCCGGAAGGCGTGCAGCGCCATCCGCCGCATGAGGGGCTGCTCCTCAGCGCCTTTTTTAAGGTTAAACTTCCTTTTTACCTCCGACAGCAGGAACGGCCGCCCTCCATATATAAGGTCTCCCGTGATGGGGGCCTTCAGGTGGCGCAGGTGAATCCGGATCTGGTGCATGCGCCCCGTCACCGGCCGGCACTCCACCAGCGTGTGGGCCCGGAAGGCCTCTAGTGTGGTGAAATGGGTCGTGGCGTCCTTGCCCTGCCGCGACAGGGTGACGGTGCCGTCGTCGAGTTTCAGGATGGGTATTTCAACGAGGGTATCCTGGAAGTCATGGATGCCATCCACCACGGCGTGGTAGATCTTGTTGATCTCGCGGTGTTCAAACTGCAGGCTCAGGTGGCGGTAGGCTTCCGGATTGCGGGCAAAGGCCAGCGCCCCCGAGGTGTCCTTGTCCAGCCGGTGGGCGGCCTGGGCGTCGGGTGTGTAGGCTTTCGCCAGCGCCAGCAGGTTGTGCGGGTCGTTGCGGTCGTCCAGCGTGGAGATGAACGGCGGCTTGTTGATTACAAAGATGTCGTCATCTTCCCAGAGGATGAGATCGCGGAGGCTGTTGGGTGCGGGCACGCACAAAATTAGTGTTTTCGGCTGTTGCCGAAGGCTACACCCCACGATACATTCAGCAGACCGAGGCTGTAGCTGCCGGCGTCGACGGAAGTCGAGCCAAAGCTGCCGCCGCCGTAGGCGAGCACATAGGTGGATTTTGTGTTGGACCTGATATAGTCGATGGCGAAGAAGAAGTCGCTGTTGCGTTTGCCGTGGATGCGACCGCCGAGTCCGATGTTGAAGGCGAAGCCGGCGTTGTTGTCGGGCGCCGTGTTGATTTTAGTCGTCTCATACGGCTGGAACGGCGCGGGTTGGGAGACAAAGTCCATCTGCATGGCGGGGTATTTGGTGTACATCACGCCGCCAAGGAATTTGAAGTCGAGGCTGAAGTTGCCCCAGCGCTGCGTGAGGTAGGGTCCTGCGAGCAGGTAGGTGGACCGCCAGGGTTTGATGTCGGAGTAGGCGGACGATATGATGGTGTTGGGCGCGGTGATGAAGGTCGAGGCCCAGTTGGTCTGCTGGTCGCGCTTGAAGGCCATCTCATTGACTGCGTTGCTGAAGTGTCCGGCTTTCAGGCCGAAGCCCACGTGCTGGCTCCAGAAGGAGGCGTACTCGGCGCCGTACAAAAATCCGGGCCGTCCGAAGCCACTGCCCTGGAGGGAGCTGGTGGACTGGCCGAACTGTCCGACGGGCACGGCGCCGCCGATGGTGAGGGCGAGGAAGCGATTGGGTTTGCGGGGAGTGAGTGTGGAATCCTGCTGGCCGAGCGACGCGAATCCGGCACCCAGCAATACAACGGCGAGCAAAATGGTTTTCATGAGGTGGAGGTTTATTTCTCTTCTCAAAGCAAACACAGTGCCGGACTAATCCGGTTCCCCTGTTTCCCCGCGGAGGCGCGGCAGGCGGAAAGAAAAAGTAGAGCCTTTGCCGGGTTCGCTGTCCACGTCGGCGCGGGTGTTGTGCCCTTCGAGGATGTGTTTGACGATGGCGAGGCCGAGGCCGGTGCCGCCGTGCTCGCGGCTGCGGCTTTTGTCCACGCGGTAGAACCGTTCGAAGATGCGCGGCAGGTGTTCAGGCGCAATGCCCTCACCGGTGTCCGAGATCTTTGTTGTCACGTATTTCTTGCTGGTGTCGAATGCGACTGTGACGTCGCCGCCCTCAGGCGTGTAGTAGATGGCGTTGGAGATCAGGTTGATCAGCACCTGCGAAATCCGCTTGGGGTCGGCGTGCACCACGGGCTTTGACTTCGGCTCCTTGAGGTGGAGTGTGATTTTCTTTTCGGCCGCCTGCTCTTCGAACTGGTCGATGATTTCGCGCGCGAGTTCGCTCATGTCGAACTGCTCGAACTTCATTTTGATTTCGCCGGTTTCGATCTGTGAGAGCATGAGCAGGTCCTGCACGAGCGACTCGAGTCCGTCGAGGCTCTTCGCGGCCTTCTTCAGAAATTTCGCGCGCACTTTGGGATCTTCCATCGCACCGTCGAGGAGGGTGTGCACGAATCCCTGCGCGGCGAAGAGCGGCGTCTTCAGTTCGTGGCTGACGTTGGCGATAAATTCGCGGCGGTAGGTCTCGAGCTTCTGGAGGTCTTCAATTTCTTTTTCCTTCAGGTTGGTGAAGGTGAACACTTCGTCGTAGACGCGTTTCATCGGATTGAAGAGGCCGGGTTGTTCGACGAGCAGCACCTGATTGTCTTTGTCGCGCTCCTTGTCTTTGTCTTTCTTCTTTTTCTTTTTGTCGATGATGCCGTAGATGCGCTGGGCTTCGCGGAAGACGACGAATTCGAGGAAGAAGAAGATGAGGAGGAAGCCCACCCAGAAGACGATCACGCCGACGGGCAGCAGCACTTCATGCGGGAGGTTGTTGGCGCGTGAAAGGAGAAAGAGTGACGCTACGGTGATGCAGGACGAAACAAAGAGGGCGAGGAGCCAGCCGTCGAAGAATCCTGCTTTAAATTTCATTGAACTTATATCCCACGCCTTTGACCGTGGCAATATAGTCATCTCCTATCTTTTCCCGCACCTTGCGGATGTGTACATCCACGGTGCGTGCCAGCACATAGACGTCGGCGCCCCAGATGTGGTGGAGGAGCTCGTCGCGGCTGAACACCTGGTTGGGGTGCTGGGCGAGAAAGTAGAGCAGTTCAAATTCCTTTTTGGGGAGATCAATTTCCTTGTCCTTGAGCCGCACGGTGTAGGAGTTGCGGTCGATGGTGAGGTCGCCGATGGCGATCTGCGGAGTCTGGCTCTTGGATTTGTTACCGCGGCGGAAGAGCGCGCTGATGCGGCTCAGCAGTGCGCGCGGTTTGATAGGCTTGGTGATGTAGTCGTCGGCGCCGACGTCGAAGGCGGCGACTTCGGAGTATTCTTCCGAGCGCGCGGTGAGGAACACGATGAAGGTGCTCTGCATTTCGGGCATGGCGCGCATCTGGCGGCAGGTTTCCACGCCGTCGACGCGGGGCATCATGATGTCGAGCAGCACCAGGTCGGGGCGGAAGCGGCGCGCGACGTCGAGGGCGGCGATGCCGTCGGTGGCGGTCTTCACGTCGTAGCCTTGTTTTTCGAGGTTGTATTTGAGCAACTCCAGAATGCTCTCTTCGTCGTCGACAGCAAGGACTTTGAAAGCAGGTTTGTTACTCATACATGATGGACATTACGCGTCAAAAGTAGACAGAAATTAAGGGGCTAAAAAGTCAGCCTTTCTTTCTTAACAGAAGGATAATGTAAAGGTAGATGATTGCGGCGTGAATCGCGGCGCAATGGGTTGAATCATCACAAATACGGATAGTGCTCGCGGTAGTAGCGGATGAACTGCGTGAAGTTATTGTTAAAACGCGTGCGGCATTCGTCGCGGAAGGTGTTCACTTTCGCCTGGTAGCGGCGGAACGACATGAAGTAGGTGTTATTGGGAAGTCTCCGGAAGCGGGTGGAAGGGCTCTTGTGTGCCGCGAGTGTGAGCGTGTCCATGCTGCGGATGACGCGGGCGATGAGTGTGTCCTTGCGCGCACGCTTCTCATCGGTGGTGAGCACATCGGTGAAGGAGTGGTAGAGACTGTCGAGGGCGATAGTGCCGCGCAGCACGTGGCCCGCATACCTGCGGTAGTCGAGGTCGTCGTTGATGAAGTCCTGACTTTCCTTTGATTGCGCTCCGAAGCGGTGGTCGAGGAAGCGCTGGGCGCCGGCGTCGCCGATGAAGGACGCGAGGTTTTCGTTGAAGTCGGCGCTGTCTTTCACGAAGATGGTGGCGTGCACCATCTCGTGGATGATCGTGCTGGCGAGTTCACCTTCTTTCTCCTGGAGCATATCGCTGAGGATGGGGTCGTTGAACCAGCCGAGGGTGGACCAGCCACTCGGGTTGGAGATGTTGGTGTCCCAGCCTTCCGCTTTGAGCGCGTCGCGTTCTGCGATGGCGCGTTCTTTCCGGAAGAAGCCTTTGTAGGGCATCGATCCGACGACGGGAAAATCCCAGCGTTTTTCTTTCAGCGCGAAGGGTTCGCAGGCGGTGACCACCCACATGATTTCCTCGCCGTGCTGGTCGTACATCTGCTTGTAGTTCTCGGTGTCCAGCAGCCCCAGTGAGTCGATGGCATAGCGGCGCACCTCCTGGATGAGGGTGAGCTTGGCTTTGAGTGAATCCGGAAAGGCCGGGTCGGCGAGGAATTCTTCCACTGGCCGCGCGAGCCAGACAATGCGAAGCTGGCCGTAACCCTGGCGCAGGCCGTAGAGGAGGAGCGGGCCGAACCAAACCAACAAGAGTAGGACTACGATGGCGGCGCCGAAAAAAATTCGTTTCTTCATGCTTAAAGCACAAATTAAAGCACTTGGCAGTTAATCATCAGTAACTAAGCGCCTTAAGTTCAAAATGCCCGGTGGAGGCATGGTTGCGCCCGCCGCAATTCGTTTGAGGGATGTTCCTGATGTCGTAATTTGAGCCCCCCGGTGTATAAAAAGTAAAAACAATTGATATGAGTGATGCAAAAGAGAAACTGAAGGCACTGCAACTGACCATCGACAAGCTCGAGAAGACGTACGGAAAAGGTACGGTCATGAAGCTCAGCGACGAGAAGGTCATGGACGTGCCGGCCATCAGCACCGGTTCGCTAGGCCTGGACATTGCGCTGGGTATTGGCGGTATTCCGCGTGGCCGTGTGACGGAGATTTATGGTCCGGAATCGTCCGGTAAAACGACGCTGACGATGCACTGCATCGCCGAGGCGCAGAAGAAGGGCGGTCTGGCGGCGTTCATCGACGCGGAACACGCTTTCGACAAGAGTTACGCAGAGAAGCTCGGCATCGACACCGAGAACCTGCTGATCTCACAGCCCGACAACGGTGAACAGGCATTGGAAATCGCCGACCACCTGATCCGCTCTGGCGCCATTGATATTATCGTCATCGACTCAGTGGCGGCATTGGTTCCGAAGGGCGAATTGGAAGGAGAGATGGGCGACAGCAAGATGGGCTTGCAGGCGCGCCTCATGTCGCAGGCACTGCGGAAGCTCACCGGCACCATCAGCAAGACAGGCTGCTCGTGTATTTTCATCAACCAGCTGCGTGAAAAGATCGGTGTGATGTTCGGCAACCCGGAGACCACCACCGGCGGTAACGCGCTGAAGTTTTATGCGTCTGTGCGACTGGATATCCGCCGCATTGGACAGATTAAGGAGAGCAGCGACGATGTCACCGGCAACCGCGTGCGGGTGAAGGTGGTGAAGAACAAGGTGGCGCCGCCCTTCAAGGTGGTGGAGTTCGACATCATGTACGGCCGCGGCATTTCGAAGTCCGGCGAGATTGTCGACCTGGGTGTGGAGCTGAATGTGATTCAGAAATCCGGTTCCTGGTTCTCTTACGGTGGCAACAAGCTCGGTCAGGGCCGCGACGCCGTGAAGCAATTGATTGAAGACAATCCTGAGTTGATGGACGAGTTGGAGAAGAAGATCAAGGAGAAATTGCTGGTGGCGGAGACCCCGGCCAAAGCGGAGGAATAGGCTTCGGCTTTTTGCTATTCAACCCGGTCCAAAGGATGGGACCGGGTTGGGTAGTGAAAATTTTTTATTCCTGATTATCAGGGAATTATAACGAAATTATGAACAATAGTTTTTTACTAAACACTGTTTAGTACTTTTGTTCGTCTAATACACCAATGGGAGTCAAAGAGCGCAAAGAGCGGGACCGGGCGGAGATGCGGGAGATGATCCTGACGTCGGCGCACCGCTTGTTTGTCGACCGTGGGTTTGAGGAGGTGAGCATCCGCAACATCGCGGAGGCGATTGAGTACAGTCCGGCCACGATCTATCTCTACTTCAAAGACAAGAACGAGATCTTCTTCGCGCTTCACACCGAGGCGTTCAAAGTCTTCAACGAATTTCTGGGACCCATTCTTCAGATCGCCGATCCGTTTCAGCGGCTCGTGGCGATGGGAGAGAAATACCTGTCGTTTGCGTTGATGCATCCGCAGCGCTATGAAATCATGTTCATCATCGAGTCGCCCATGGACTGTGACGAGAACAGCGAGAACTGGGCTGAAGGGCGCCGCACGCTGGGATTTCTGGAAGGCTTGCTGATGGAGTGCCAGGCGAAGGGCCGCTTCAAGGGTCACAACCCGCAGTCGCTGGCCTTCATGATCTGGAGCCAGATGCATGGCATGTGTTCCCTCGAGCTGCGCAACCGCACCCGCTGCTATCCCGAAGACAGCAGGCTGCAAATCCGAAACGAGGCATTTGAATCATTTAAGCGCATTCTTGCCCAACTCTAAAATTTTTTGTCCGTATACTGAACACTGTTAAGTAGATTAACAATGAACACTAAAAGATCCACGATCATCGCGTTAGCGCTCTCTGCCTGCGCCACACTCGCCCTCGGCCAGGGCAAAGTGCTGGAACAATACCTCGACGAAGGTGTGAAGAGCAACCTTCAACTGCAGCAGGAAGAATTGCAGTACCAGAAGAGCATCGAAAACCTCCAGCAGGCGCGCGCGCTTTTCATGCCGCACGTGGCTGCCAACTTCTCGTATTCCGTCGCGGAAGGCGGTCGGAAAATTCAGTTTCCCGTCGGCGACTTGCTCAACCCGGTCTACAACACCTTGAACCAACTCACCGGCTCCTCTTCTTTTCCGCAGGTTGCGAATCAGTCGATCCAGTTTTTGCCGAATGACTTTCACGACACGAAGGTGCGTGTCATCCAGCCCATTCTCAATCCGGAGATTTATTTCAACTACAAGGCGCAGCAGTCGCTGATCACCGTGCAGCAGGCGCAGCGCAACGCCTATGAGAATGAACTCCGCTACCAGATTGCGGCGGCTTACTATCAATACCTGCAATCGGAAGATGCCCTTGTGATTTTGCGCCGCACGGGCAGTACGCTCGCGGAGTTGGTGCGTGTGAACAAGACACTCGTCGCCAACCAGAAGGCCACCTCCGACGCGGCCCTCAACGCCGAGTATGAGCAGAGCAAGCTGGAGCAGCAGCTCACCGAGGCCGCGCGCAACCGCGATGTGGCGCGTGCGTGGTTCAACTTCCTGCTCAACCGCGACATGCAGAGCGATGTGATCGCCGACACCACGATGGCAGCGACCTTGCGCGACACACTCGATGTGCAGGCGCTCACCGAGCTGGCTCTCGCGCAGCGGCAGGAAATCCGTCAGGTGCAGGCCGGTGTGGAGGCCATGCAGCACCTGGTGTCGCTCAACCAGCGCAGCGCGATGTTGCCCCATCTCGCAGCCGTCGGCGACCTCGGCTATCAGGGCTTCTACTACAAGTTCAACAGCGACCAGCGCTACTGGCTCGTGCAGTTCAGCCTGAGCTGGGACTTGTTCAAGGGCGGTGAGAAGAAATCAAAGACCGCGCAGGCGCGGCTCGACCAGCAGATCACAGAAAACAAACTCGCACAGTTGCGCCACCAGATCGAGCTGCAGGTGATCCAGACCTACCGCGAGCGCGCCAGTGCCAAGCAGTCGTGGGCGACAGCCCGCGCGGGCGTGCGTCTCGCCGAGAAAGCCTTTCAGATTACTTCCGCGCGCTACCGCGAGGGCCAGGCGCTGCTGCTCGAGTTCCTCGACGCGCAGAACCGCCTCACCAGCGCCCGTCTCAATGAATCCGTCACTCTTTATGAATTGCTGCGTCGTGAAGCCGCACTCCAGAAAACAATTGCAGGTATCTAACGAATTCCTCCCATGAAAAAACTCTCTTCTACTTCCCGATTTGTTGTCGCCGCCCTGATTCCGGTATCCCTCGCTGTCACGCTGATTACATGTCAGCAGCAGGAGAAACAGGCCGCGAAGGAGGCCGATCTCACCGAGTCCGCGGTGGCCGTGCGGCTTGCGCCTGTCACCCTCACGGAGTTGTCCATCCCTGTGCAATGTGCGGGGCTCATCACCACCGAAAAAGAGTCGCGCCTGTCCTTCAAGATCGGAGGCCTGATCGCGCGCATCTATGTGAGCGAAGGCGATGTGGTGAAGCCCGGGCAGTTGCTCGCCACGCTGGATCTCACCGAGATCGACGCGCAGGTGGCGCAGGCGAAGAATGCACTCGACAAGGCGCAGCGCGATTTCGAACGCGGCCAGCGGTTGTACCGCGACAGCGCAGCGACACTTGAGCAGATACAGAATCTCACCACCGCCTACGACGTAGCGCGCGAGGCGCACAAGGCTGCGTCCTTCAACAAGACCTACGCCTCCATTCACGCCACCTCGGCCGGAAGGGTGCTGCGCAAACTCGCCAACGAAGGTGAGCTCGCAGGGCCCGGCACACCGGTGTTGGTGACCAACGCCACGGCGGCTGGAAGCTGGGTGGTGAAGAGCGGACTCACCGATGTGGACTGGGTGCGTGTGCAGAAGGGCGACGTGGCCCGCATTCGCACGGATGCCTACGGCGACGCAGTGCTGGAAGGTGAAGTCGTGCGCCTGGGTGAAGGAGCCGATCCCTACAGCGGGCTGTATCCGGTGGAGATTGCTGTGCGCCCCGGGGACAAGCACCTGGCGTCGGGACTTTTCGCGCACGTGGAGATTGTACCTGCTGTCAAGCGCAGCTATCGCACGGTGCCGGTGGAAGCCATCATCGAAGGGCACGGCCATGAGGCCTACGTCTTCGTCGCCGAAGCCGACGGCCGCACCGTGAGAAAAATTCCGGTGACCGTGGCTCAACTGTATCAGTCGAAAGCACTCATCACGAGCGGACTCGACGGCGTCGACCGCGTGATTGCCGAAGGTCCGGCATTCCTCACCGCCTCTTCCACCATCCGCATCACTGAATAACGAACGGTCCCATGAGAATCGCTGAGTTTTCCGTCAAGAACTATCAGTTCACGCTGATCATATTTGTGTTGCTGCTGGCCCTGGGCCTCAACTCGCTGGTCAACATGCCGCGCGGGGAAGATCCCGAAATGGAGCAGCCTTCGTTTTCCATCGCTGTCGTGTACCCCGGCACCAGTCCGGCGGACATGGAGAAGCTCGTGCTGGATCCCATCGAGAAGCGCCTCAATGAACTCGACGACATGAAGCACATCATCTCTGACATCAACGACGGGCTGGCAGTGATCCGGGTTGACTATCTGCACGGCGAGAACCCGGACGAAAAGTACCAGGAGATTGTCCGCGAGGTGAATGCGCTGCGCAGCGAATTGCCGCAGGACATCTATGAGATCAAGATCCTCCGTTTCTCATCCACCGACGTCAGCATTTTCCAATTGGCGCTCGTGAGTGAGACCGCACCGTATCGCGAACTCGAAAAATATGTAGAGCAGCTGGAGGAGTCGCTGGAGAAGGTGAAGGGCCTGAAGCGTATCCAGACACATGGCTTCCCGGAACAGCAGTTGCAGGTCTCGCTCAACCTGGAGAAGATGGCGCAGGTGCACCTGCCTGTCAACGCCGTCATCGGCGCCCTGCAAAGTGAGAACGTGAACATTCCGGGTGGTGCGCTTCAGTCGGGCAGCCGCCGGTTCAACGTGAAGACCAGCGGCGCCTACAAGAGCGTGGAGGAAATCCGCAACACCATCGTCGGCAGTGCCGGCGGCAGGATTCTCTATGTGCGCGATGTCGCCGATGTGCAGCTGGGCTATGAAGATGAAAAGCACCTGACGCGCCTCAACGGCTATCGCGCGGTGTTGCTGACGGCAAGCCAGAAAGATGGCCAGAACATCTTCAAAGTTTCCGACCAGGTGGATCCGGTGCTGAGCAAGTTCGAGGCGTCGCTGCCGGCGCACATCAAGCTCGTCAAGAGCTTTGACCAGTCGAAGAGCGTGGGCACACGCCTCAGTCGTTTTTCAAAAGACTTTCTCATTGCGATCCTGTTGGTGTCGATCACGTTGTTGCCGCTGGGCACACGGGCGGCCATGGTCGTGATGATCTCCATACCGCTGTCAATTTTCTCGGGACTCTTCCTGCTTGACATCACTGGCTTCTCCATCAACCAGCTCAGCATCGTTGGGCTCATTGTTGCGCTGGGTATTCTGGTGGACGACTCCATCGTCGTCATTGAAAATATTGAGCGCTACCTGCGCGCCGGCAAGAACAAACGCGACGCCGCCATCGAAGCCACCAAACAGATTGGTCTGGCGGTGGTGGGTTGTACTGCGACGCTGATCCTCGCCTTCCTGCCGCTGGTCTTTCTGCCGGAGTCGGCGGGTGATTTCATCCGCAGTCTGCCGATGGCGGTGATCTTCACGGTGCTTTCGTCTTTGTTTGTGTCGTTGACTATTGTGCCATTCCTCTCCAGCCGCCTGCTGAAAGAGCACGTGTCCAGCGAAGGCAACATCTTTCTGCGCGCACTGAAGAAGGGCATCAGCGGCACCTACAGCAAGCTGTTGCACGTGGCGTTGGACAGACCCGTCGTCACCCTGTTGGTCGCCGGCGCTTTGTTTGTGGGCAGCCTCGCGCTGTTCCCCGTCGTGGGCTTCAGCCTGTTTCCGAAGTCCGAGAAGCCGCAGTTCCTCATCAACATTGAGACGCCCAACGGCACGAGCCTGTATGAGACCGACCGCATCGCGCGCTATGTGGAGGATGAGTTGAAGAAAGAGCAGGACATCCGGTACTTCACCACCAACGTGGGCAAAGGCAATCCGCGCGTGTACTACAATGTGATCAGCCGGGGGGAGTCCACCAACTTTGCGCAGTTCTACATCCAGCTGAAAGAGCTCACGCCGAAGCAGAAGACCAAGATGATCGACCGCCTGCGGGAGAAGTTCTACTACTATCCGAATGCGCGCATTGAGGTGAAAGACTTTGAGCAGGGCCTGCCGCTGGAGGCGCCCGTCGCCATCCGCATCATCGGTGACAATCTTGACACGCTGCGCAGCCTCACCTTGAAAGTGGAGGAGAAGCTCAAGCAGACACCGGGCACCATCTATGTGAACAACCCGCTCGCCAACCGGCAGACCGACCTGCATGTGAACATCAACAAAGACAAGGCTGGCCTGATGGGTGTGGCGGTGGCCGACATCGACCGCATGATCCGCCTGGGCATTGCCGGACTGAACGTCGCGCGCTACACGCCTGCGGAGGGCGAGGACGACATCAACATCAATGTGTCGCTTCCGCGCGGCAAGTACCAGACGCCGGAAGTGTTTGAGAAACTTTATGTGAACTCCATGGCAGGTCAGGCAATTCCGTTGCGCCAGCTTGCCGCCGTGGAATTTGAAACATCGCCCAACCTCATCCGCCACTACGACAAAGACCGCTATGCCACGGTGAGTTCGTTTGTGCGCAGCGGCTACCTGTATGAAGACGTGAACAACGCCATCATCCGGCAGCTCGATGCATTTGAGTTTCCGAAAGGCTACCGCTATGTCGCTGCAGGTGAACTGGAGAACAAGCAGGAGTCGTTTGGCGGCATCGAGACGATCATCCTCATCACTGTGTTTGGATTCATTGCCGTGCTGGTGCTGGAGTTTGGCACCTTCAAGAGCACGTTGATTGTATTGTCGGTGATTCCCCTCGGCGTCATCGGCGCCGTCGTGATGCTCTTCCTCACAGGCAACCCGATGTCGTTTGTGGCGACGATCGGTCTGATTGCGCTGGTAGGCATTGAAGTGAAGAACAGCATCCTGCTCGTCGACTTCACCAACCAGTTGCGCGAACGCGGTGTGCCGTTGCAGGAGGCGATTGAGAAGGCAGGGGAGATCCGCTTTGTGCCGATCGTCCTCACGTCGCTGACGGCTATCGGCGGACTGATTCCGCTCGCCATCGAAAACAATCCGCTGTATTCGCCGCTGGCGCTGGTGCTCATCGGCGGGCTGATCACCTCGACGTTGTTGTCACGGCTGGTGACGCCCGTGATGTACAAGTTGCTGCCCCCGCGTGTGGAGGTAGTCGGCGAGCGCGAAGGCGACATTCCGCTGCACTAGCCTTTCGGGGCCGCCGTCAAATGTTTAACTTTCAACATGGCAAGGTGGCTCCTGTTCTGGGTGGTGATCAGTGGTTGCTGGCGCGTGACGCCTGCGCAAACGTTGGAGGCCGACGTGTGCATCTACGGTGCCACCTCTGCAGGCGTGATCGCTGCGTACACCGTCGCCCGCGAGGGTAGAAAGGTGATTTTGCTGGAGCCGGGCACCCACCTCGGGGGCATGTCTTCCGGTGGCCTGGGTCAGACCGACATCGGCAACAAGCACGCCATCACCGGCTACGCGCGCGAGTTTTACAAGCGCGTGGGTGCGCACTACGGCAAGGCCGAGTCGTGGACCTTTGAGCCACACGTAGCTTCACAGGTTTTCCGGTCCTTCCTTCAGGAGGTCAAAGTCGAGGTCCGCTACAACAGCCGCGTGGCGTCGGTGCAAAAGAAAGGCGATCAGATTTCCACCCTGTCGGTGGTGCTGGCGGATGGCAGCAGCCAAACGATTCGCGCAAAGATCTTTCTGGACTGCACCTACGAGGGCGACCTGATGGCGATGGCCGGTGTGACGTTCACAGTGGGTCGCGAGTCCAATGCGCAATACCAGGAAACCTACAACGGTGTACAACTCCGCGACAAGCATCAGTTTCCCGACGGTGTGGATCCCTGGCGCACACCCGGCGATCCCGCGAGCGGATTGCTGTGGGGCATTTCGCCACAGCCGCTGTTGCCAGACGGCACCGGCGATGCGTCGGTGCAGGCCTACAACTTTCGCCTCTGTCTGACAGACGATCCGGCCAATCGCATTCCTATCACGCGGCCTGCCGACTATGACTCCACGCGCTATGAACTCCTGTTGCGACAGCTGGCCGTGTACACACCCGACTCACTCAACTGGCAACTCATGCACATTGCGCGCATGCCCAACCACAAAACCGATATCAACAACTGCGGCGGGTTTTCTTCAGACATGATTGGCGCCAGCCATTTGTACGCAACGGCAGACTGGCCCACGCGGCAGCAGATTGTGGCGGAGCATCGCGCCTACACGAGGGGTTGGCTTTATTTCATCGGACATGACAAGCGCGTGCCGGCACATCTGAGAGCGGAGATGTTGCAATGGGGCTATCCCCGCGACGAGTATGAAGCGTGTGAAAATTTCACGCCGCAATTGTATGTGCGCGAGGCGCGCCGGATGGTGAGCGATGTGGTGATGACCCAGCACCACTGTCAGGGGAAGATTGTCGCCGACGACGTGGCTGGCTACGCGGCCTACACAATGGACTCGCACAACTGCCGGCGGGTGGTGGTGAATGGCATGGTGAAGAATGAAGGCGACGTGCAGATCGGCGGCTTCGGGCCTTATCCCATTTCGTATCGCGCCATCGTTCCCGCGCGACAGCAGTGCACCAACCTGCTCGTGCCGGTTTGCCTGTCCGCCTCGCACATCGCCTACGGCTCCATCCGGATGGAACCAGTGTTCATGGTGCTTGCGCAGACTGCGGGACTTGCCTCCGTGCAGGCGATTGAGAAGAGCATTCCGATTCAACAGGTTAACCTTGCTGACATCCGCGCGAAGGCGGGTATTCCGGTGCCGCTGAAGTTGCCGCCCAATTCACAACAGGAGTGAAGAAGAAATACGTCATCCTTATTTTGCTGGCGTTACTGTCAGTGATCACCTTCCTCGACCGCAACGCGATCTCGTTGGCGGGCAAACGCATCACCGATGAACTCGGATTGAGTGCGTCGCAGTTCGGGTGGGTGTTGTTTGCCTTCACGCTGTCGTACGGCGTGTTGGAAATTCCTTCGGGCTGGCTGGGTGACCGCTTTGGTGCGCGCAAGGTGCTCGCCCGCATAGTGCTGGCGTGGTCCGCGTTTACGGCGCTGACGGGATTGGCCACGGGATTTCTCTCGCTTTTTACCACGCGCTTTCTGTTCGGTGCCGGTGAATCAGGTGCCTATCCCAACACGGCGGTGGCGATCCGGCGTTGGTTTCCCGAAGCGGAGCTGGGTCGGGCCCAGTCGGTGATCTGGATGGCGAGTCGCCTCGGTGGCGCACTGGCGCCGCTGATCATCATTCCCCTTCAGATTTCTTTTGGCTGGCGCACGGCCTTCTTCGTGCTCGGCGGCATTGGCATACTCTGGGCCGTGGCGTGGCTGTGGACCTACCGCGCCAGCGAGGAGGTTGCGATGGAAGTGCAGGCGAAGCGTGTGGAAGGGATCACACTCGTGTCCTTTCTCAGGAACGGCAACTTCTGGTTGCTGATGCTCATGTACTACTGCTACGCGACGGGTGTATTCTTTTTCATTTCCTGGCTGCCTCGTTACCTGCAGCAGGGCAGGGGCATGGCCGAGGGGGAGTTGATGTTCTCCGCTTCGCTGCCGTTTTTTCTGGCGGCCTTCGGTTGTCTGGCGGGCGGCGTGCTCAGCGACTGGTGTGTCGCGCGCTGGGGTGTGCGCACCGGGCGAAGAGTTGTACCGATGGTGGGACTGGCGCTGGCCGGAATCTTTTTGTTCGGGGCTGCTTTCGTTGGCAGCAACGCAGTCGCAGTGGTGTTGCTGGCCCTGGGTCTCGCGCTGATGGACGTCACGGCGCCGGTGGCCTGGGCGGTGGCGACGGATTTTGGAGGCCGCAGCAGTGGCGTCGTCACGGGTGCGATGAACTCCGCCGGACTGCTGGCAGGCAGTGTCAGCGCGGTAGCCACCGGCTATGTCATTGAACACACCGGCGACTACCAGGTCGTGGTAGTAATCACCGCGGTGGTGTTGCTCACTGGCTCACAACTGTGGTGGCTGATCAGGCCCGACGCGTTGCGCACAAGATAACTTTAGTGACCCAACTGTTTTTGAAAGGCCGCCCAGACCGCATCGCCTTTGATGTGGTGTGCGTGTTCTGCCGCCGTGAAGAATTCGAGCTGCGGCCGGGGAAGTATGCGAACAAATGATTCATCCACCAGGCCCTTGCTGTCCGTGATGCGTGTCAGGTCGAGTCCGAGGTGCCGGGACAGGAACGCGTAGACCGCGAGCCGTTTGCTCTTGCCGTAGTCGTGTTGTTCCGTCGCGAAGAAAGCGAGCTCCACGCGGTCCTCCGCCTGAAGCAACTTATAGATGTGTTGTGCAAAGGGAAACTCCACGGTGGTGTTGTTGCGCGTCCAATCGTCGCCATCGCCCACCAGCAACATGGGCCGCGGCGCCGCCAGGCATGCGATCTCTGCATTGGTGAAGATGGTGTTGCCACTGCGATGGACTGGCAGGCCGCTTTCGCAGCTGCAGCCGCCGAAGAAGTGTGCCGACACCATCACCACCGGCACTGATACTGTCACGCGTTCGTCGAGGGCGGTGAGCATGAAACTCTGGGTGCCGCCACCCGAGGCGCCGGTGACTGCCACACGTTTGGGATCTGCCTCCGGAAAGGAGAGGAGGTAGTCCAGTGCGCGGATGCTGTTCCATGTTTGCAGGGTCAGCGCCTGGCGGTACTCGTGTGGAACCTGCCGGCTGTCGCCGTAGCCAACCATGTCGATGGAAAATACAAGTGCGCCCATCCGTGCGAAGGCGGCACAGCGATACTGCATGTCGTTTCTGAACCTGCCGTAGTCCTCCACCTTGTCCCAATGCCCGTGCGGACAAAGAATGACGGCAAGCGAGTGGGCAGCGGCCTTGCCGAGGGGCCGGTACAAATTGCCGGTGACAAAGAATCCAGGGAAGCTCTCAAATACCACCGACTCGACCGAGTAGCCGTCGAGTTCCACCTTGTTGCGCGACTGCGGCTGAAGCGGGTTGCGCTTGGGCCAGAGGGTGAGCCCCATCCCCTTGCGCAGCTGGGTGCGGATGCTGTCCGCGTGTTGCAACCATTGCTGGCGGGTCTGCAGCCGGTTGGCGAGCGCGCCCACGTGGGCTGCGCCCTGTTCTTCAGTGAAATAGTCGCCCTGGCAAAGCTGAGCGTCGTTTTGTGCGCAGAGGCTGCCGGCAGTGAGCAGCGATGCGATCAGACAGCATAGAACTCTCATAGGCTTGGATTGTTCAACGGAAGATACCTATAACCGCCGTCAATCACCAATCGCGTGCCGGCGCGTATCTTTCTGCTAACTTTCGGACATGAAGCGAATGCCGTTCTTTTTGATGGGTGTATGTATGTTGTTGCTGTCGGCCTGTTCACCGGACCGTGAGCAGCAGGGCGCGGAATTGTCAAGAACCTATTGCGCTTCCTGTCATGTCTATCCGGAACCGTCGTTGCTGGACAAGCGATCCTGGTTTGATGGCGTGCTGCCGAGCATGGGGCCGAGGCTGGGTATGACTTTCTACCGCGCTGAACAATACATGTACAACACGTCTGATGCACTGGTGCCGAAGGGATTGTATCCGAAGGAACCCGTGATGAGTCAGGAGGAATGGGAGCTGATTGTGGAATACATGGTTCACCATGCACCGGATTCGCTGACGCCGGCGCCAGTGGCGGAGATCCCGGTGCGCGACGATCAGTTTGAAGTATTGACGCCTGAAGCGGTCAACGATCACCCGGCCACCACCGCATGGATTGAAATCAACGCAGAGAAGCACCAGGTAGAATTGTCCAGCGGCACGCCGTTTTTGTATGAAGTGTACGACCAGTCGCTGCGGCGGGTGAGCAAGCAATCCACCACGCGTGTGCTCACCGGCAGGATTCATCAGCGGGAGGGCGGCATGACCGCGTTGCTGATGGGGCAGCTGACGCCGAACGACGTGCGCAGCGGTCAGTTGCAGCGCTGGAAGGCAGGTACCGGCGCACCGGACGTGTGGCTGGATTCGCTGGAGCGTCCGGTCGACATGCAGGTGACGGATCTCAATGGAGACGGGCGGCAGGACTATCTGATCTGCAACTTTGGAAACTTTACCGGCTCGCTCGCGTGGTATGAGGAGAATGCCGATGCAAGCCTGAAGGCACATCCGCTGCGGCAGCTGCCGGGCGCGATGATGACGCGCATCGTGGATGTGAATCAGGACAGCAAGCCCGATATCCTGGCGCTGATGGCCCAGGGTGATGAAGGAATTTATCTGTTTGTCAATGCCGGCGACGGGAAGTTTGAGTCGCGGCCACTGCTCCGCTTTTCACCGGTTTACGGAAGCACTTCCATTGAAGTCGCTGACATGAATGGCGATGGTCATTTGGATATCGTGTACACCTGTGGCGACAATGCCGACTACTCTAAGGTGCTGAAGCCCTATCACGGCGTGTATGTGTACCTCAATGACGGCCAGTGGAATTTCAGTGAGAAATACTTCTTTCCGGTCAACGGCTGTTTCAAGGCGCAGGTCCGCGACTTTGATCTGGACGGAGACATAGACATTGCGACCATCGCCTACTTCCCGGATTTTGTTGGGCGTCCCAAAGAGTCATTTGTGTTGCTCACGCAAACTGCGCCCATGCAATTCGATGCCTCCACCGTGTCGTGTTACGCCGGTGGTCACTGGCTGACGATGGATGCCGGCGACCTGGATGGCGATGGTGACGAAGACATTGTCCTCGGCAACATGTCGCTGGGGCCGGTGAACATGCCTACCGGCCAGCAATGGCGCGGCACGCCGTCTTTCTATCTGCTGCGCAACCGCGCGCGCTGATTTCCGCTGGTGTATCCGCCATTGTGTCTTAGTGTGTACTTGGCTATATTTAATAGTACACAACTACCCCTATGACCAACCTCAAGCGACGTTCATTTCTCAAAGCCGCCGCCAAGACTGCCGGCGTGATGATTGTTTCACCGAGTGTGCTCGGCGGCCCGAAGTACACGGCACCCAGTGACCGACTGAATATTGCCTGCGTGGGCAACGGCACGCAGGGCACGCGGGTGATGCTCGATTTGCTGAAGATTCCGGATCTCGTGATCACCTCCGTGGCAGATCCTGTGAAAGAAGACACGAAGTATCTGAACTGGGGTCCGCATGAACTCCGCGACGGCATCCGCCATGCGATTGAGGAGCCGAACTGGGATGCCCAGGCGCTGGATACCGAATGCCGCGCCGGTCGCGAGCCCGCGAAGCGGATTGTAGAAGCTTGGTACGGCAAGCAGAAAGCAAAGACGTACAAGGGTTGCAATGCGTATGCGGACTTCCGCGAACTGCTCGAAAAAGAAAGTGGTATTGATGGCGTGGTTGTAGGAGCCCCCGACCATCAGCATGCATACATCAGCATCAAGTCGCTGGAAAAAG
>JAIBBB010000253.1 GCA_019694905.1 Cyclobacteriaceae bacterium
CGGGTATCCAATAGAGAAAGCGGATCTCCTTTTCGTATTCGAATTCGACTGTGTAAGGAAAGGTGGCCTGAGCAAGATCGGCCGACTTGATTCGGTTGTCATCAAAAAGTGCTCCGGCGCTTATATAGCTCTGATCCCGGATTTCGCTCTGCTTCAATTTCCTGATCACTTGCCCGGCCGCGTCGTAGGCGACTGCTTTAAAAGACAAAATCTTCGAGTCTTTGTCATACCATTCGCTAAAAAAGGCGTACGGACTTCCTCCTTTGCCCAGAATGGTAACGACCTTGCGCACTCTACGGACAGTTCTTCCAAGCGAGAATATTTCAAAGTTATCCTCACTTTCGCGGACAACTGCATAACAGTCCTTCTTCATCTCCTCAGGGATCTCGCTGACCGGGTATTTGGGATCTGCGCCTGAGCTCCAAAAGGAAATGAAGGCGAAGGATAGAAATAGGATCCGTTTCATCAAGGCTTCTTTTTAAAGACAATTTGTTCGGCCTGCTTGGCTACTACCTGAGAGAAAAACTCCTTCAGATTGCCGTATTGTTCCGGGAGATAGACACTCTTTGCAATCACAATCTGGCTGATAAAATTGATGGTGTTACCATTGGCTGTTGCACTATACACAAATTTACCACCACCCTCTGGTAACATAAGGATTTTCGATTTGGGGAGTTCATCGATCACATAGTCATCGGGACAAACAATCTTGGCCAGATAAAACTCATCAAAAGGGGTAGCGAAGTCCACAGGATACTCTCTCTTGTCAGTTTTGAATTCATTCTCCTCTCGCCTTCCATAAACGTATGGGTTCAAATAGATCTGCTGTCCGGTGGCCTGTGCGTGGTCCCGGATAGTTACATCATGGACCTCTTTGAACGACTCATTTGGATTGTCCAGGTTACTGAATTCACTCTTTGCAATCTCCCAGCCTTTTCCGGAGAAAACCTCCTTGGTGTACTTCTCCTTTCCCATGTCTGTTACGGTCTTCCGGAGTCTGCCAGCATAGAGTCCGTCGCGGGTAACACTCAATTGTGTCGACAATTCACCATCGACGGCCACCTTGATGTCAGCGCTAACAACCCTTCTTGCTTTCGCTGAAGCAATGGGAACCCACTCCATGTGGTCTACAGAGGCGACAAGTCCGTTTCCGTTCAGACAGCGCTCTGGAATTGAATTCATGGGCAACGTTCTGTCAGTTCCATCCAGAAACAACCGCTTCTCACCCATGACTACCGATGCGATGACATCGTTAACCTGCTCAAAGCGAGGATTAAATGGACGGATTTGACCGTGTTTCCGGGTGCTGATCAGGACAGGGTCCGCCATCAGCCCCGCCTTTTTCATCATGGTAACCATCAACAGATTGATTTCAGACGAAGACCCCTTCTTGTCTTCCAGAACCTTCTTGAAATTGTGGTCGGGGATCTTATCCAAATCTCCATTCCATTCAACGTTGGCCTTTACGTAGTCGTAAATTGCTTTGACTTTCTTCTCGGGCTCAGTGATTCCCGTTGTCAGGCCTTCAACAATTTTGCTGAGGAAACCCGAGTTTCTAAGCTGACCACCAAAACTGGGGTTGGTATTCAGTTCTTCCACCATCTTTTCCCAAGTGGTTGTAAAGTCGTATAGAGGCCTGCCCGGAACGAAGACGGAAGCAATGAAAAAAGTGACCTTGGAGACGTAGTCTTCCGGGGTCGTCATCTGAGCCTCTTCTTTGAAAGCCGGAACGTCGACCATTATCCACTTTTCATTGTTGCCTTGCTTGTCCTCTTCATGCCGTGTCAGAGGCAGAAATCCTTGCATATCCTTCCGGAAGGTAAAGGCATTGGGGATATGCGTATGGTATTCACTCCAAAGATTGGGGATCTCAAATTGAAAGGTCCAACCGGGCAAAAGGGAAGCGGAGGTACTAATTGTATAACTGTATTCAATGACGCTTCCTTCCACTACATTGGGTAATGAGAATTTCACCTGATCAGTTTCCTTGTCAAACCTGGATTTAAACACAGCGTTAGGATCCATCCTGGATTCTACGATCTTGCCATCCTTGACATTGTAGGTTGACGCTTTAAGTTTGGAAATGCTCTCTGTTCCATGATTGAGATATATTGTTATCTGCGAGAGATTATCAATCTCCTGTTTGGTAAAGAACTTCACGCGTTGGTGCATCTTGATGACGGCTGACAGATCTTCGCTCAAAAAGCTCTCACCCTTGTGAAAGAGAATGACGGCTCCTGCAGAGGTATCCTTTTCATATCGGCGCATACTCAATTCCTCCATGCTAATCTGACCAAAGTCTGAAGGGGGTCTTTGTGCAAACAACGCGCCGCCCGAAATAGCAGCAAGAAGAAATAGTGCAAATACTGATTTCATAGAGACAGAGGTTAGGAGAAAAATGAATAATTGTCTCTCTTAATAAAATATTTTTGGCTCAAATGCGCAAATGAGATTGGTCACCCAGTTGTATAGCACATAAGGCGCAGATGACTAACTTTCGGGTTCATGGCAAAATCAAAATCTCTCTTTTATTGTCAGAGCTGTGGTCACGAATCGGCCAAGTGGATGGGCAAATGCCCCTCGTGTCAGAGCTGGAACACCTTCGTTGAGGAGGTTGTCAGCAAGCAGGAGGATCCACGAGAACAATGGAAGGCCTCTTCTGAAAAGGGCGCAGCAAAGGCGGTGACACTGCCCGAGATTCCTTCCGAAGGCGATTTCAGGGTTGCCACATCCGATCAGGAGTTGAACAGGGTGCTGGGTGGAGGTATTATTCCGGGCTCATTGGTCCTGATAGGAGGAGAGCCTGGTATTGGCAAGTCAACGCTCATGCTTCAATTGGGCATGTCCTTGATTGGGATGAACGTGTTGTATGTCTCAGGGGAAGAAAGCGCCCAGCAGATCAAGATGAGAGCAGAGCGACTCAATCTGCAGCAATCGACATCTCCTCATTTTAAAGTTCTGACCGAAACCAACACCAGAAGCATTTTTAACGCTATAGAATCTGCAATGCCACAGTTGGTAGTAATAGACTCCATTCAGACTCTCTTTTCCCCCCAGCTGGATTCCCTTGCAGGGGGCGTTGGCCAGGTCCGCCAGTGTGCGGCAGAGTTCATGAAGTTTGCCAAAGAGACCAACATCCCTGTCTTCATGGTAGGCCATATCACAAAGGATGGCACGCTGGCAGGCCCCAAAGTGCTCGAACACATGGTGGATACCGTGTTGCAATTTGAAGGAGACCGTCATTTGACTTATCGCATTCTCAGAACCATTAAGAACCGGTTTGGATCAACATCTGAAATCGGCATCTACGAAATGTTAGGGAACGGATTGCGGGAAGTCTCTAATCCCTCAGAAATCCTGATCTCGCAAAAGGAAGGCAAGGTCACTGGTGCAACGATTGGCGCAACCATGGAGGGGAACCGACCTCTGCTGATCGAAATCCAGTCTCTTGTCAGCACAGCTTCCTATGGCACCCCACAGCGCACCCCAACGGGCTTTGACCACAAGCGACTGAACATGTTGCTTGCTGTGCTTGAGAAGAGATGTGGCTTCAGGCTTGGAACACAAGATGTTTTTGTCAACATGGCAGGCGGACTCACCGTGGAGGACCCGGCCATTGATTTGGCGGTCTGTGTATCCATTATTTCGTCACTGGAGGAAATGCCTGTGAGCGAAAAATCTTGCTTTGCCGCTGAAATTGGACTGGGCGGTGAACTAAGGGCGGTGAACAGAATAGACCAACGGATTTCCGAAGCCGAAAAGCTCGGATTTGAAGAAATCTTTATCTCCCGATATAACAACAAGACCACAGAAACCAGGAAGGGCCGGATTCAAGTGAAGACTTTCGGAAAGCTCACCGACGTTTTTGCTGAACTTTTTGGCTGACTTTCTCGTGAAGAAAGCAGGTTTTGAGATGGTCATTGACCAGTCCACAGGCCTGCATGTATGCGTAGATAATGGTGGTGCCCACAAACCTGAATCCCCTCTTCTTCAGATCTTTTGAAATTTGATCAGAAATGACCGTTGATGCAGGCACTTCTTTCAGGCTGCTGAAGTTGTTCTGAACCGGAGTATTATCAACAAACGACCAAATGTACTTGTCAAAACTCCCGAATTCCCTCTGGAGGAGTATGAACTGCTTTGCATTGCTGATCGTGGATTCAATCTTTAGCCTGTTGCGCACGATCTCAGGATTTTTCATGAGCTTATTGACATCTGAGGCTCTCATCTTGGCAACCCGGTCGACATCAAAATTGAAGAAGGCTTTTCTGTAACCTCCGCGCTTCTTCAAGATAGTCGACCAACTTAAACCGGCCTGCGCACCTTCCAACACAATAAACTCAAAATGCACCCTGTCATCGTGCACAGGTCTGCCCCATTCCTCATCGTGATAATTAATGTACTCCTCGAATCCTTCACACCAGGGGCACCGGATGACTTTTCCTTTCATGACCACTTTTTCTTAATTTCCCAATTATGTACAAATGCCTTCTGACAGGTTTTCTTTGTTGCCTTGCCTGTATGAGTGCCGACGGTCAAGTTACAGGATATTTTGCGAGTGACCGAGCCCGAACAGGGTTCAGCCCCGGATCGGTATCAACTGAACGCGGCTCATGGGCAAATCTGAAGCCCGACCCAAAGACAATCCGAAATTTTGGCGCACCGACCCTGATCCAAATGCCTTCACCTGGTGTCCCTGGGCGAACATATTGGCTGGGAAGTACAGCTACGATGGGCTTCAATAATGGAAGGATAGGGACTACCTATTTCTACGATGCTTCCGGCAACCTTCGAGACGTGAGAACCTACATTGACATTTCAGGAAAAGGTCGGCGCGGATTGAAAATATTGCTACCATTGCGCTGAGAAAAAAGGGTACCTCCACGTGTTAAAGTTCTTCAGGATCAACGATCCCTATCGATTGCTTTTGGTTTTCATGACTATGATGGCCATCGGGGCCGCTTATATTGTGGTTTACCCCGGACTGACAGTACCCGAGCTCGCTTCAATGGTGACGGGAGAGTCGATGCGGAGTGACTACAAACTTTACGCCGAGATACTTGATCCTACACCGTTCTTGTCGGCTCATATGTTTGGCTGGTTTGATGCATGGTGGGGTCGGGCGCTCATCCCCAGACACGTATTGTCATCGGTCATTCTGTTCATACAAGCTGCCTATTTTGGAATCCTCCTCATCCGCAACAGGGCATATAATGAGAATACATATCTGCCTGCTTTTATTTTTGGAATACTGTGTTACATCTCATTCGACATGATTGCCCTCAATGGAGAACTGGTTGCGTCCTTTCTGGTTCTTTTTGCACTTAACAACCTGTTTGTGGAGATCGAGTTCAAGGCACAAAAGGATGAGAATATTCTGGTTTTGGGTTTTTTTCTTGGACTGTCATCACTTCTGGTGATGTCCTACGTTCTTTTCCTTCCTGGTGCCATCTTCCTGATGATAATCTATGCAAGACTATCTCTTCGCAGACTCGGGTTGTTGTTGTTCGGGTTTTTGCTTCCCCATCTGCTGCTGTTCGGCGCCTACTACTACAGGGGTGAAACGTGGGCCCTGTGGACATACCACTATTTGCCAAATCTGACGTGGTCTTTGCCGGATCATGTCAATACGCGGACGCTCATGATGTTAGGGATCATTCCAATGATCTTCTTTTTCTTTTCTCTGCTAATGCTCAACAGACAGGCACGACTGACAAAGTATCAGTCACAACTATTTCAGGTCATGTTCTGGTGGTTGGTTATTTCGTTGATGGTTGTGCTTTTCGATACCTCACTCCGACCCCAGCAGTTCATCGTACTCATCCCATCCTTCGCATACTTCATTAGCCACTATCTATTGCTTATCCGCCGTCGTTGGCTGGCTGAATTCGCACTTTTCTTTTTGGTGGCGGGCGTGCTGACAACAGGACTTGCGGCGCGATACGGAAAACTACCGGGTGTTGACTACTCCAGATTGTTTACGCGGTCGACACTCCATTCGCCGGTTCAGGGGGATGTATGTTTGCTTGCGGAGGCACCAGGCCTGCTTGAGGAACGCATCGGTCATCCCATTCTCTCCAAT
>JAIBBB010000254.1 GCA_019694905.1 Cyclobacteriaceae bacterium
GAAGTCTGGGTTTCTGATGGCACGCTGTTAGGCACGCAACTGCTGAAGGATATCAGTCCAGGCAGCGACAACACGGGAATTTACTGGGCCACTGAATTCAACGGGAAGCTCCTCTTTGTGGCTCAATTGACCAATGGCAATCAACTCTGGATCTCGGATGGAACCACGGCAGGAACCTCACTCGTTTATGATTTCGGCTTTGGCTGGCTTCAGTCAATGACGGTGATTGGTTCAAATGTCTGGTTCTACGGTGAAGACAACAACGGCGCAGAGCCCTGGATCACCGATGGCACTACCGCGGGAACCCATAGAGTCATGGATGTGAATCCAGGAAGTGCAAGCAGCTTGCCCTCTAATTTTACAGCACTCGGTAGCATGGTACTCTTTGTGGCGAATACCAACAGCACAGGCTATGAATTGTGGCGTTCCGATGGCACCGGGCAGGGCACCTCTCTCGTATGGGACGTGAACTACGGTCCCTCTCATGGTAGTATCAACTACCTCACGAAGATTGGCAGCCATGTATACTTCATGGCGAATGATGGTGTACATGGTGTGAATATCTGGCGCACGGATGGTACAGATTGCACAACATATCCTGTCACAAATACTGATAACCTGGTGTTGACGACTGACTTCTTTATTCCATTGGGTGACAATATTCTATTCGCCGCACTCTCACCTGCGAATGGCACCGAAATGTACAGCTACAACACCACGCAAGACCCCGCCTTCGCCATTAGCCCCCCTGTGATTACACGCGGGGGAACCCCGGACGCCCCCTTGTTTGGTTCCAACTTCTTCAATGGCAACCAATGGTACCTCGACGGCGTGGCAATTGATGCAGCAACGAACAAGCACTATACTCCCACTGAACCAGGGAAGTACACGGTCAAAGTGAACATCTCGGGATGTGAGTCGGCACCCTCCAACGCAATTTGTGTGGACCCGCCGCAGCCGACAGCTTCACTCAATATCGCTGACCCTTCAGCTCCACTGCTTACTTCGAGTTTCTCCGGCCCCAACCAGTGGTTCCTCAATGGCACGGCAATCCCCTCCGCGACAACTGCAACCTATCAGGCAGCAGCTCAGGGCGACTACACAGTGGAAGCGATCGTGAAGGGCTGCCCCAGTCCGCCTTCAGACCCTATCACACTGCTGGTAACTGGACTGGAACGCAATTCAAAAATGGCGCTGATGTATCCCAATCCTGCGAGTGAGGTAGTCACTATTTATCTGCCGGGTACTGGCCCCGCTGCACTCCAGATCACTTCAGTCGACGGCAGGCTGATGGAACAACAACAGTCATCGGGAGGCCAGACTATACAGATCCCTGTGCAGCACTACGGTGCCGGACTCTACCTCGTCCGGGTGAAGTCGTCAGAGGGAATCTACTACGGCAAGTTGATCAAACGCTAAATCGGAAATCCATGAAAAATTCAATATTCGCTATCACTTTATTAGCACTCGTCGGACTCGTAGCGCTTGAGTCCTGTAAAAAGTCAGAAACCAGTGCGAAAGACAAGGCTGCAGATTTACTTACAGCCTCCGCCTGGAAGGTGCAGTCTGTCACCATAGACGCCAATGATCAAACAAGCAAGTTCAGCGGGTTGTCGTTAACCTTTAGCAAGAGTGGCAGCTTTACTTCTGTCAATGGCGCGATTGTCTGGCCTGCCAGCGGTACCTGGAATTTCTCCGATGCGGAAGCTACCCACATCCTGCGCGATGACGGTGTAGAGGTGACCGTACAACAACTGACATCTACCACACTCATTACTTCACTGACCTGGAGTAAGTCCACCTATCAGCAAGGACGTGTTACATCTGTGTCGGGCAAACACGTGTTCACTTTTAGTCACTGACGGAGAGTTGGTGTTGCCATTCATCACCAGGCCATCGCCATGATTGTGAATTTGTTGACACATCCTTTTGCCTGGTGGCCGGAAAATTGAACGATTGAAGGGAGTGTAAACATCTGTCACGAAGGGGCCATACAATCGGGTCGTGTTGACTTGCATTTTTTGCTATCTTCACCCGATAGCTCAATACACCATGGCTCACTACAAACTCACCATCAACGGACGCGGCTATGAGGCTGACGTCGAACCCGATACCCCATTGCTGTGGGTGCTGCGGGACAGTCTGGGATTGGTCGGCACCAAATTTGGCTGCGGCATCGCGCAATGTGGTGCCTGTACGGTGCACCTCAATGGCAAGGCGATCAAGGCCTGCTCCTTCCCGGTCTCAGGGGTTGGCTCCAACAAGGTGACCACCATCGAGGGTCTGTCTGAGAACGGCGATCACCCGGTGCAGCAGGCCTGGAAAGAAGTGGACGTGGCCCAATGTGGCTATTGTCAGACCGGCCAGATCATGACGGCCACTGCGCTGCTCAGCCAGTATCCGCATCCCACCAATGAGCAGATTGAGTCGGCCATGCAAGGCAACATCTGCCGCTGTGGGTCCTATCACAAAATCCGCGAGGCCGTCGTACTCGCTTCCACCAAAATGAAGTAACCATGACTGCCTATACATCCAATCGCCGCGACTTCCTCAAGAAGCTCGCCGTCACCACCGGGGGCGGACTGCTTCTCGGTTTCAACATGCTGGACGCGAATGCAGGCACGATGTCTGTGCTCGGTGAAACGACGCTTGACGCTGCGGGAAGCGAACTGCGATTCAATGCCTATCTCGCCATCTCCCCCGACAACGTCATCACCATCTTCTCTCCTAACCCTGAATTGGGTCAGAACATCAAGACTTCGTTCCCCATGATTGTGGCAGAAGAGCTTGACGCCGACTGGACCGCTGTAAAAGTATTGCAGGCACCGCTCGACAAACGCTTCGACCGACAACTCACTGGGGGCAGCGGAGCCATTCCCCATTCATGGGAACGCCTGCGCAAAGCAGGTGCTGCCGCACGCAGGATGCTGATGGAGGCTGCGGCCAAACGGTGGCAGTGCGACGTTTCTACCTTGCGCACCGAAAAGGGCAAGGTCATCAGCACCACCGGCCAGTCATTAAATTACGGAGATCTGGCTACAGACGCATCGACGCTGACCGCTCCCACGGATGTCAAACTGAAAGACATCCGCGACTTCAAACTAATCGGGACAGCTGTTGCCAACGTAGAAGCTGATAATATTTACTCAGGTAAACCATTATTTGGCATTGATTTCTACCGCGAAGGGATGGTCTACGCAGTCATCCAACGGGCTCCAGCCTTTGGAACCCGGATAAAATCAGTTGACGACACGGCAGCGCGGGCCGTTTCAGGTGTATTGGACGTTGTCACTTTTAAAACCAATGTGGCCATCGTGGGCACTTCCACCTGGCAAGTGATGAAAGCGCGAAAATTACTGAAAGTCGAGTATGAGATTGATGGCTCTAACTTGCTGGAGAACAGCAGTGATCACGATCGCCGTTTCAAGGAAATGCTCGATAGCCCTGAGGCCGTTGTGCGGCGCAAGGACGGCGATGTGACTACCGCATTCAGTCAGGCGGCGAAAGTGATCACCCGCGAATACCAATGCCCGTTCCTCTCGCACAGTCCGATGGAGCCCATGAACTTCTTCGCGCATGTGCGACCCGATGGTGTGGAGTTAATTGGCCCCACGCAGACTCCCGATCTCGCGCGCAACGAAGTAGCCAAGCTTCTCAATGTCTCAGCAGACTCCATCACTGTGGACATTACCCGACTCGGCGGCGGATTCGGCCGACGACTCAAAGCGGACTATGTGCTGGAGGCGGCAGAACTCTCCAGCCTCATCAGGAAACCTGTCAAGGTAATCTGGTCCCGCGAAGACGACATGACTGGCGGAAGCTACCGCCCTGCAGTGCGCTATCGATTCTCAGCTGCCCTGGATGGCGCTGGCAATCTCATCGGCTACAAACTGCGCGGCGTCGGCATCAACACGGCCAACTCCACGAGAGAGGACAATTTCCCTTCTGGCGCTGTCGACCATTTGCTCATTGATTCAGTAGAATACAAGTCGCCTATTACCGTCGGTGCGTGGCGTGCTCCCATCACCAACTTCCTGGCGTTTGCCGAGCAGTCATTCCTCGATGAAGTGGCAACTGCCTCAGGCAAAGACCCGATCCGCTTCAGGCTCGAGTTGCTGGAGAAGGCGAAGAAGTCGCCGGTGGGTGCCATCAAGTACGACATCGACCGCATGATGGGCGTGATCAAACTCGCGCAGGAGAAATCCGGCTGGGGTCGCAAGGATGTGTCACAGGGATTCAGTGTGTATTTCTCGCACCGGTCCTATGTAGCCCAGGTGGCGGATGTGGCCATGGAACAGAACCGACCAGTGATCCGCAAGATCCACGCGGCGATCGACTGTGGTGTCGTTGTCAACGTCGCCGGCGCCAACCAGCAGGTACGCGGCGGTGTGGTGGACGGACTCGGCCACGCGCTTTTTGGCAACCTGACATTTAAGGACGGTGCCGCAGAGCAAAAGAATTTCAACAATTACCGGCTGATTCGTTTCCGGGAAGTCCCCGAGGTAGACGTACATTTTGTGAACAACGGCATTGATCCCACCGGACTTGGTGAGCCGGCACTTCCCCCTACCGGCGGCGCTGTCGCCAATGCAATCTTTAAGGCTACCGGACAACGGTTGTACAATCAACCGTTTAACGTGCAGGAGCCTATGAAGAGTGTGAGGTTGGGTGAGAAGATCTGAGGTATTCTTATTACTTAGAATTGTAGTGCTTTGATCCCCGTAAGGATTAAGGCACCTTCATCCTTTCATTTTCTTTGAACTTTGCATAACACTCGTGCTTCAAGTTGCACGCAATGGATTGAATTAGTTTTTACCGCCGTACTATTTGGTTGGACACATCGTTCTTTCTCCATGCCGCAATTGGGTTCTTTGTACAGAGGTTTTTCAGTAGTTTTTCTCCTTTGCCTCCTCGGTTCGTGTCACCCCGGCGCCTTCACCCCCGTCAACGTCGGGCGTGAATACGGCGCCCCAAAGATGCCGCTGGTAGTCACCCACCTAAAAGAAGCCAATGAATGGGCGATGGCCCGCACCAAGCCTCACAATATCTTTCAGCAGATACTCTGTTGGGATCCACGGTGCCGGCAGATGATTGGCCGCCGCCAGGTGCTGAATGCCATCAGCTACAGCGATTTCAAGAAGCGCATTAAGAAGAATGCAAGGAAAGGTGAATACAAGACCATGCCATCCACTCCCCGGCCGCTGCCGGGCAAGAAGAAAATCGTGAAAGACACACTGCTGATTGCTTCGCCTGTTGTTGTCTCCACCTCTCCTGTAGAAGACCCTGTTGCCTTACCGATAACAACGGATCCTGTGCTCAAGGCTGACAGTTTGATTGTTTTACGGGCACTGGAATTTGAAACCAATAGCTACCGGTTGACCTCTGCACACTATGGTCAGCTGGACTCGCTGGCCGCCTTCCTGAGCCGGCACACGTCACTCACGGTGTTTGTGTCGGGCCATACCGATAGCCTGGGGTCTGAACGGCACAATGTAAATCTGTCTTCCCGTCGTGCTGAAGTGGTGGCCGAATACCTGGTTGACCATGGGGCGTCGTGGGACCGGATTACCTTTGAGGGCTTTGGCAGTGCCCAACCGCTGGCAAGCAACCAAACCGCTGCAGGCAGAAAACAAAACCGGCGCGTACAGGTCCTGATAAGGAAATCACCCTAGTCATCGGCAGAGGTAAAATGATTGAAAGGAGTGTTCCAACCCTGGCCCTTTCAATTGTGTCTAAAGGTGGATAAAGAAAAACACACTCCAGACGTCATGCGCCCTTTCTTGCCTGCCCGAACAATTTCTGCTATTGCGTTGCTGTCATTGCTGACAGCCTGCTCATTGAATAATACGGATGATTCAAAGCTTGAGTCAATTGGTTTTCTCTTCACGGAAGGTCTGCAGGGATGGACAACCGGATTTTCCGACTACCCGGCCGACCTGACGGAACAGGACAGCCTTACCTATGAGATGCTGACGGAACTTACCAACCTGCCAGCACCGCTGGATGACCGCGGCAAAGGAATCCGGCTCCGCTCGATGAACCGCAGTGATGATGTCTGCATGTTCGCAAGGAAGAAACTG
>JAIBBB010000255.1 GCA_019694905.1 Cyclobacteriaceae bacterium
TATGCGCGCACTGCTTGCTCTTCTCGTTGGCATCATCCTGCTCTCCTGTGCGCCCGCCCGAAAGGAGCCGCCATACGATGCGAAGGCCCATCCGGCACAAGTTGACGCATGGCACCAGCATCGCCTTGAAGAATTAAAGGCCGATGACGGATGGCTCAACCTGGTCGGTTTGTTCTGGCTCAAGGACGGTATCAACACTTTTGGGAGTGGTCCTAAAAATGACCTGGTCTTTCCTTATGCCAATATGCCGGCGCAGGCAGGTTACCTCCTTCTCAAGAGCAACACGGTTGAACTGGTGACGCTGCAGGGAGTGAAGGTCAAAGTGGATACCGTCGAAACAAAAAAGGCCATTATTTTTCACCCGGATTCATCGCGCAATCCACGCGTTGCTTATCAGTCTCTGCGCTGGAACATTATCAAACGAAGTGACAAACTGGGTGTGCGCCTGCGCGATCTGGAAAGCCCGGCGGTCAGGGATTTCAGGGGTATTGAGCGGTTTCCGGTCACAGCTACCTACAAACTGCCAGGCCGGTTTATACCCGGCGCGCCGGACCTGAAAATCCCGATCACCAATGTACTGGGGCAGGTGACTCCCACAAGTTCACCTGGCAAAGTGGAGTTTACCTGGGAAGGAAAAAGTTATGTGCTCGACGCCCTGGATGGGGGACCTGAAGAACTCTACCTGATTTTTGGAGATGACACCAATACGAAAGAGACCTATGGGGCGGGAAGATTCCTCTACATACCTCGCGCAGATAGCGCCGGCAACGTGGTCATTGATTTCAACAAGTCATACAATCCCCCTTGTGCCTTCACTGAGTTCGCCACTTGCCCGCTGCCACCCCGTCAAAATGTATTGCCGATTGCCATCCGCGCCGGAGAAAAGAACTACGGTGCAGCGCATGGAGAATAGTCTGACTTACATCCGCGACTGACCTGCCACTCTTTGACGGCCTGCTTCCAGGATGGCGTAATTTTTTACTTCTGTAAAAGTGCTGTCGTCGAGGACCGGAAGCTGGTCCTGCTGGGGAACAAACTGACCTTCTGATTCCCACCATTGCTGGGCCTTTGCCCGAGCGTCTTTCTTATCTACATCAAAGTAGCTGATGATGCTGTCTGACACAACCCAGGGTTTGTTCACTGAAGAAAACTTCTGGAAGATCATACTTCGCATCTGGGTCCCGCTGGGCTGGTTGTTGAAATGGGACACAGTGTAAGACAGTGTTTCAGGCTCTGTCATGACGAGATCCCAGTAGCGGCGCGAAGCGATAACCTGTGAGGTTGTCAGCAGGTAGCCGAAGCCATGCTCTATCGGCTCCTTGGTAATAGGACAGGTAGCCTTGAAGGTTTTCTTCTTTTTACCAAACAGTGAGTCGAGGAGTGCCATGGTGCCGGGGTTTACACTCATTAGATACTCCGTTGGCACCAAATAGTTGCATCAGGCGCATAAAATATTGCTTCAACTGACAGAAAACTGACGTGAAACGGCTCTAAAACGGCTTTTGCTACGGTCGTTGCCCTGAGGCCCCTGGTTTGGCCGTACCACCGCCGCTCTTCTGGGCCTGGCTATAATGCTCCAGAAAATCGCCGAGCTTTTCGATCGGAGGCTTCTTCGCGATAATCTTCTTCTTGTCGTCAAGGATATAAACAGTGGGCGTAGTGTACGCATCGTAGTACTTCGTGTACTGCCCCACATAGCTCCGGGGGCCGTTAACGGTCACCCATGTCATTTTCATTTCCTTGATGAAGTCGCGCATCTTCTTCATTGATGTGTCGACATCAATGGCGTAGACCTCGAAGTCAAACTTTATTTTATTTTTTTCATAGAATGAAACAAACTTGGGAGTCTCTGCCCGGCAATGGCCGCAGTCGGGCGAGAAGAAGAACAGGATCGTGTACTTCTTCTTGATGTCGTAAAGGGAGCGTGGTTGCAGGTTCTGGTCCTGCATAACCAGGTTCTGGCCGGTCATTCCCATCATGCTCACGCGCATCTTGTCGGCGTGTTCCTTCAGGTTCTGTTTCGTGCGCCGGTCGATCCAGAAGTCCATCTCTCCGGAGGCAAAGTACTTGTCGTACAGGTGCACGTAGACCTTATCGAGCCCCATGATTTCCGGATTTTGGTATTTGATGACCAGCATCCACACCAGGTACTTGTAGGTCTCCTGGTTCTTTTTTGCACGGGCAGCGAGTTTGTCAATCTCCTTGATGACGGAGTCTGCCTGAGGCAGGACAAGACGGTCGAAGTAGTCTTTCAGTTTGTCACTGTAAAACGCCCGGGGCATGCGGATCAATGCATCGTCTGCCACATCGAAATTGTCCCAGTAATGTTGCTTGTAGTACCTGAACTGAAAGGTGGAGTCGGTCTTGCCGTTGGGCAGTTTGGGCGCCTCCGGAATATCCACTGTTCTGGAAATCCTGAAGATCCTTGCCGTCAGGCTGCCGGGATGCTTCTGAATGATGTCGCTCTGATATGCGAGCACTTTGTCATTTACCACCTTGAATTTTTCGCGTGCTTCCTTTTTCTGGTCCTCCTGCAGGGTGCTGTCCTGAATGACTTTCAGATAGGGCAGAGCTTCGTTGTGGCGTTCCTTGTTGAACCGCATGTTCTCAAAGAACAGTTGGTTATCCTCATCGCCGGATACCTTCATGTGTTCGATATAGTCGTCGGATGAGGTTTCCATGGCGAAGCGCTGGTCGGCGCTGATCACTATTTCAAAAATGGGAGTCGTCTTAAGGACGAGCATGTAGACCCCCTGAGGCAGGTTCTTGCTTCCTGCGAAAGAGAACGTTCCTTTGGAATCCACCCGGGCGGTATCACGGATATAGGTGCTCTCTCCATAATTATAAGCCAGAAAAACCGTTGTATCCTTCAACCCTTTCACGGCAAAGTCAAGCTGATATCCAGGCTGTGCCTGCAGGCCGGCAAAGGAGCAAATTCCGACGAGCAGTAATATCAATGGTCTCATTTTCGCGATCGTTTTCAACAACTGTGCAATATGCTAATTTTTCATTTGTCCGGTGATGAGTCCCCAAACCCGCCAACTGGTAACCCCGCGCTTGGCACTCTGTGAGCCAACACATACTTTTGCAGCGCTCATGTCGATCCAAATCAAAAACCTGACCAAACTGTACGACCGGCAGAAGGCCCTGGATGACATCTCTTTTTCAGTAGCCTCGGGTGAAATCGTGGGGTTTCTGGGCCCCAATGGCGCAGGTAAGTCGACGACGATGAAGATTGCTACCGGTTTCATCCCTGCCACCACCGGCACGGTGCATGTGGATGGACTTGATATCCGGACGCATGCGCTGAAAGTGAAGCGGCGGATCGGTTATCTCCCTGAGCACAATCCGCTTTACCTGGACATGTATGTCCACGAGTACCTCGGATTTGTCGGAGCTACTTGCGGCCTCACCGGTCGTGTGCTGCGCGATCGGGTGGGAGAGATGGTGGAGCGCTGCGGCCTCACGCGCGAACAGAACAAGCGCATTGAATCGCTTTCCAAGGGTTACCGCCAGCGCGTGGGTTTCGCACAGGCATTGCTGCACAACCCGAGTGTACTCATACTCGATGAACCCACCTCCGGCCTCGACCCCAATCAACTGGTGGAAATCCGGCAACTCATCCGGTCCGCAGGCAAGGACAAGACGGTCCTGTTTTCTACACATATCCTGCAGGAGGTCCAGGCGCTTTGCGACCGTGTGGTCGTCATCAACAAAGGCACCATTGTCGCCGATGATCTCATCAGCAACCTGATGAAGCAGGGAACCGGCCGGACCAGCGTTCGGGTGGAGTTCGAAGGTCCTGTCGAGGCAACGGCCCTCAGGCAACTGCAGGGCGTGGAGCACGTCCATCAGGAAGGCCCTGGGATATTCATCCTATCGGGTAAGGAAGCAGTAGACTTGCGCCCTGCTATTTTTCAGTTTGCTGCCGGCGCCGGGTTGTCATTGATCGGACTTCGCCAGAAGGGCAATTCACTCGAAGATATTTTCAAGGGACTCACAGCAAACGAAACCGTCCGGCAATGATCCATATCTACTTCAAGGAGATCAATGGCTTTCTGGATTCTCTGATTGCCTACGTGGTGATTGGTGTATTTCTCACAGCGATCGGATTGCTCACGTGGGTCTTTCCAGACACGTCGGTCCTGGAAGGTGGCTATGCCGACATGATGTCGCTTTTTTCGGTTGGACCCTACGTCCTGATCTTTCTTGTTCCCGCTGTTACCATGCGCAGCCTTGCAGAAGAACGCAAGATGGGCACCCTTGAATTATTGTTTACCCGACCGTTGACCGACTGGCAGGTGGTGCTGGGCAAGTTCTTTGCCGCCTGGACACTCGTACTCATTGCCCTGGTCCCGACAATCGTCTACTACTTCTCTCTGTATTATCTCGGAAGCCCACAGGGGAACATTGACACCCCTGGCGTGATCGGATCGTACGTGGGCATTGCCCTGCTCGGCGGAGCCTTTTGTGGTGTGGGTCTGCTGGCATCTTCTCTCACCCCCAACCAGGTTGTGGCATTTATCATCGCAGCATTCCTGTGTTTTATCGCCTATGCAGGCATCGATGGTGTGGCGGCCATACCCGGATGGGAAGGGCAGGCACTCGCCATCAGGCAGGCGGGTATGCTCTATCACTATGAAGCACTGAGCAAGGGACTCATCGACAGCAGGGATGTGATTTACTTTGCCACGTTTGTGGCTGTGTCACTGCTCATCACCAAAACCATTGTGGGGAAACGGTCATGGTGAATTTTAATTCCAGACGGCTGAGAGATTGGTTGATCCTCGCCAACGGCCTTGTGCTGGCGGTGGTGGTGAACCAGCTGGCATCGCTGTATTTTTTCAGACTCGACCTTACGGAGGAAAAGCGCTACACCATCAAACCACAAACCCGCGAATTGCTGAAATCACTCGATGATGTGGTGTATGTCGATGTATATCTTGAAGAAGATGTGAACGCCGGGTTCGACCGGTTGCGCAAGGCCATCTTTGAAACACTGGAGGAATTCAGCGTGTACAGCGGCGGAAAAGTTCAGTACCGCTACAGCAATCCGTCAGGAGCGCTCAGCCAGAAGGCGCGCTCGGAGTACATCACGGATTTGATGCGACGGGGGATCGCACCGCTCAATGTGATTGACACCCGCGACGGCGCCCGCAGCGAAAAACTGGTACTGCCAGGGGCCATCCTGAATTATGGCGGGCAGGAAACGGGCGTCATGCTGTTGAAAGAAAACATGAGCGCCGGCGCGCAGGAAAAACTCAATCAGGCCATTGAACAGCTTGAGTTTGAATTGGCCAACGCCATCCAGCGGCTGTCAGGTCAGGGCCGGCAAACAGTAGGCTGGGCGAAAGGCCATGGAGAGCTCGACAGTTTGTCCGCCGCTTCACTGCAGGCAGCGCTCTCTGAGCGCTACACTTTGCGCAAGGTGCGGATTGAACCGGGCGCGCTGGACAAAATACGCACGTTGATCATTGCCAAGCCGGTCAGGGGTTTTTCTGAAAAGGAGAAATGGACGATCGATCAGTTTCTGCTGGCCGGGGGTAGGATATTGTTGCTCATGGATAAACTGGAAGCCAGCGCGGACAGCGCCTCCCGTGATGATTATTTTGCTTTTCCCTATGAGTTGAATCTTGATGATCAATTATTCAAATATGGAGTGCGCATGAATGGCGATCTGGTGCAGGACCGCAACGCACTCAAGGTTCCGGTCGTCACTTCACAAGTGGGAGGCAAACCCCAGATCACACCGCTGGATTGGCCCTTCTATCCCCTCATCAATCACTATGGGGAACACCCCGCCACGCGCAACCTCGACGCTGTACTGATGCGATTTGCCAGCACCATCGACACCGTGAGGGCAACAGGTATCCGCAAGACCGTACTACTGCAGACCGGCAACCAGAGCCGTAAACTTGCCGCACCGGTGAAAGTATCTGTCAATGACCTCCGTAACATGCCACCGGATGAAAAATTCGGACAGCCGTCATTGCCATTGGCCGTGCTGCTGGAAGGTTCGTTCTCGTCCTTGTACAAAAACCGATTCAGGCCGGAGGGAACCGAAGGCCTCGCTTT
>JAIBBB010000256.1 GCA_019694905.1 Cyclobacteriaceae bacterium
TAAAAACCATGGTAATGATGGTACCCTGACCAAGGGTTGACTGCAATTCAATTGTTCCCTGGAGGGCGGTCACCGTTTCTTTGACAATGAAAAGCCCGAGTCCGGAGCCTGTGGAATGTTCGGTGCCTTTGAAAAAGATCTCAAAGACCCGGTTCTGTATTTCTGCCGGAATGCCCAGGCCATTGTCTTCAATCACAACCGTCCATGTCTGGTCAGTGGCCGATGCCCTGATGATCACATGGGGATTGTCAGTATGCGGGTTGTAATAGCGGATAGAATTAGTGATCAGGTTGTTGAGAATGATCCGGAGGCGAACAGGGTCAGAATGGACCAGTAATTCCGGGTCAAAGGATCGTATGAACTTGACTTTTTCAAAGTGGCGCATGCGGTCCAGTCCCTCAAGCACCTGATCGAGTTGCTGGCCGACGTGTACCGCCGTGAGCGTCACACCCAGGCGGGCGTTTCGGGCGTAGTCCAGGATGTCGTGAATAAACTGGTCAAGTTTCCTGGTGCGCTCATGGATAAGTTCAACCAGGTGATCTTTTTCTGCCAGGTTGGGTGTAAGCCGATACACCTCCACCAGGCCCAGGATGGAGCTGAGTGGCGCCCTGAGATCATGAGAGACACTGTACACAAAACGGTCAAGTTCGTGGTTGGTCTTTTCAAGTTCTCTTTGTTTGTTGGTAACCTTTCTTTCAAAGTGACTCGCGAGGTCATCGTAGAACACGAGGATCAGCACGCCAATGGAAAGCACAAGGATGTAACTTGAAATGAAGTAGAAGTGAGGGTCGCCAGGGTGATATTGCGAAGGAACAAACATCGCAATGATGAAAAGGGACAGGCTCAGGAAGGCAAAAGCCACGCCCTTCCATCTTTCGGACTTCCCGTACACGGCGAGTGCGCCCAGGCTGCTTGGAATGAAGTACAGATAGGTGCCAGTGAGGTACGTGCTTTCGTCCATCACGGTGAAATAGAAGGCCACGGCATTGGCGCGGCCGAGCTGCAGAACCATCGCGAGTTCCACACGTCGCAGCCGGATCAGCACAATACACACAGTTGCGACGAGAAAGCCAAGCAACAGGGGGAGTTGATGTCCGTCCGGGTTAAAAAAGTTGACAATGTAGAAGAAGAGGTCAACCGCCAGGTATAACAGCGTGAGGTATCCTCCCAGTACTGCTTTGCGTTGCTGGTGCTCGTGTTGAAAGCCCTGAGGGCCAAAGAGAAGATTTCGGAAACTCACCGGGCTAAAGTAGCAAATTTGGAAGCAACGGATTCCTTTGGCGTTACCCGTCAGGTTACCCCAATGTTACCTCTTCCCGGGTCAAGCCGCCGCGGTTTGAATCAATCTTCGGGAGTTGATAAGTGCAAATCCCATTTTTCAAGTTCATGATTATCAGTTAAATACAAATTCAGAATTCGAAAGATTATGGAATTGTTAAGCCCATGTTAAAACCGTAATGATGAGGTAATATTAGCGGGAATACTTTTGCCTCGAAATAAACACACAAGTCATGTTGGGGGCACATGGAATTCACCGCAGGCAGCTTTTAACGCTGTCATTTTTGCTGGCAGTCGTGGCAGGGTTTGCACAAACAACGCCTGTACAGGACTTCGGTGCAGAGCCCAGGGCACATACCGGCCGCAAGTCGTTCTGGACGGAATTCAACCTGGGAGGTACCTTGTCGCGAGACGGGCGGTGGCAATACCAGATCGATTATCAATTCCGGCGTGCGGCAGATGCCAGTTTTGTGCAAGGGGGTTCGCACTGGAATATCCTGAAGGAAACGCAGCAACAGGTTTTTCGGCCGTGGATCCACTATTGGTTGAAACCAGGGGCGGTGCGTTTGTCTTTGTCACCGCTGGGTTACTGGGTTACGTGGACTCCGGAAGAAGAAACTGCGCTCTATCCCAACCAGGATGGTGTCACTACGGGTCATAGTGTTTTTCCGGAATTCCGGATTTGTCCGCAGGTGACCACCACCCATCAGATCGGCCGTGTACAGTTCATTCAACGTTATCGGTATGAATTTCGCTTTCTGGGCCAGCGACGTGCGGCCGACGACAATCTGAGCGATTTTGGCAAGGGACTTGATTTTGCGCCCACCGACGTTGGTGACCAGACGGCTGCGAAAGGATGGTTTGGACACAACCATGCTGGCAGGATGAGGATTCAGAGCAGGATACAAATGCCTTTTGGGAAGGAGAAAGTTGAGCGCAAGACTTTCTATTTGAATGTCTGGAATGAGCTTTTTCTCAGCCTGGGCAAGCATGTCAAGAACGACAAACTTTTGAACCAGAACCGGTTTGTTGCACTACTGGGATACCGCCTGGATACGGAAGTGCCCATCAAGATTGAAGGCGGTGTAACGCTTCAAACGATCATGCAATACAACATGGATGTCAATCCGACCAACCCCTCAGTGACCTATAACAAGGCCAATGTTGAAACCAATACGGCCTTCACGATCTACGTGATTGTGGATGAGTTCCACAAGTTATTTCAAAAGAAAGCTGAAGAGGCCAGGTAGTCCTGCTCAGTTTGATTTCTTGACACTGCCGCCGCTGGACGAAGAGGTGTTGGTTCGGGTAGGATTGCCCCGGTAGCGAATCGATCCGCCACTGCTGGCCTGCGCCTCAATCTCTTTTGAGGAGTTCACTTTTGCACTTCCTGCGCTCGAGGCGCTTGCATGCACGATTTCACTCTCCAGATTGTACGCATCAATGTCACCGGCGCTGCTGGCTTCCAATTCCAGCGTGGTCGCTTTTCCCTCCAGCCGGATTTTTCCTGCACTTGAGGCGTCTGTCACAACGCGGTCGCACTCCAGCCGGATTTCTGCATTTGCGCCGCTGGAACAGTTGATCTCCAGTGTCGATGCCTTGATGACATCTTCTGAAAATATGTTGGAAGCGGAACTGGCGTGAATTCGATCGAGCGCCACATAAGTGACATATACTTTAGCAGAGTGATTTCCCCATCGGCGCACCCCTTCGCGCATGTGGATGCGCAAATTGCTGCCAGCCACTTCCGTGATCAGGTCACTTTGATCAATGCCGGAGACCTCAACCCGCACACTCTCTTTAGGCCCCTTCTTCAGGTATACATCGATACCTTGCGAAGAGCGGATACCATGGAAAGATCCGACTTCGCGCACCTGCTTATCCTGACTGTAGACAGCAATGGAAAACAGCGACAGGGCAACCAGAAGTATCCAAATCTTGTTATTCATGTTACAATTTTAGCCTAATGACAAGGCCCAAAAATAACGGTTGCTTCAAAATACCCATGGCACCTCGTTTTTTTTTGAATGAAGCCGGAAATCGCTTATTTTTAACTAAATTTCGCTTAAACCCTCTATTTCGAGTTAAAATCTCCAACTATGATTAAGGACCAACTCAATGTACTCATCAATCTTGCAGCCAGCGATTCCAAAGTTGAGGACAAGGAGGCCAAGGTGATCCATCTCATCGGAAAGGCAAACGGAATTGCGAAGGAAGAGATCGATGAAATGTTGAAGAACCCCAGGCCGATTGGCGACCTCTCCAGTCTGACTGAAGATGAGAAGTTTGAGAATCTCTACCACCTGATCCAGCTCATGAAGTCAGATGGACACGTCTTCAAGAGTGAAATTCACTTTTGTGAGCAGATCGCCGAACGTTTGGGCTACAAAAAGGCCGTGGTGGCTGAGCTGAGTGCCCGCATTTACAGCGATCCTACGATAACGTCTGACCGCAAAATGCTGATGGACCGCGCCCGGAAATTCCAGCGATAGGAATCTGATATAACCTTGCTCTAAAGAGCAGAAAAGCCATCCCCTTCAGGATGGCTTTCCTTTTTTATTGTTTCCGGGTGTATAGGATTTTTCCGCCAACAACGGTCATCTCCACTCTTGTTTTCAGCAGATCTTCGTCGGGTACCTTCATAATATCCTGCGAGAATATGGTGAAGTCCGCCAGTTTGCCAGGCTCAATGGATCCTTTCGCGCCTTCTTCAAATTCACCGTAAGCTGCATCAAGTGTGTAGGAGTGCAGTGCTTGTTCGCGGGTCATTTTCTCTGCAGGTTCGTAACCACCCACCGGTTGACCGGCAAGTGTTTGACGCGTGACAGATGCAAAAAATGATGCGATGGGATCGACGGGTTCCACCGGCACATCAGTTCCGTTTGTGACATGTGCACCGGTCTTTAGCAGGGACTGCCACATGTAAGCTCCTTCGCGGATCCGCTTTTCACCCAACCGATCAATGGCCCATGGCCTGTCGGATGAAAGATGGATAGCCTGCATGGCTGCGATTACACCCAGTTTGCCGAACCGAGGTATGTCAGACGGATCAATATGTTGTGCGTGCTCGATGCGGAAGCGGGCATTCCTGGAGGCTTCAGGGTTGTCGTTGAACGCTTGTTCATATCGGTCAAGTATTTCGCGGTTGGCGCGGTCGCCAATGGCGTGGGAACAAACCTGAAACCCTGCCTTAAGAGCTGCCCTGGATACCGAGAGCACAGTGTCCATGGATAAGGTGGCCATACCGTAGAAATCAGGTCTGTCTGTATACGGCTCCAGCAGCCAGGCACCCCGGGATCCAAGTGCACCATCGCAGTTGAGTTTAACGGATCGGATGGTGAGCCAGTGCGCAGGATCAATTTGCGGGCCCCGGGCAAATCGTTCATACACCAATGCGGGGTCGAAACCGGTGAGCATCACATAAAGCCTTGTCTTCAGTTTTCCCTGAGCGGCATAGGATTCAAATAGCGCCACATTCTTCCGGCCTGCACCGGCATCGTGAAAACTGGTGATGCCATTTTCAAGGCATGCCGTCATCGCAAGTTCTATGGCTTCTTTGTCCATCTCTTCACTGTTGGTCTGTATATACCGAGTGACCAGCTGCTGGGCGCGCTCATTGAAAATACCCGTGGGATTGCCCAGCGCATCGCGAATGATTTCTCCACCTTCCTTCATGTCTTGTTGCAGTGCTTCCGGTGACAACAGATTGACGCCGGCAATCTGCATGGCCCTGGCGTTGGCAAAACCTGCATGACCACTGGCGTGTGACAGGAATACCGGGTTGTTGGGTGACACTGCACTCAGAAGTTCATGCGTCTGAAAGCCTTTGATCATTTTGGCCGGTTTGGAGGTCCACTTGTCCTGATGCCATCCTCGCCCCAGTATCCATTGACCGGGTTTGGCTTTTGCGACGGCCTGCCGAACCATCTCAACCATTTCGTCATAGCTTTTGATATTCATCAGATCAAGGATCTGTTTGCTTTGTCCGAGCCCCATAAAATGCCCATGTGATTCAATGAAGCCCGGAGTCATTGTCTTCCCCTTCAGGTCGACGCGCTGGGTTTTTTCACCTACCAGTTTCTCCGCATCTTTCAAAGAGCCAGCGAAGACAATGGAATCACCTGACACGCCCACAGCCTCAACCACAGGCTGTGACTGGTTGGCCGTATAGATCGGCCCACCATAGAAAATGGTATCGACAGGCTTTTTTGGGGTGCAGGAGAATGCCAGCAGGCACGTCAATCCCACGAGTAGTTTTTTCATAGAAGAAAAGTAGGACTTTTTTTGGAGCCACGGACCAGAATTGTGGCAGATGGTGTCAGCCATGCCGGGAGGTAAATCCGTATCTTGCATGCACCACAGCTATGAAGTTTCGCAACGTTTTGATAGTGGCCTTGCTCTGCGCATCGGCCCACCAATTGAGGGCACAAAATGTCGGCCTGTCGTTTTCTTACTTCCTGCCGAAGCATGGGGATTTCTCGACACCCATCAGCCCGTTTTCATTGCGTGGTGTTGGAGTCGACATCAACCGGTTTCTGGCACTTGAAACCGGCGCTACTCTGTATCGAATGACCGGAATGGGTATGACTGGATTGCCTTTTCAGTATGACCACTCCATGGTGGGACCCAACTTCACAGCCTTTGTTCCTGCCGAACTGGTGCTGCAATTGAAAGGGAAATCCGCGCAGCTGGACCTCAAAGCCGGCGGATTCGGCTTCTATGGGTTCAATCAGCACC
>JAIBBB010000257.1 GCA_019694905.1 Cyclobacteriaceae bacterium
CGCCGAGCACAGTGATGGTCTGATCGCTGGTAAGCAAGTGCTGTTCGCCGGCGGGAGTTCCGTCTGACACGTATAAGTCCATTTGCGCTGTGTACATCACGCTGGTGGCAGTGGCCGCGTAGCTCACATCCACGTTGGCATTTGAAATCTGCAGCGTGCCGGCGTCAGTGCCATCGGTAACCCACAAGCCCGGTTGCCCCTGGTTGCTATTGGCAAGCATCAGCACCTTGTTACCGAATGATTTGAAATTACCTGGAATGCTACTGGCGGGACCAGGATTCAGATCTTTCATCATCACGGTACCAGCGGCGGTGCCATCAGTTAGCCAGAGTTCGTCACCATGAGTACCATCATTGGCATTGAATAGCACTTTGTTGCCCCACACGATCACTTGACTTGTGCCCGCGTCTCCGCCTTGTGCAATAGTAAGGTCGGTCAGGGCTGCTGTTCCTGCCACCGTGCCATCGGTGGCATACGTTTGAAGATTCATTCCCGATCCGTTGCCCGCGCTGAAATACACCTTTCCGCCCAAGGCAATCATTGTATTCGGATACACGGAATCCCCGCTTCCGGGAAGCAGATCTCCCAGCATGAAGGTTCCGGCAGCAGTGCCATCGGATGCCCAGGGTTCCAGACCATGCGTACCATCGCTGGCAACGAAGATGAGCTTGTTGCCGGCAACTGTAAGGCCGCCAATGCCGTTGCTGTTGGGATCGGGTTCAAGGTTAATGACCAGTGAGGTGCCCGCTGATGTCCCGTCTGTCATCCAGAGTTCGGTACCAGTGGTGCCGTCATCACCTGCAAAGTACAGCTTGTCATTGAACGAAGTGAGCTGGTCTATTGCACCACCGCCTGGTCCGGGAATAAAGTCATGTACCATCAGTGTGCCCTCCGCGGTGCCGTCGGACTTCCAGAGTTCCTGGCCATGTGTTCCATCGTTGGAGAGGAAATACAGCATTGTGCCCGCCGCAGTTACTGACTCCGGGGAGCTGGAACCGTTGGGGTTAATGTCCTTGAGCAACTGTGTTCCTTCTGCCGTGCCATCGGTGAACCACAGTTCAAATCCCTGCCCGCCGTCGGCAGCAAAATAAACCCTGTTACCAGCTACCACCAGATTATATGGCTCAGCCATAGTGCTCCCTGCCGCAATATCCTTCAATAAGACTGTGCCTGCCACGGTTCCATCGGATTTCCACAATTCAAGACCATTGGGCCCATCATTCGCTTCAAAGATCATTTGGTCGCCCAATTGAACTGGTGCAAAATCGCCGCCCAGGCCGCTGCCCACTCCTGGCTTAATATCCTTGAAGATTCGCGTCCCCAACTCCGTTCCATCCGTCACCCACAGTTCGTTTCCTGAAACATTGTCGTTGGCCATGAAATACAGAGCCGAATGGAATACGATAAGGCCCTGTATGTAGGAACCACCAGATCCCGCTGCGATGTCGTACAACATGAAGGTGCCATCCATGGTGCCATCACTTCGCCACAACTCGGGGCCATGGAGCTGATCGGTTGCCACGAAAAACAGCAAGCCGTTGAAGGCTATGAAGTCATGGGGCGCACTGCCAGTCCGTCCTGGATAGATGTCCCTGACGAGCCTGGCACCAGTGGGGCTTGCAGGATCAAGTCGCCAGAGCTCATCGCCGTGAACACGGTCGTTGCTGCCCACGAAGTAGGTGTAATCACCGGCGACAATGAAATTCCGGGTAACCAGGCCAGCAACATTAACCGAAGGAGCAATATCCTTTACCAGTTGCACCTGCGCCCAGGCGCAGTTGCCAACGAGCCATAACAGAAGGTAGAGTTTTCTCATGGGGTGGGGGTCTTGCCGACAAATACAGGTATTCGCTCCAACAGGGCAACCTGCATTTAGTGAGTGTGGACAAATTTTGAGTGAGTCATGCCCCACACCGGGTGGGCGCGGAAGCCATTTGCGGCTTCTGGCAGAAAATAACTCGAACATTGACTAACATTGCGATCATAATTAGCGCAATGAACCATCTCCGTCTACCCCTCCACCGCGCCATAGTAGTTGTTGGCATACTCTCGGCCCTCCTGCGTGTAGATCAAATCCTCGCTCAGCAACCCTCTGCTGACGCGACGAATCTTAAGCTTATCCAGCAGTTAGCCAATCATAAAAAGGTGCAGTCAGCCTTCACCATCATCGATGCACTGGAACCTCAAACCTTGCGCGACCACATTTATCTCGCAGAAATACCGGCACCACCGTTCAAGGAAACCGTAAGGGCCGCTGCCTACAAGAAACTGTTGGAAGAAGCTGGCGCCGACGATGTGTCCATCGATTCCGTTGGCAACGTGCTCGCCTGGAGAAAGGGCACGATAGGTAAGAAGACCATTGCCCTCGACGCACACCTGGACACTGTATTTCCTGAGGGTACAGACGTAACAGTAAAACACAGGGGAGATACGCTACTTGCTCCGGGCATCTGCGATGATACCCGGGGACTTGCTGTCGTGCTTACGATTCTACGCGCGCTGGAGAAAGCTCAGATTGAAACAAAAGAAAACCTGCTGATCATCGGCAGTGTGGTCGAAGAGGGTGCCGGCGACCTGCGCGGCGTAAAAGCGCTGTTCAGGAATCCAGCTATCAAGATTGACTCCTGGATCTCAGTTGACGGCGGTGGTGGCTCCATCGGCGACATCGTGAATGCGGGCACCGGCTCCATCCGGTACAAGGTGATCGTGCGTGGCCCTGGTGGACATTCCTGGGCGTCGTTCGGGTTGGGCAATCCGCACCATTTGCTTGCGCGTGCGGTCCATTATTTTGACGAAGCAGCCAATGTGTACACCGCCAGCGGACTCAAAACCAGCTACAATGTCGGGCGCATAGGAGGGGGGACCTCTGTAAACTCCATCCCGTTCGAATCGTGGATGGAGGTGGACATGCGCTCCGAAGACCCCCAACGACTGAATGAAATCAATGAAATCTTTCTGAAAAGCGTCGAGCACGCCCGAGTGGAATACAATGCACAGACACAATCCAAAAGTCCGGCACTCACCGTTGACGTGCAACGCATTGGGTATCGCCCCTCTGGCACCACTCCCGCAGACCAGCCCCTGGTAAAGCAGTCGCTGGCTGCTGCTGCCCATTTCGGTGCGCCACTGTCACTGCATTTTGAATCCACCAATTCCAATATTCCAATCTCCTTAGGTATCCCAGCTGTAACGCTGAACCTCGGCGGCCAGGGTGGCAATCCTCATGCACTGTCGGAATGGTGGGTCAACGACCGCGGCGCAGAGGGCATCAAAATGATCCTGCTCGTCGTGCTCGCCCAGGCAGGGATGTGACAACAGGTAGTTCCATCCCGTAAATATTGAGCCGGTACACCGCGTTGACCCGCTTGTGAGCTATATTCGCGGTCCCATTTTACTGCATGGTCAATCCTACCGAACAAGATGAGCGTCACTACCTGGCGGAAGTGAAAGAACGCATTGGTTTTGCGCTTCAACACACCCACGACCGTGTAAACGCAGTTGCGGATGAATTGCGAGAGACCAAAGCGTGGATACACGAGCACCAGTCCGGGCTGGACGAAGCCGACCAGGTCGCTGCCCTTCAGTCCATCAACCGCATGGCGAACATGGGCACTGAAACGGTTGCTCGTCGCAGGCAACTGATGAAATTGGCGCTGTCACCCTATTTCGGACGGATAGACTTTCAGTCCAATCGCGCCAGCGCTCCGGAAGCGATCTACATCGGGCTGACCACCTTTTTTGACCCGGGATTGCGGCGCAATATCGTGTACGACTGGCGGGCGCCGGTATCCTCTATGTTCTACGACTTTGAGTTGGGGGCTGCTCACTTCCAGACGCCGTCGGGAAAAGTAGAGGGAGCAATTCATCTCAAGCGGCAGTACAAAGTCCGCGACGGCGTCATGGAATTCATGATCGAAAGCGGCGTGAGTATCCACGACGAAGTGCTGCAACGCGAACTCAGCAAGTCCGCTGACGAGCGGATGAAAACGATCGCTGCCACCATCCAGCGCGACCAGAACCAGGTGATCCGCAACGAAGAGGCACCGGTGATGATCATCCAGGGCGTGGCGGGTTCCGGCAAAACGTCGATTGCATTGCACCGGATCGCCTTCATGCTGTATCGCTTCCGCGACTCCATCAAGGCCCGGGATGTGCTGATACTTTCGCCCAACAAAGTATTTGCCGACTACATCAGCAACGTGCTGCCGGAACTTGGCGAGGAGCAAATTCCAGAAATGGAGATGGATGAGCTTGCCACAGCCTTGCTCGACAACAAGCAACCTTTTCAGACCTTTTTTCAGCAGGTGAATGCGCTGCTGGAACAGCCGCATCCCGCCTACATTGAGCGAGTGAAATTCAAATCCACATTTGAATTCGTCAAACTGCTCAACAAGTATTTCGTCCATCTGGAGAACACGTCATTTACACACATCGAATTAAAGGTAGCAGGCGTGGTAGTGCCGGTGCCGTTTGTCATAGAAAAGTTCAAGGCGTGGCAGCGCATGCCCATGCACCGGCGCATTCCGGAAGTCGTGCAGGAAGTCATTCAGTACATCCGCAAGGAATCGCGGCGCAAGCTCAGCGGGAGCGAGAAGGCGAGGGTGCACGAGATGGTGCCGCGGATGTTCAACATGCGCAGTGCATTTGAAGTGTATAAGGATTTCTATCAGTGGATCGGGCGGCCGGACATGTTCCGGATGATGCCCGGGATGCAACTCGAGTATGCAGACGTCTTTCCGTTGATCTATTGCAAAATCCGGCTGGAGGGCATCAACACCTACGATCACGTGAAGCACCTGCTCGTGGATGAGATGCAGGACTACACACCTGTGCAGTACGCGGTATTGGGCCGCGCCTTCACGTGCCGCAAGACCATCCTCGGTGACATCAACCAGTCGGTGAATCCCTATGGTGCTTCTGCGGCGGAAGATATTGAAGAAGTCTTTCCGCAGGGGGAGTTGGTCAAAATGTACCGGGCGTATCGCTCCACGCTGGAGATCAGTCAGTTTGCCTCAGCGATTCTACCCACGCCGGGGTTGATTCCGTTGGAGCGACATGGCGAATCGCCGCGTGTGCTGCGTTTTGAAAATGGGGAAGACGAGGTGGACAGCATCCGATCGATGATCACGGCATTCGTACAATCCGGTCATCACAGCATGGGCATCATCTGTAAGACCCAGCGCCAGGCGGACGAACTGTATACACGGCTTGGACTCAACAACGTGCATTTGTTGAGTCCGGCGAGCACGACGTTCACACATGGCGTCATTTTGGCCAGCGCCCATTTGTCGAAGGGGTTGGAGTTTGACGAGGTGGTGTTGCCGCATGTCACACACTCCAATTACCATTCTGACATGGATCGCCGCATGTTGTACATCGGCTGCACGCGGGCGATGCATCGGCTCACGCTGACGGGAGTGGGTGAGATGAGCCGGATGGTAAATCGTTCGGAGGAATGATGCCGGCTCTGATGGGGCTGGGTCGAGATGCAGCTCAGCGTCAAATGTTTAGCTAGCAGACACAAATCATTCGAATAGCTCCGTAGGAGCGACATTAAATCCAATTTTTATGCCGCTCCGCTGGAACTGGGCTCGCATCACCCTGCATTTCTATAATCATGACGCACGTCTATAATCATGACGCACCTCTGGTGCTTTATCCAATCAATCCCAAATCACAAGATAGAATTTACCGAATCGATTTGATGTTCGTTCAAGCTGCAGCGCAGCGTCAAATGTATAGCTGAACAATCCCAAATCATTGGACGAGCTCCGTAGGAGCGACATTAAACCCAATTTTTATGCCGCTCCGCTGGAGCTGGGTTTCACATCCTGCATCTCAATAATCATGACGCACCCCTATAATCATGACGCACCTCTGGTGCTGAATCCAATCAATCCCAAATCACAAGATAGAATTTACCGAATCGATTTGATGTTCGTTCAAGCTGCAGCGCAGCGTCAAATGTATAGCTGAACAATCCCAAATCATTGGACGAGCTCCGTAGGAGCGAC
>JAIBBB010000258.1 GCA_019694905.1 Cyclobacteriaceae bacterium
GCTGACCTCGTCGACGATCGCAAGCCGCCCTGCGCGGCCACGCTGGAAGGCGCGGATGGCGCCCGCGCGACCCGCGTCATCGAGCTGCAGCCGTTGCATCAGTTGCTCGGCTGCCGCGACATCGCCCGGATCGATTTTCGAGTGCGCGACGGGATTCCGTACTTTCTCGAAGTGAATCCGCTGCCGGGCCTGAATCCCGACGACAGCGACCTGGTCATTCTGCATGCGTCCATTGGCCATGACTTCGGCGAACTAATTGATCAGGCCAGGTTAATGGCGCCTCACGCCCGGATTTTTGCTGCCTCCTGTTGCGGTGTGGTCGGTCGGGAGGGTGTTTCAGAATCGATGAAGGACATTGCCCTGATGGCAATCAAGGGGACTGATTTTGCGACCGCGACCACCAACGGCATCAATGGCCAGAATTCCTACGAAGAAACACTGGCGATGGCACAGTTGCTCAAGGCTTCCGGCAAGCCAATCAACATGATCTATTTTCTTGCCTCAGGAATTGACATCGCCAATGACCGCTGCATCCGGGCGATTGAATCCGTCTTTGGACCGGAGGTGACCATTTTCGGAGCCACCTCTTCTGATAACATGAGAGGTTTTGTGAGTTACCAGGCATTCGATGGTCAGGTTACGGAACACGGCGCGTTCATGATTGGATTTGCTGATCCAAGCATCAAGGTGGATACACAGGCAACACACGGTTTTCTTGCGGTAGGCGAACCACTGGTAGTCACCCGCTCCACCGGGCACGTGATTCATGAATTCAATGGCAAACCTGCGTGGCAAGAGTACCTCCGCCGACTGGGCCTTCCCGATGAAGCAACCTGCGGTGATTCGATCCCTGTGGGTGCTTTGGGTGAGCGCCTCTCAGCAGACGTCGCTGCCGAATACGGCAATGCCCACATCCTTCGGGTGGTCACCAAACATGTGGGGGCTGACATGTACTATGCAACTGAGTGCCCAGAGGGTACTCAATTGTGGTTGACGACAAGGGATGAAGATCTGATCTTCAGTGAAATGGACAGGATGGTAAACGCCATGAAGCAACGACTGAATGGGAAAACCCCTGTCGCCGTTTTTCACGCAGACTGTCTGGCCCGGGGCCGATTCCTTTTTAACCGGATCATCAAGGAGGAACTGGTGAACCGGATGCAATTTCCGTTTTATGTGGATGGGGAGTGCCCACCCTGGCTGGGCATGTACGGATTTGGTGAATTCGCGAAGTTGGCTGGCCGGAATACCTATCACAATTATACCACGGCGCTGTATGTGCTGTACCGCGTCTAGTAACCGGCTGACTAGACATGGAGAAGATTCCTGATCAGTCCCGTTTGCTGGAAGAGTACCGCGAGTTACAATTGCGGGTTACCCGTTTCTCCTCGGTTGAGCAGCAGCTCATTAATACCCGAGACCGACTTGATCACGAATTGGAGTTGTACAAGCGGCTTCACCGTTTCAATGCCAGGGCACTAAGCGATCAGTCTGACCACACTTTTGCAAGCCTGGTAACGGAGGCCATCATTGACATTTTTGAAGTTGAATCAGCCGCGTTCTACTTCGAAAGAGAAGATGCCCAGGAACAAATGCTGGCGAAAGAAGGACTTCGGGTGGAGGACCGGCTGCTTCCGGTGTTTATACTGGACCTGAAGAGAATCGGCAGCAACGGGCAGGACCTTAGTTCGATTGTGGTCAGAGAGGAGGCACTGTTGCAGTCAGTGACGCTCCGGGGCTATACCGAAGGACTTTTCTTTTCATTCCGTGACAAGGAGCTGGGCTATTCCGCATTTATGGTCGGGCTGATTTCAAAAGAGCATGCACCGCTTTACCAGGCTTTGCAGGGCCGGCATGAAACCATCTTCAGTGTATTTTCTCAGCAAGTGCAGGCACTGGTGGCCAACCGGGAAAAGGGTGCACGGATCAGGGATCAGGTCAAGCAAATCACTGCCTCCGAACTCGAGCTCCGCAAACTGTCCTTCATTGCGACCAAGACCAAGAATGGTGTGGTGATAACGGATGCGGATGGGCTCATTGAATGGATCAATGAGTCATTTGAGTCAACCACAGGTTACAAGTCAGCGGAGTTGATTGGACGTGATGTGACCAGTTTCCTTCTGCAACCGGGGGAGTCTCCGGGTGCACAAAGTGAATTGGGGCGCGCCTTCCGCAACCGGCAGTCTGCTGACATCCTCCTGCAGAACATCAGCAAAGGCGGGAAGCCGTATTTCAGTCAGCTCGAAGTTACACCCGTTCGTGGCGAGGAAAACCAGCTCCTCAATTTTGTGGTGTTGCAAAAGGACATTACCACTGAAACTGCTTTCCGGCAGGAAATCCTCAAGATCAACACGCGCTTTGAACTCATTACCCAACGTTCACGCATTGGAATCTGGGAGGTGTCCGCATCGAACGGAAAGGTGACATGGAACCAGGTGCTGCGGGAGATCTATGGATTTGCTGCTGACATTCCTGATGATCAACTTGACAAGCGGGGCATGCAAACAATGTCAACCGCGGATCAGGAACGGATCAATGATTGCCTCCGGGAAATGAGAGACGGCAAGAGGGACAGAGGGGAATTTGTCTTTCACATAGCAAGGGCTTCAGATGGTGCCCGCCGCATCCTCGACTCCCTGATCATTACTGAACGCGACGGAAGCGGGCAGCTCCTCAGGATCATAGGCACTACCCAGGACGTAACCGAAGCACAGGAGGCGGCACTCAGGTTAAAGGCCAGCGAGGAGAAATACAGACACATCATCGAGAACATGAACCTTGGGCTGGTGGAATTGGACCAGGAGGGGCACATGGTCTTTGCCAACGACAAGTTACGTGAGCTTACAGGTCTGGAAGACCCCGCTGACATGATCCGGTCTATCGAAAGCAGGTTCACTGAACGAGAAAACGAATTGGCTTTTGGCTTGCGGTCTTATACCCGGGTAGGAGAAGGGGTATTTGAGATTACATTCATGCGCCCGGATCAGCAATTGGTGACGCTCCTGGAGAGTTCGGCTATTGTACGCAACCAGCAGCAAAAGATCTCCGGTACCATAAGCATTTACCTGGACATCTCATCTGTCAAGGCGCTGCAGAAAAATCTGGAGGCAGCGATCGTTGAACGCGACAGCTTCATAGAAAAGGTCAATACACTGAAGTTATTCTACGAGGGAATTCTCAACCACTCCCCGGCGGAGTTGTTTGTGATCAATCCGGATTTTACACTGCAGTATGTGAACCAGCAGCTTTCCCGCAACGAACCTGGTATTGAGAAGCTGATTGGCACTACACTGACGCAGATAGGTCGTGACCATCCCGATGCAGCCGATCGCTGGAAACTGATTGACGACATGGCCAGAAGGTCGGTGAGCACAGGCACCCTGGTTCAGTTCGAGGAACAGCATGTTAGGCCGGAAGGAGAAGTGAGGTACGTGCTGCGCAATATCCTGCCCAGCTACAGCGAGCGGCATACCCTCCAGCATATCGTTGTGAGTGGAGTAGATATTTCGGATCTGAAGCGGATCCAGGCCGAGATTGTGAGCAAGAATGATGAACTGGGCAAGATCAACGCAGAACTTGACAATTTTGTTTACAGTGTATCACATGACCTTCGGTCTCCCTTGCTTTCTATCAAGGGTATCCTCGACCTGATCATCGAACGCGGCGGGCTTGACGACACGAATCTTCAATTCCTGCAGATGGCTGAGAGTTCTGCCGTCCGGCTCGACGGGACGATTCAGGAAATTCTTGAATACTCGCGCAATGCCCGCCTGGAGGTCAAGCCCGAGTCGTTTGACATCGGCGTAATGGTCACTGAGATTTTTGATGACCTTCGTTTTGCTGACCCCTCGGGCATCCGGTTCGACATGCAGCTGAACGGCTCTCCGCTCGTCATGTCAGATCGCTACCGGATCAACACCCTGCTGAAGAATATGATCGGCAATTCAGTCAAATACAGGAGAATGGATATTACGGACCCGTTTGTACAGGTGCGTGTGGGGCGCACAGGCTCCCGTGTGAAAATTGAGATTGAAGACAATGGTGAAGGTATCTCTGAAAAGAGCATCAAGCGTATCTTCGAAATGTTCTATCGGGGAAATTCAAAAACGATAGGTACAGGCCTTGGCCTGTATATCTGTAAAGAAATTCTGAATAAATTGGAAGGGGAGGTAGAAGTACTGTCGGTGCCCGGTGAGGGCACCACGATGACAGTTCTCATCCCTTTGCTGGACGCAAATATGGCATCATGAGAAAATTTGTTTTGATCGATGACGATCAGATTTCCAACCTGCTCCATCGGGAAGTATTGCGACAGGTTGATCCAGGCGCCGAGGTTCATGTGTTCTCTTCAAGCCTTGAGGGTCTCGAAATGTTGAAACAATTAATCAATGCCGGCAAGGGCATTCCTGACTACCTCTTTCTGGATATCCGAATGCCTGAGATGAGTGGATTCGAATTGCTTGATGAGCTGATGAAACTCCCGATCGACAAGGTGAAACAAATGAAGATATACATGCTCACCTCGTCACTCGATGACCGCGACAGGTCCAGGTCGGCCCAATATCCCATCATTACCGACTTCAGGGGAAAGACACTCACCATCAGGGCACTGAAGGAAATTCTCAGCCTGACCTGAAAAAAAGACTGACAACCGTGTGGCTGTCAGTCTGTCTGATGATCCTAACTGAAATTCAGAAGTTCTGCAGGTATTTGGCGCAGCCTTCCATGACTGTTGGGTCTGACTCCATTTCCACAAATACATAGGAGAGTCCGCCCGTTTTGGCAGCGGCAAAGAAATCAGGCCAGTCAACAATACCGGTTCCCATGATTACTTCTTTCTGGTGGTTCGACGGGCTGTAGTCCTGCAGGTGGGCCGAGATAAATCTCCCCGGAAATTTCCGGAAATAGTCCTGGGCCTTATATCCTGAGGTAATGGCTGCCACCTGGAATTGCATTTTCACCACGGAAGGATCGAGGTTTTCGAGCATGATGTCGTACTCGGGCCGGCCATCGAGTTTGTGATCAAATTCCCCATTGTGGTTGTGATAACCGGCAATCATACCACCCTTCTTGACCATTTCGCCGAAGTGGTTCATCTGTCCGCAGCGCTTCTTTACTTCGTCCACGGTTTTGCCTTCGAGACCGCCTGAGCAGACCATGTGCTTCAGGCCTAGTTGCTGCGCGAAGTCAATGCGCTCCTTGAGACTCTCGTCGTCCATGATTTCGTTCCAGGTGAAGTGACAGCTGAAGGTGTCGAGGCCCGCGTCATTGGTAATCTTCTTCAATTCCTTTCCGGAGTATTTCACGAGCGGAGTGAACGGCCCCTGGTAACCTTTTGGGCTGCACCACTCCACGTTCTTGTAGCCATAGCCGGCGAGCGTACTCATGGTTTCGTGCGGCTTTTGGCAGATTGAATCGCGGTACACGTAGGACTGAAATCCGATCGGCAGGGCAATGCCTTTGGGTGCCGGATTGGCAAACAGGCGGGAGGCCAGCGGCGCGATCAGACTGGAAGTTGCCAGCGTGGTTGCCGCGCCCGTGATGAAGGATCTTCTGTTCATGACAATGATGGTTGAGTTGTATTGATGAAGGTAGCATAAAATGGCCAGTTGGGAAAGAGGGTAGGTATGAGCGGTAATTCTGAATGGAGTCCGTTGTCTCCTGGTGCCTGTTTGTTCAGTGCCCGAGTGATTTTTCCGGGGTGAGTGAGGGGGAATAACGGTTAGCGGGGCGCAAATAGGATCGCCACTAAGTGAAGTGACAACCGGGATGGCGTGCCGCCTACTTCCCAATACAAAAAATAGTGAACCCTTAATTATCAAGGCTTTCAGCTAATTGGGCAACAAATAGCCAACAAAGGCTGTATCATCAAAGGAAACTGCTCAACAAAGAAAGGAAAAAAAGTTGTTGAGTGTAGAGTGTGCTGTGCCTTATCATAAGCAAAAGCAAAGATAAGGTTACAACCTATCGAAGTTGCTTGACAACCGTTTCCGG
>JAIBBB010000040.1 GCA_019694905.1 Cyclobacteriaceae bacterium
ACCACCGGCGTTGTCGCCGTTCATATCACCGGCATATACGTAGGAGAATCGGCCAGCCTGCGACAATTCGTAGAAGAAACCTACAGAAGTTGCCATAAAGCCAGCGTATTCCTTGCGGTAGTTGGCAGAAGCAATGATCCGGTGTTTCTTCAGGAAGTTCGAGTAGCTGAGCACGTTTTCGTTAGGGTTACCCGACACAGCGCGGTCTCTCCAGATCGACTGTGCAATGGATCCACCGTCGTTAACAGAACGGGCGTCTGTGTAAGTGTAACCTAACATGGCGTCCAAACCAAAGCCAAAGGTCTTCTTCAATTGACCTGTAATGAAGTAGCTGTAAGGTTTGTTGGTATTGCGCATCAAGATGGCATCGGTTACAGTGGCATTCAGACGTGTGTTGGCAGTAGGGTTACTACCATTGTTGTTCGGGAATGTCTTATAGTAGATTGGACGGTTGTCTGCACCGGCGGCAGTGCCTGCAGGATCAGGAAGGTTGATGTTCTGGTGATACACTGCATTGAGGTCCCGGGTAAACACAAAGTCCAGTGATCCGATCAGTCCACCAGGAAGTTTCTGGTCAACGGCGATGTTCGTGCGCCAGATTTGAGGGAACTTGAAGTTGTCATCGGTTACTGCGAGGTTATACGTAGCGGGTCCGTTGGTTACCGGAGGATTGCCGTTCTTTCCAGGGCGGTAGTAGTCCACGTCGGGCTGGAAAGTAATGCCAGCGGTGGTAGCACCTGCCGTATTGTAAAACTGAGAGCCGAAGAGCTGACCGTTGTTGCTGGCCTGGTTGGAAATCCATACGTAGGGTACACGACCGGTGAAAATCCCTGAACCACCTCGAACCTGTGTGCTGCGATCGCCTTTCACGTCCCAGTTAAAGCCAACGCGGGGTGACCACAGCAACTGTGACTTCTGCACATGGTCGGTATAGATTGTGCGGCCTTCTGCAAATGTATAGGTCGCAGCCTGGTCGTTTCTCTTGATTGTTGCTCCGATAGTAGGGATGTCAACGCGAATACCATAAGTAACATTAAAGTTCTGGCTGACATCAAATTTATCCTGAGCGTAGAAGCCAAGCTGGCGGGCATCAATCTTCACCAGCGGGAAGCTGCCATCGCTTGCAGTGGAATACCCTAACTGATATTGACGAACAGCGCCTACCGTACCTGCTGCGCTGGAGTAGAAATCTGCGAGCGAGTTAAACTGATAAGCTCCATAGTAGAAAGGGTCAAAACCGTTCTCGAAGTGGTAGAATTCATTGTACGTACCAAAAGTCAATGTGTGCTTGCCTTTGTACAAATCAAAGTTGTCTGACAACTGGAATACGTTTGAATTCAGGATGTTGAAAGCAGAGAAAGGCTCATAGCCAAAAGCAGTCAGGAACTGACCGCTTCCGTTGCCGATATCCACGAGCGGGAACAGCTTGCCTGCTGTAGGAGTTTCGCGGAAATCGCGGAAGGCAGTGTAGCCCACCTGGAACTTGTTCGAATAGTTGGATCCAAAAGTGCTGTTCAGTTCAGCGATGACTGAGTTGAGGTTGTTGTTGATCCGGTAGTAAGATCCCAGGAACGGCATACCCGTCTGGCTGGGGTTACGGGTTCCACCCAAAGAGCCGCTGTTGCTGGGGGGCACATCACGGTAAGACTTCAGGTAGTTGTACTTTACAGTGAACTTGTGATTGGTGCTGATGTTGTAGTCGAGCTTGATCGTACCCTTGTCGCTGTTGGATTGAAGTTTGTAACCTTCATAAGGACCCGGATCATAGCCATAGGTATTGATCAGAAAAGTCTTCAGGGCATCCAGGTCACTTGCCTGCACTTGTGACACTGTGGTGCCACTCGACCCATTGCGGGAGGCAGTGAACAAAGTACCAGGGTCATTGCGGCGCTCACGCTCGTAGTTGGCAAAGAAGAACAACTTGTTCTTGATAATTGCACCGCCAACACGAAAACCAACGTTGTTGAAATCAAAGTTATTGAGTTTGTTTTCAACACCACTCACTTTGGATCCGGCCAGATTCTGGTTGCGGGTAAAATAGTAAACAGATCCCGAAACGTCATTGGTACCAGAACGCGTAACCATGTTGACGCCGGCTCCTGTAAATGAACCTTCTTTCACGTCATAAGGCGCGATGGTGGTAGTAATCTGATCGATGGCATCAAGGCTGATCGGCTGCGCGTTGGCCTGACCACCCACTGTGCCTGACAAACCAAAAGCGTTGTTGAATAGCGCGCCATCAACTGTAATGTTGTTGTAACCGTCACTGCGACCACCAAAACTGTTACCGTTGGCCTGCGGGGTCAAGCGGACATAGTCACCAAAGCTGCGGCTGATGGTTGGCAGCCGGGTGATGGACTGGTTGGAGATGTTGGTGGATGCACCGGTGCGGTCAGAGTTGAAAACATCGTCCTTGCTGGCCGTGACGTTGATGGCCTCCAGCGTGGTGCCTGACTCAGCCAACTTGAAGTTTACATCCGCTGTGCTTCCCAGCGACAGGAAGATGCCCTCCTTCACCTGGTTCTCGTATCCGACAAAGGACACAGTCAACTGGTAAGGGCCGCCTACACGGGCGTTGGGAATTGTGTACCGACCATCAGCACGGGAAGAAGTGCCATATTGTGTGCCCGTGGGCTGGTGAATAGCCACCACGTTGGCACCTGGCAATGATTCTCCTTTGCTGTCAGTTATTACACCATTGATGGTGGCAGTGGTCACCCCCTGGGCAAACGCACCAGCACCGGCAAACAGTACTGCAATGACAAGTATTAGTTTCCTCATAGGTAAGGGATTTGGATTTGCGCGCAAAACTATCAGATTTAGGCTCGGATTTCCATGATATGCTGTTTAATTGTACGTGATGATTTTTTGCGTTTCAATAAATCATTGACCGCTTGCGATTTAGCCGTTGTTCTTTAAGTAAAAATCAAATTTCTTTCCGCCCAGTAAACCCACGCTTCATGACCACCCGAATTTCAGCACTCGTTTGCGGAGTCTTTTCGATGCTTTTTCAGATCCATTCCCAGGCACAGACGGACCTGTCCTACTACCTGCCCGGCAATGTCAAGCTCAACCCCAAGATTCCTGCTCCCGCAGCACTTTTGGGCCATGACGTGGGGGAATGGCATGTCAGTCATGACAAGCTGGTCAACTACATGTATGAGATGGACCGCGCCTCGGACAGGATCAGCCTGCTCGAAACCGGCCGTACCTACGAGGGGCGGCCTTTGCTTCTGCTGACCATTACTTCCCCGGCCAACCACAGTCGGATTGAAGCCATCCGCACCAAACACCTCCAGTTGAGTGACCCCGGTGCAGCCCAACCCGACCTCAAAGACCTGCCTGCTGTCTATTACATGGGCTGCTCTATACACGGCAATGAGCCCAGCGGGGCCAACGCAGGTTTGCTGCTGGTTTACTATCTGGCGGCCGCCCAGGGACCTGAAATTGAAAGCTACCTTGACAAAGTGGTCGTCTTGTTTGACCCCAGCTTTAATCCGGATGGCTTGCAGCGCTTTTCAAGCTGGGTTAACGCCCGGAAAAGTCAGCACGTTTCTACTGATCCCAATGATGTCGAACACAATGAAGGCTGGCCCTCAGGGCGAACCAACCACTATTGGTTTGACCTGAACCGTGACTGGATGGTGGCACAACTTCCGGAATCAAAGGCGAGAATCCGGCAATACCAGCGCTGGAAGCCGAATGTACTTACCGACCACCATGAGCAAGGCACCAACGCCACATTTTTCTTTATGCCGGGTGAGCCCACCAGGGTCAATCCCAATACCCCCAGGCGCAACCAGGAGTTAACCCGGAAAATGGCTGCATGGCATGCGCGCGCTTTGGATGAAATTGGGTCCCTCTACTTCACGCAGGAAGGATATGACGATTTCTACTACGGCAAGGGATCGACCTATCCAGACTCCCAGGGTGCGATGGGAATTCTGTTTGAACAGGCGAGCTCGAGGGGACATGCACAGGAAAGCACCAATGGAATTCTCCGATTCCCCTTTACCATCCGAAATCACTTCACCTCCATGCTCAGCTCACTGAAAGCTGTCTATGATATGCGGGAGGAGTTGCTGCAATACCAGTACGATTTCTTTCACGGTGTCGCCGCGCTGGCGGCCAAAGATCCTGTCAAAGCATATGCCTTCACCAGCAAGGACGCCGCCCGCACTTATCATCTTGCTGAGATCATGGCCAGGCATGAGATTCAGTTGTACCGCCCCGCAGCACCACTCAGCATCGCTGGCAAGCTGTGCAACCCGGAAGAAACCTATGTCGTGCCACTCGCTCAGGCGCAATACCATTTGTTACATGGCATGTTCGACAAGCAACTCAGGTTTGAGGACAGCCTGTTCTATGATATTTCCAGTTGGACACTTCCACTGGCCACCGGTGTAGAGTATGAAGAACTCAAAGCGGTCCCCGCCCTTGGCGCCCGAGTATCTGAACCCGGATTCCCGATGGGCACACTCACCGGCAAGGGTGACTATGCTTTTGTGCTGGAGCCGTATGGCTACTACCTCCCTCGCGCGATTTATCGCCTGTTGCAGGCCAACGTGCGCATCAAGGTGGCGACCGAATCCTTCTATCACCCGGATGGCAGTAAACTGGAGCAGGGGTCCATCCTGATTCCAGTGGATAATCAGACACTGAACCCGCAACAGCTGGGCGTTTTCATTCAGACCATCCGTGAAAAAGATGGCGTGAATGTCGTTGCCTTTGACACTGGGCTGGATTTTCAGGGTGCAAGCCTTGGCAGCAGTTCTTTCCTCACACTACGGAAGCCGGAAATTGCCCTGCTGGTCGAGGGTGGTGTCTCGGCGAACGATGCTGGAGAAATCTGGCACCTGCTCGATGAACGATTTGGGCTACCTGTTACGCTGCTACCCCTGTCGATTGTCAACAGTGGTTCCCTCAACCGATACACACACATTATTTTTCCTGCAGGCAACTACGGACAGATCACTGATGGTGGGAAGGAAAAGTTGCGCACCTGGGAACAGCAGGGTGGCGTGATCATCGGCTTTGAACAGGCCTTGAACTGGCTCACGACCGCCGGCCTCGGCAAATTTGAGATGAAGAAGGAGGAAGAAAAGAAGGAGAATTCGGCTCCCCGCCCCTACCATGAAATTGAGACCGCCAAAGGCGCTCAGGAAACGAGCGGAGCAATCTTTGTGGCCGACGTCGACCTCACCAACCCGCTGCTTTATGGCTATACGAGCAGCCGGCTACCCATGTTCAAGTCCAACAACCTGTTTATGGAAAAGGCCAAGGGTAGTTATGCCAACCCGCTCAGCTACGGCAGCGCGTCACTGATCAGCGGCTATATCTCAAAGCCCAACAACAACCGGATGAAAAACAGCGCAGGCATCGGAATGAGCGTGGTAGGCAAGGGTCGCACCATCGGGTTTACGGAAAATGTTTGCTTCCGGGCCTTCTGGTTCGGAACCAACAGGCTTCTGATGAATGCAGTCTATTTTGGTGGCCAACTCGCACCCGAAGCAGGCCGCTAGCGCCGCTCGGAATTTCCCGCTATCTTTGGCCACCAGACACAGGCACGGTGGTCAGGAAGTTCTTTCCGCTGGATAAAAACTACCTCCTGGAGCAGGCCCAGCTATCGCTTCAGGACGATTTGCTGTCAGCATTGGTAGAACGGGTTAAGAAGCAGTATGTGCGCCAACAGAATCCGCTGGGGCTCAATGACAGCTTCTCTGAGAAGATTCTCAGTTGGCACCCGTCTACCCTGAAAACACTTCACAATTTCTATCAAAACGTGGCCGCCATTTACAGGTACAAGTACGGTGACAACCAGCTTGAATTTCTGTGGGATGGTCAGGGTCATCTCGACAAATACCGGCAGGAATGGACTTCCATCTTTGAGGAGTGGACCACGGCCTTTTGCCAGCGCGATCTCTTTGTCCAGGCCATCCTTGATTTGACCGTCTTCCTGCCACAGAACAGGCATGCCGAGATGGCGGAAAACAGAATGAACAATTTTGCGTTGCAGTATTTCGATCTTCGGATTCACAAAACGCGAGGGCTGGTGGCCGTACGCGTTGCCTGATCCGGTTGAACCTGAAGAGCCCCAAAACCGTTACAAGAACATGCGCGAAACCCCCGTACAATCGATTCGATGGAGTCAGGTATTCAGCCTTCTGGGCCTCAATGCCGCTGTGGTCATCAGTTGGATCGCCTACCATCACTACCAACCCAGAATCCTGGAGCTATTCTCGGTACAGCATCTCTCCCGGTTCCTGGTTATTGCGCAAGCCGTGATTCTGGTGGGGATCCCCCCGGTGGCAGGGTTGATCGGTGATTATTTTATCAAGAAAAATGGCAATCGGTTTGTGGTTTGGACCGTGGGCATCAGTGTCACCGCAATGGTTTTCATGCTTGTTGCCTTCACGGTGGGTACGCAATCGCTTCAGCTGACATCCATTCTGCCAGTGATGATTGTCATATGGCTCATCTCCATGAACGTATTTCACAGTCCGGCCAATTCCATGATCGAACTGTTTGCACCAGCACGTCAGTTGCCTGTGGCCATGGCCCTGATGGTGCTTACCACTGAACTGCTGAACGCATCCGAACCGCTACTCATTGAACTGGTTGATGCGGTCGGACCCGTCAGCACCTTCACAGCCGGTGGATTGTTGCTGATTGTAACCGGTTATTTTTTCCGGTCAACTACCCGCCATTCAGAATTCAGCAGAGAAGAAGACATGATCAAGGTTGAGGAAAGTCAGTTTGGCCACGTGCTCGCGGCAGGTCTGACACTTGGGGTTCTGACCATGTTCATCAACAATTTTGTACCGGCGTGGTATCGTCAAACTGATAATCCGTTGTTTTCAGATTCCTACCTGATTTCAGGTATTCTGCTGGTGTCTGCGGTGGCGGCCTGGCCCCTGTCCAGGTTGGTGGATCGCTACGGCATCGGGCGGAGTCTCGTCTATGGTGCTGTTGGTTGCACCCTGGGACTTGCAGGGATCTACTTCATAGGGGGAGTAATTCCTTTCGTGTGCTTTGCACTGGTCACCGGACTCTCCTATAGCCTGGCCTCAGTTGCCGCCTTTCCGTACGCTTTGCAGCATTTATGCCGCAATCACACTACGCTCGGTGCCGGCATGTTCTTTGGCTCTATACAATTGGCCGAAGAAATTGTGAATGTCATGGGTATCTGGTAGCCTCAGGATTTGCGGTTCACAACGGTGGCGCTGGCCTGAGCCGTGGGGAAAACTATCAGGTCTGCCACCACCACGTGAGGCGGCCGGGTGAGCGCAAACAAGATCAAATCGGCTATGTCTTCACCTCGTAAGGGCATGACTCCGTTATAGACATTCGCTGCCTTTGCCGCATCGCCCTTGAATCGCACCAGTGCAAACTCCGTTTCCACCATGCCGGGGTGAACGGCTGTGACCTTGATGCTGTGTGCATTCAGGTCAATGCGCATGGAGTTGCTGATGGCATCTACTGCAAACTTGCTTGCACAGTACACATTGCCATTGGGATAAACCTCTTTACCAGCAATGGAACCGAGGTTGATGATGTGGCCTGCATTACGCTGTACCATCCCGGGCAAAATCTCACGTGATACATAGAGAAGCCCTTTGACATTAATGTCCAGCATGGCGTCCCAGTCTTCCGTGTCTCCGGTCTGTATGGGTGACAAGCCATGAGCGTTACCTGCATTGTTGATCAGTATGTCAATCTGCTGCCATTCAGCCGGCAGCGATCGAATGGCTCTTTTCACGGCGGGCAGTTCGCGCACATCAAAAGACAATGTGGTGACTTCCGTTTGCGTCTGAAGTTCATCGGCAAGTTTCGACAGGCGGTCCTGTCTTCTGCCGCAAAGGATCAGGCGAAAATCGTTTCTTGCCAACAATCTGGAAGTGGCTTCCCCGATACCTGAAGTGGCGCCGGTGATAAGTACGGTTCTTTTTGTCATAGCATGGCAGTTGCACAAATGTAACCTGCCCGGCGCAGACAAGAAGACTACTGAAAAATAAAATACACCGAGATGGTATTGACACTGAGTCGTGTGATGGGATCCTTGTAGGAACTGGCCTCTGGCCCAAGCATGTTCACAAGGCCATGACTGAAACGGATCTCCTGGGAGAGTTTGAAAAGAGGGAAATAAAAATCGAACCCGAGGCCTGTATCTAGACTGATATTCTGCTTGCGGATGGAGAGACTGGCGGTTGAAGACTGCACGTCATTCTTGCCTGAGGCCTCAATACCGGGCGTAAAGCCGCCCAACATATACATTCTCACGTTGCCTCTTCGCTGCGACTTGTACTTGATGAGTATCGGGAATTCCACCACCGTTGTTTCGACCAGCACCGACCGTTGGCTGTGGTCTGTATAATTGTAATATAGTTTGTGGTCGTAAAAACCTGCCTTGGGCATCAGCCTCAGATCGAACTGGTCATTGAACCGGTAGTTCAGCAGGAACCCCAGTGAAAAGCCGGGGGAAAACACAGGGTACACGGAGTGCACTGTATCCATCTGAGGTGTGACGAATTTATCAGAGTATTTCAGTGCGTATGCGGAGGTGTGCAAACCGATTGCAAAGCCATAGCTAATCGTCCTTCTGTCAAATTCAGGGTTGTTGCGTCTTGCCCAGGCATAGTGTTGTGCTGAAGCATTCCAACTGCTTCCGCAGAGCAACAGCAGCCAAATTACTTTTGGGCCGTGTACATGGAGCAGATGCCGAATGTCAGGGGTTTGCATTGGTTGTTTTGGTAGCCTGTTTTGCCCAGGATTTCCAGGAATCGCTGTCCGTCGGGAAATGCCTGTACCGATTCAGGCAGGTACGTGTAGGCCGAATTGTCCTTCGAGATCACCTTGCCGATCAGCGGCAGTATAAATCTGAAGTAGAATTGATACAGCTGCTTGAAAGGGAATGCGGTGGGTTTGCTGAACTCCAGCACCACGAGGTGGCCTTCCGGCTTCAGCACGCGACGGATTTCAGACAGTCCCTTTTCCAGATTCTCGAAGTTTCTCACTCCAAAAGCAACGATGACTGCATCGAATTTATTTTGGTCAAACGGCAGATTCTCTGAGTCGCCATAGAGCAGTGAGATGGCTTTGTCGAGGCCGCGCGCACTGAGCTTTTGCCTTCCGTGCTCCATCATTCCTTCGGAAATGTCTACACCTGTAATGTGCTCAGGCTTCAGTGCCAGTGCCTCGATGGCAAAGTCGCCGGTGCCTGTAGCCACATCGAGTATCTCGCGCGGGGCAAATGGCTTCAAGAATCTGATTGCTTTGCGGCGCCAGTGGATATCTATACCCAGGCTGAGAAAATGGTTGAGGAAATCATACCGGTGACTGATGTTGTCAAACATCTTTGCCACCTGGACCTTTTTTCCGGCCTGCTCGTCTTTGTAGGGTACTACCAATGTGAATGGAATTATCGCGGCCAAAAGTACAAAGGAAACGGCAATTACAGTCAGTTGCCGCCTTTGCTTAAAACCTTGAATTCCACTCTCCGGTTCAATTCCCGGCCTTCCTTTTCATCATCATTGGATGCGAGGGGTCTTGATTTGCCATACCCCACCACGGTCACGCGGCGCGGGTCGATGCCCTTTGAGGTCAGGAAAGTCTTGACCGCTTCGGCACGGCGTTTGGAAAGGGAGAGGTTGAAGGCTTTGCTGCCCACCGCATCAGTGTGTCCGCCGAGTTCAACCTTCATGCCCGGGTTTTGTTTCATCATGGACTCAAGCTTGTTCAACTCATTGTACGATTCCTGCCGTAGTGTGGCGCGATCAAAATCAAAATAGATGTTGCGCAAAATAGAAACTGAACCCACCACAAGGCGCTTGAGCTGCACCACCCGTGTGACAGTTCGCTCTGAATCAAACGCCGGGTCCAGGTTAACAGGGATATTCTGAAACATGTAGCCGTCCTTTTCTACCGACAGCCGATACTCATGCGATGTCTCGATCTTGATCTGAAACTCCCATGTGCCGGTACCAGCACTGTTGCCGGCAACGAGTGTATTGTCTCCCCATCGCGAGAACTTCACCCGGGCGTCGGCGGGTTTGTTGTTTTCATCCACCACGTTCACCTGATAGCGTATCAGCTTGGGCTGTTTGGCCACAGGGGGCTTTTCTTCTTTCTTGGGCGCAGGTGCCTCCTCCATTACAATTGTGTAAATATCGAGGTAGCCCATGCCATCATCGCGCACCGAGGCGAAATAGGCCCGCTTACCGTCTTTGGTGCCAACGAAGAATACATCATCATCGGGTGTGTTGATCGGATAGCCCAGATTCTCAGGCTCTGAAAAATGCCACTTCTGAGGATCTGCAAGGGTAGCTTTGAACACATCATAGCCTCCCATGGATTTGCGGCCCTTGGAACTGAAGTACAGCGTCTTCATGTCATAATCGATGTACGGCCCGTCTTCGTCATACTGGGTATTGATAGAGGGCCCCAGGTTCCTGGGCTGACCCCAGGCGCCGGTCTTGTCTTTCACGCACACATAAATGTCAGACCCCCCCAGGCCGCCCGGCCGCTCACTGGCAAAGTAGAGCACATTGCCATCGCGTGTGATGGACACGGAGGATTCCCGGTACTGGGAGTTGATCACTCCTGGCATCGGGGCCGGAGCGTCCCATGTGCCATCAGCCTTGCGGTTGGATTGATAGATATCACCGTTTCCATCGTCGCGGTAGATGAAAAGTGTTTTTCCATCAGGGGAAAGCGCCAGGTCCGATTCACTGAACCGGGTATTCACCACCGCACCAATATTCTTCGCCCGGGTCCACTGCTCATTCTTGCGGGTGGAAGTAAAAATATCCTCAAACGGTATGTTGTCATTGGCCACGTCTTCATTCATGTTGCCATCGCGGCGGCGGCTGGTGAACACCAGTTCATTTTCTTCCGCGTTGACCAGGGGGGCATAATCATCCCATTCCGAGTTTATTTCACGTCCGACGTTAACCACCTGAAACTTCTTCGGTTGGGCCATGAAGGCTTTGCCATTTTCCACCTCCTCCAGGCGACGTTCTACCTCCTCCAGCGCGACCACATCACGGCCCTGATAGTTGGGCTTGGATTGAAGACGTGCCCGGTAGCGCTCATAGAACTGTTGAGAACGGTTGAAATCCATGCCGTATTGAAAACTCATGCCAATCCAATACTCGAGGTCAAAACGGTATTCAGGCTTCTGCCGGTAAATCCTCAGGAAATAGCGTGACGCCTGGTCCTTGCCAATGGTTCTCAGATGCATCAGACCCGCGTCGAAATTCGCGCGGATATTGGTGGTGTCATAGTTCGCCGCCAGTACCATCAGGTCGCGGGCATCGTTCATGGCTTTGGTTTCGGCCATGATCAGATCTGCCTGTTCCTGATACAGTTTCGATTGCGCCTTGTCCTGCTGCTCCTGCGCCCGGGCAGGGATCGAAAAGGCAGCGATTGCAATAAAAAATGCTGCCCGAACCATTTTGGACATAGAGAATTAATTAGTCTAAAAAATACGAAGCCAATAAACCGAGGGCTAAATTAGTAATTTTGGGGCAAATTCAAAGGGCCGGCAATTGGCGTAACTCTGGGATTTATTACACCGTTAGTACACGTCTCTTAAACCTGCACTTTAAGTAACCCCATGCACCCACTCAAGGCCGAATTTGTCAAAAGCAGCACCACGCTGGACCAGTGCCCCCCACCCCGTTTGCCGGAGTTTGCCTTTGTGGGCAGATCCAACGTCGGAAAGTCTTCCCTGATAAACTATCTGGTCGGAATGAAGGGACTGGCAAAGACATCCGGAAAGCCGGGTAAAACACAGACAATCAATCATTTCACTGTCGATAACCGGTGGTACCTGGTGGATCTGCCGGGGTACGGATATGCAGGCGTTTCTCAAAGCCAGCGTCATTCATGGGGCAAGATGCTGGATCAATACCTGACCCATCGTGAGAATCTTCGGTGCACATTTGTGCTGGTTGACGCGCGCCATGCACCACAGGGCTCGGACCTTGATTTTATTCAATGGCTGGGGGGACAGGGCAAGCCGCTGGCCATTATTCTCACGAAAGCCGATAAACTCTCAAGGTCCGAATTGGCGCAGTCCATCCGTCAGCACGAAGACGCGATGCTGCAAATGTGGGAGGAACTGCCGGACATGTTTGTAACTTCCTCGGAAAAGCGTGTGGGCAGGGAAGAACTTCTTGCGTTCATCGACGCCGCTGGTAAGTAAGTCCGAGCCGATTTGCCATATAATCCCTATGTTTGCCGGGTATCAAAACCCATTTAATAACCTACATGGAACTCAAAGACATTGCTTCCGTTTCGGGTAAGGGCGGACTCTTCCGGATTGTTGCTCCTTCCAAATCAGGTGTCATCCTGGAATCCCTCGACGAAGCCAGAACCAAACTGGTCGCTTCTGCACAACACAGGATTTCTGTCCTTCATGAAATTTCCATTTATACGAATAACGCAGAGGGAACGACGCCCCTCGAAGACGTATTAAAAAAGATCTATGCCCGGCATGCCGGCCAGTTACCAGTCACCGCCGATTCCACTGGCGAGCAGTTGCATGCCTTCCTCAAGGGGGTTCTTCCTGATTATGATGAAGCGCGCGTATACACTTCCGACATCAAGAAACTGGTTCGTTGGTACCCCGTGCTCGTCCAGCATGCGCCAGGCATTTTTGAAGCGGCCTCCACACCTGCGGCAGAAGCCCAATAACCCTTGTTCATGGAGAACCAGAAGCACACCCTTCGCAAGCTGTTCAGTGTGCCCGTGATCGTGGCGGCATTGGGCTACTTCGTCGACATCTACGACTTACTCCTGTTCAGCATTGTGCGCCGGCCGAGCCTGGTGGCGCTGCAGGTGCCGGAAGCTGAGTTATTCAGCAAAGGTGAATTCCTTCTTCAGGTTCAGATGACAGGCTTGCTGGTGGGGGGATTGATCTGGGGCATCATGGGTGACAAACGCGGCCGGTTGTCAGTGCTTTTTGGATCCATCCTGTTGTATTCACTCGCCAACATCGCGAATGGATTTGTCGGCTCTGTGACCCAATATGCGGTACTGCGATTTATTGCTGGCATTGGTCTTGCGGGTGAGCTGGGTGCCGGCATTACACTGGTCTCTGAAGTGCTCCCCACCAAATTGCGCGGTTATGGTACCACCATCGTTGCGGCCGTGGGCCTCATGGGAGCGGTTGTAGCCAACTACATCTCCAAACAATTTGACTGGCAAATCGCATACTTCATTGGCGGCGGACTCGGGCTGCTGCTCCTGATCGCGCGCGTGAGTGTGTTCGAATCAGGCATGTTCCTCCATACCAAATCAACTCAGGTCCAGCGAGGCAATTTCTTCATGCTCTTCACGAACCGAGTGCGGTTTGTCAAATTCATGGGTTGCATTTTCATTGGGCTCCCCATCTGGTTCACGATCGGTATCCTGGTCACCTTCTCTCCTGAGTTTGCCAGGGCGCTGTCCATTGAAGGCAACGTAAGCGCAGGTGATGCAGTCATGTTTGCGTACATCGGACTCGCCGTGGGCGATATGTCAAGCGGGTTTATTTCCCAGGCCATGAGATCGCGCAAACGGGTGGTTTCCATCTTTGTAAGCCTGACACTCCTGTTCTTCTTTGTCTATTTATTCATGCCGGTTCGGGAGAGCTGGTTTTTCTACCTCAGTTGCTTTGTACTGGGTGTCGGTATCGGCTACTGGGCTTTGTTCGTCACAATCGCTGCGGAACAATTTGGCACCAACTTGCGATCGACTGTCGCGACTACCACGCCCAACTTCATTCGTGGCACGGTTGTGCCTTTGACGCTTGGTTTCAAATTCCTGAGGGACTCCATTGGAGGATCAGAGGGTGTGATCTACGGAGCACTGATCATCGGTGTAATCACCGTGCTCATCGCCTTCTATGCGCTCACCAAAATCGATGAGACTTTTGCCAGAGACCTGGACTTCGTGGAAGAATAAAACGGGAGTAGCTGCCTATCAAATCGAGTGACGCACGCCTGCCTTGAGGCGTGGGTGCTTCTGCAAGCGAAGTTCCTTCTCAACCATGGATAGATTCTGCAACGCCTGCTGGAAATGTCTGAAATAGGAGTCCTGGCGTTGTGACTGGGTACTGGCAATCAATTTCGGCTGTATCATGACCAAGGTAGTTACATGCCATTAGACGAGGTCAGCAGCAGTTTAGTTTAAACCCACTACCTGTTTTTTTCCAAAAAAAGAGGGCCACCCGATCCGGATGACCCTCCAACTTCTAAACACAACATTTATTTTCAGAGGTTCGGCTGAGGCGTCGTGCGCAAGTAGGGTTTGATCCGGGTGTGTCCTTTGGGGAATTTGGCCGGAATGTCCTCATCCTTGATGGCCGGGGCAATGACCACGTCTTGTCCGTGTTGCCAGTTGGCCGGAGTAGCCACACTGTAATTCGCTGTCAACTGAAGGCTGTCGATAACCCTGAGAATCTCGTCAAAATTTCTACCGGTTGATGCGGGATAGGTGATCGTCAGCTTGATCTTCTTGTCGGCGCCGATGACGAACACACTGCGCACGGTAAACTTGTCGCTCACCTGCGGATGTACCATGTCATAGAGGTTCGCCACTTTGTAGTCCGAGTCAGCGATAATCGGGAAATTGACTGTAGTGCGCTGCGTTTCGTTGATGTCACCGATCCACTTCTGGTGAGAATCCAGCCCGTCGACGCTGAGGGCGACCACTTTCACATTTCGCTTGTCAAATTCAGCCTTGAGTTTGGCCACAGTGCCCAACTCGGTAGTGCAAACCGGCGTAAAGTCGGCTGGATGAGAGAATAGTATGCCCCAGCTGTTGCCGAGCCATTCGTGAAAACTGATCGGTCCCTGGGAAGTTTCTGCCCGAAAATCAGGAGCGATGTCGCCAAGTCTTAGTGCCATAGTCTTGATTGTTTAACGTTACAAATATGAATAAAATCTATAGAATTTATAGACTATAAGAGAATTTATTTAAGTTCCTTCTGGCGCTTGAGAATCTGGGCCAGGGTGCTCCGGGAAAGGATCCTGAGCGTCTCATCACGGACATCAACGAAGGCGTCGCGGATGCCACAGGTCTTTTCGTCGCGGCATTCTTCACATTTTTCATAATAGTTCAGGGAGACGCAGGGAAGCATGGCAATCGCCCCGTCCATCAGTCGGATCACTTCAACCAGGGAAACGTCTTCGGGGCGCTTGTGCAGGTAGTAGCCACCGCCCTTCCCTTTTTTGCTATGCAGCACTTTGGCATTCCTGAGTTCAAGCAAAATGCCTTCGAGAAATTTCTTCGGTATGTGCTGCTTGTCGGCAATTTCCTGGATATGAACGGGCCCTTTGTCTTTGCGCTCCGCCAGATAGATCAACGCGTGAATGGCGTATTTACATTTTTTTGAAAGCATAGCCGAAATACCAGTCTGTAAGTTATACTACATTTTACCAATAATTATAATTTTAGGGCCCAATTCAACCGCCCTCCGGGTTGTTGCAGGAAAATCAGCCAGCGTAGCTCAGGGGTAGAGCAACGGTTTCGTAAACCGTAGGCCAAGGGTTCAAATCCCTTCGCTGGCTCACTTCAATTGAAACTTCCTTTGGTAGTTGCCCGACAAAAATCCACAGTTGTTTTTGCCTTTGCGCTGTTCATCAGTCTTTCCTATGCGGTAGGCGGCTTCAGTTTTTTTGTGTTGATGACTGATCCCACTCCTTTTTGGGGCCACTATGCCACAGCGTTTCTGCTGCTGCCATTGGCCACCGTGATTATGGTGCGTCAATTCGTCAACTACAAAGTGGTACGCGCCGGTGAAGGCAAACTGACGATTTCATATCCTGTCCGTCGCACCATGCGCGCCTACGCACCAGGTTCGATCGCTGCCTGGAGTGAAACAACTGTCAAAACCGGCAAACAGCAACGCTACACAGAACTCAGCATTATATTTGATGATGAATCCAGGCTCGATCTTGGATCGCAGGAATACGACCAGTATGGCGCCTTGGTCCAGTGGCTGAACCAAAAGGCAGGAAGAAAGAAAAGGGTCAATTAGCCCTGATGGCAATAACAGGATCGAGGCGGGCCGCCACGGCAGCCGGCACAATTCCTGCAACGATGCCAATCACGGAAGACACTCCAAGACCCAGCGCGATATTCTTGATCGACAGAGTGACTTCGAGGCTGCCAAAAGGTGCCAGCGTCAGCAGCCAGACGAGGAAGAGCCCGGCCAGACCTCCTATCAGACTAAGAAACACTGCTTCAAACAGGAATTGAAAAAGAATGAAGTAGTTCTTTGCTCCGAGCGACTTCTGAAGCCCGATGATGCTGGTGCGCTCCTTCACAGAGACGAACATGATATTGGCGATGCCAAATCCGCCTACCAGGATTGAAAATCCACCAATGATCCAGCCGGCCATTCCAACAATATCAAACACAGAACCGATCGCGTTGGCAATGGCTTCCGGGCGATTCAAAGCGAAGTTGTCCTTCTCATAGGGCCTGAGTCCGCGTTTCACTCTCATCAGTCCGCGCATTTCGCTCTCAGCTTCAACAAGTCCCAAATCAGTATCGGTACCTTTGATAGCAATGGTTGACCCCAGCTCGTTCCACACCCCTGTACCTGTCTGATATAATTTCCGGAACGACTTGTACGGAATAATGACGGAGTAATCGTTGCTGGTGATCCCGATGAAACTCTGGCCCTCCTTCTTGTAGACGCCGATGACCTTGTATTTCAGGTTCTTGATCTTGACTGTTTGGCCAACAGGTTCTTCTCCGTTTGGAAAAAGTGCCTGCGCTACTTCATATCCCAGGATCGCCACGGCCCTGCCACCGCTGATTTCATCCATGGTGAGGTATCGACCCTGGCCCAATTTAATATCAAAGATTTTTTCGTACCCCTCACCTGCGCCCCGCAGGTTTATCTGGCCGATGCTATTGCTCCCCCGGCGGATGACATTGTTTCCCTTGAAAGAGTAGATAGACATGGCGGAGACATTGCGCATGTTTGCTTCGAGAAACCGGTACTCATTGACCGATGGATTGGGTCTGCGCCAGTATTCCCACCACTTGAAGGGTCCATTGCCTTCCGGCACGAATGGCCACTTTGCGACATAGATGACCCCTGTTCCCAGAAAATCAAAACTGCTTTTGATGTTCTTTTCCAGGGAGTCCACCAGCGTGAAGACGGCGATAATGGCGAAAATACCAACCGTCACTCCCAGGAGTGACAGTACGGTCCGAAGTATATTGGAGCGCAACGCCTTCCAGGCGAACAGAAAACTCTCCAGAACCTGTCTAAAAGTGTGCATTTGAAGGTTATAAACGCAATTTGTTCATTTTAGGGTTTCAAAAAAGGATAATTAAAACAAATCCTTAATTTTGCTGCCCCTTATTCTGTAAGATGCCCGAGATGCGGTCATCCGAGAAACGCACACTATGAAGCTATCCGAATTCAAATTTGATCTTCCCAACAACCTGATTGCCGTTCATCCTCCGGAAAACCGGGATGAAGCCCGCCTGATGGTCATTCACAAAGACACTGGAAAGATCGAACACAAGGTATTTAAGGACATTGTAGACTATTTTGGCGAGGGCGATGCCTTTGTGGCAAATGATACCATGGTCTTCCCTGCGCGTCTGTACGGTCGCAAGGAGAAAACGGGCGCCAAAATTGAGGTGTTTCTGCTCCGTGAACTGAATGCCGAGATGCACCTGTGGGACGTGCTGGTGGACCCGGCCCGGAAGATCCGGGTGGGCAACAAGCTTTACTTTGGCGATGGTGATCTGGTAGCCGAAGTGATCGACAACACCACCTCCCGCGGTCGCACCATCCGGTTCCTTTTTGATGGCGACGCCGATGCCTTCAACAAAGTCATTGAAACCCTGGGTGAAACGCCGCTTCCAAAGTATATCAAGCGCAAAGTAGAGCCCGCCGACAAGGAGCGCTTCCAGACTATTTTTGCCTCCAAGAAAGGTGCTGTTTCGGCTCCCACCGCCGGGCTCCATTTTACCCGGCAGTTGCTCAAGCGGCTTCAGATCAAGGGCGTGGACATGTCCTTCATTACGTTGCATATCGGCCTTGGCACCTTTAGGCAGGTGGACGTAGAGGACCTCACCAAGCACAAGATGGATTCCGAGAACTTTATCGTTGGTTCAGAAGTGGTGAAGATGGTCAATACCGCTCTCGACAACAAGAACCGCGTATGTGCTGTCGGCACAACCACCATGCGGGCACTGGAATCTGCGGTTTCCGCCAATAACCGCCTTAAAGAGCGGAGTGGCTGGACCGACAAGTTCATTTTCCCTCCGTACGACTTCAAGATCTGCAATGCCATGGTCACGAATTTCCATCAGCCGGAATCCACACTGCTGATGATGGCCTGCGCCTTCGGCGGCTACGACCTGATCATGCAGGCATACCAGGTTGCCAAGAAAGAAAAGTACAAGTTCCTTACCTACGGAGATGCGATGCTGATTATCTAGTGCCCTCGGTGTTGCTCTTTCGGATAAGATAGAGAAACAGCGAAATCGCAATTGGATACATCACAAAGTAGACCATGGTGGGCAGGATAAAGCCCAACACCATCACGATGGGAAGAAGCAGCAGTCCGATCCCAATGGCCAGGATCATTGACTTCGCTGCCCGGGTGACAGAGGTACTGTTATACACTTCCAGCAAGCGGTAGATGAGCCATGTGATCACACCCGCGTTGAATGCCATGACCAGTATCCGGAGCAAGATCATGAAGAGCTGCTTATTTTTGTAAATCTATGAATAACCCGGAATATGCGTTGATAGTTGCCGGCGGCAAGGGGACCCGCATCCGCAGCAGCATACCCAAGCAGTTCATTGAGTTGAACGGCACACCGGTACTCATCCATACCATTCGGGCATTTCAACGTTACGCGGCAGATATCCGGATCATTCTGGTGCTGCCCGCCGATGATCTTCCCCTGTGGGAAGCGATCTGCAAAAAGTTCTCTTTTCACGACAAGATCATCTTACAAACTGGCGGAGATTCAAGGTTTGAGTCTGTGCGGCGCGGCCTCGAAATGATTCAAGGAAACGGGCTCGTTGCCATTCACGATGGTGTTCGTCCACTGGTCAGTGAGGATATTATCGGAGCGTCATTCCGACTGGCGGCAGTCCACGGATCTGCAGTGGCTGCCGTGAGGCTCAAAGAGTCTATACGAATCACGGACCAGGACACGACCAGAGCGATAGACCGCTCAAAATTCCGACTCATACAGACTCCCCAGACGTTTGATCTGGGTCTCATTCGCGCTGCCTATCAGACCAAAGAAGATCCATCCCTTACCGATGATGCCAGCGTGGCCGAGCGATCAGGGCACCTGATCTCGTTGTTTGAAGGAAGCTATGAGAACATCAAGATTACGACTCCAGAGGACCTTGTGGTAGCCAGTGCACTCCTGAAGAGTCGCGGTATCAGCGTGTAAGCCGGGCGTAGGTACCCATGGGCAGGTCTTTGCTGCGATCGTCG
>JAIBBB010000041.1 GCA_019694905.1 Cyclobacteriaceae bacterium
TTACCGGTGTAGAAGGCGCTGCTGCATTTGATGAATTGACCCGGTCCGACCGCGACAGCCTGCTGACCGACCAGCGCAAGGGCGCATGGCCCAACATCTTCCGCGCAGCACACTTTGTGCCTGCTGTAGAGTACATCAATGCTCAACGCGTACGCAGACAGCTGATTGAAGATTGGCACCAACGTCTAGGTGAATTTGACGTCATCGTCGCGCCGACTTTTGGCGGCAACCAGAATCTGATGACCAACCTCACCGGACATCCGTGCCTTGTTTTACCCGATGGTTTCACGGAGAAGGGAACACCAACGAGTATTTCATTCATCGGCAAATTGTACGGAGAGGCGGCCTTGATTTCGGTAGGTCGCGCCTTTCAGGAAGCAACCACATGGCATCAGCAGGTGCCGCCGCTTTTTCGAGAATAGACTGCAATTGAAGCCAGTGCATGAGTGTCAATTGCATTCTTGATGAGTTGCCTGGGATACTTCATGCCCAGGACAAGGCACCGATCGTGAATTGTCTTGTGTATCAATATGACCAATGGTAATAAACCGCGACGGCACGCACGGCCAGCAACAGACCCAATGCCAGCCATGTCAGGCCAAATGCACGGATGAGTAAAGTGTCTAAGAGCATTCTGGTGTGACCTTTGTCTTTTTCCAGCAGTTGCCCGCTGTCTGGGGGTACGGCGCCCGCTCTTGTTTTCTGGTGAATCTTAAAGTTTGTGAGGTGAGGCGTCCGTTCAGGGTGCTGTAATTCGAAATCAAGTATCTGGCGTTGCCAGTAGTCCACGTCTGTGACACGTGATTGAATCATTTTGCGCACGCGACTTGCAGACCACCGTGAAAAAATGGCGACACACATCCAGGCGGCGATGACCAGGGCCAGTGTATTGCCTGCAACGAACATGGCCACAGCAAACAGGATGACACAAGCGAGGAGCAAACTACTTTGTACGATGAGCTGAAATCTCCTGTAGGACTGCAGGAGTTGATCCTGGATGCCAGCCTCTACATAGAGCGGTGTCGGGTCTTCTGTCGTCATGGTTTCTCTACAGCAGGAATGATCCGTGTCCGCAAGGCATCTCGCGTTTCGAACTTGACAGGGTTGTAGTGGATGTTCCACCCATTGAAAACAACCACCAGGTCGTGTTCGGGACTAATCTGCACAAACTGACCACCATAGCCGATGCACATAGGTGTTGCCGGCTGCCGGGTGTCCACCCACCATTGGAAACCATAACCGTAGTTATACTCTTTGTTGTCGGGCAGAATGTCGCTGACCACTGCGGCGGTGGAATGTGTCACCCAGTCTTTTGAAATAATCTGTCGATCCTTCCATTTTCCCTTTCGAAGGAAAAGATAACCGAAGCGTGCAAGGTCGTGTGGTGCCAGGTACAGTCCTCCTTCCGTATCTACCTCGCCGGCAGGAGTAGTCTTCCATTGATACTTGTTGATGCCAATCGGCTTGAAGAGTTTTTCATTGGTCCATTCGTCCACCTTGCGTCCAGTGGCCTCGGTTATGATCTGACCAATCAGCATGGAGGCACCACTGTTGTATTCCCAGTACGTACCCGGCTGCAATTCCATGGGCTGAGCGAGGACGTACGGTACCCAGGCGCTGCTTGCCTCCATGGTGATGCAGGTATTGACCGAATCAGTGTACTGTCCTTCATTCCACTGAATGCCACTGCGCATAGTCAGCAGATCGGCAATGCGCTGTGACTTACGCAGCGGGTTGTTCCAGTCTGTGGCAAATTTTCCCAGGTACTTTTCCGTGCGGTCGCCGGTACCTCCGACAAACCCTTCATCGATGGCAATCCCAAGTGCGGCGGCATTCACGCTTTTGGTCACCGACTGCAGCGAATGCAGATCGGAATATTGATAGTAGGGGTGCCAATCCGGGTGATCGTAGTTGAAGATCCAGTTCGTTGTGTCGTACGGTTGGGCGATGGTTTTGTAATCCCTTTCATAGTGGTGATCGGCAATGATCTTGCCATGCCGGATGACAAGGAAGTGATCAACGGGGCCGTAATCTCCCCGGAGGATGTCCTGGTGAATGGAGTCAAGCGTGCTCTCCCGAATGCCTTCCGCGTCAGGCGTGGAGAGTTCCCATGCGGCTTCGGGGAACGGATAAGAAGGTTCCTTCTCCCGGCAGCTGCTCCACACAGCCAGAAGGACAGTAACAAGAAGCATTCTGGTCATGGTAGAAAGTTTAGGGATTGACGATAACAACTTTATCGCGGGGCGCAACCAGTTGGCCAAACGATTGTAGCTCCAGACCATGTTCGCGGTTCAATTTCTCAAATTCCCCCGCCGCCGCCGGATCAACTGCGATGAGCAGTCCACCGCTGGTTTGTGGATCGGCGAGAACCATTCTTTGTGCATCTGTGAGAGCACTGATCTTGTGTCCATAACTGTCCCAATTCCTTGTCGTGCCACCCGGCCATGATTTTTGAGCGAGGTATTCATCAAGAAAGTCGAACACAGGCACTTTGCTAAAAGAGATCTCTGCCGATAAGCCGGATCCCTCGCATACTTCTGAAAGGTGTCCCAGCAATCCAAAACCTGTGACATCGGTCAGGGCTGATACATAAGGGAGCTTGCCGTACACAGCACCCATTTTATTCAGCGTCAGCATCGAGTCCACGGCCGCCTCCAGGTGCGCTGGCTTCACAATCCCTTTCTTTTGTGCAGTGGTGATGATCCCGATTCCCACCTTCTTTGTCAAATAGAGTTTGGACCCCGGTCGGGCTGTGTTGTTCTGTTTGAGATGTTCCTTTCGTACTTTCCCGGTCACGGCCAATCCAAAGATAGGCTCCGGACTGTCGATGCTGTGGCCGCCTGCAAGCGGGATGTTCGCCATGCGGCAGACACGCCGGCTTCCTTCCAGTACTTCTTTTGCCACCTCGGCGGGGATCTTGTTCACAGGCCAGCCGAGGATCGCAATGGCCATCATCGGTTCTCCACCCATGGCATACACATCGCTGATCGCGTTGACGGAGGCAATGGCGCCGAACGTGGCCGGGTCATCAACAATAGGCATGAAGAAATCGGTGGTACTGATGATGCATGTGCCGTCACCCTGATCATAGACCGCTGCATCATCCTTGGATTCGGTCCCAACCAGGAGTTGAGGGAAGAGTGCTTTGGGTGCATTAGAATGCAGAATCTGATCCAGTACTGCAGGCGCAATTTTGCATCCGCAACCTGCACCGTGTGAGTATTGGGTAAGTTGGATTTCCATGTGGCAATTTACACAGGATATTGCACGACAAAAGCCGTAACTTTCATCATGTCCCATGCCTCGCTGAAGTTGCCAATAACAGGGCTTGTTCTTTTGTTCTTCATGACTGCATGTCAACGGCCTGTTACCGTTTTCTATTTCTCCGCTAATGGTTCTGATCAGGGCGTTGGAAGCTTGGCGGCACCCTGGAAGTCACTGGACCCGATCAGGGGAGTACCTGCTGCAGATTCACTGGTATTGCTGTTTCATGGTGGTGATACGATCCATGGCAATCTCGGTCTCTCAAACCGAAGCGGGATTTTCATAGGAACTTACGGAACCGGCCGAGCAGTGCTTGACGCCGGTGATTCGGCCGGCATCACTATGACACAGTGCCGGCATATTTCCGTATCTGACTTAGTCCTTTCCGGTAGTGGCCGGAAGTCAGGCAATAGCGGACCGGGCATACTGTTGCAAGACTGTGAAAGGGCAAGGATTCATTCAGTGGACGCCACTGGGTTTCAGAAGGCGGGCATCAGCATACAGTCCAGTGCCCATGTGAGTATTTCCGGTGTGTCTGCTTTCAACAATGGAGCGGCAGGAATTGAAGTGGGTGGTCGATTTCCTTCACATGATTCAAAAGACATCTATATCGGCTACTCGAGAGCAGAGAACAATCCGGGAGATCCCACCAATCTGGACAACCACAGCGGCAATGGAATTGTCGTGGGGTTGACCAGCGGTGCATTGATTGAATACTGCACGGCTACCCACAACGGCTGGGACATGCCCAGAATCGGCAATGGACCTGTGGGCATCTGGGCCTGGGAGTCCGATCATATTACCATTCAGCATTGCCTTACCTATGAGAACATGACGCACCCGGGTGCCATGGATGGCGGCGGATTTGACCTGGATGGTGGCGTTACCTCATCGGTGATTCAATATTGCCTGTCGTATGGCAACATGGGCAGTGGCTATGGCCTGTTTCAATTCGCGGGTGCCAGTCCCTGGTTTGGCAACACCATTCGCTACTGCATCAGTGAGGATGACGGTTGGGGTTCCTCTGGTGCTGCTTTGTATGTGTGGAGCAACAGCACGGCACAAGATGACTTTCACGATGCCGCTGTCTACAACTGTGTTTTCTACAACAGGCGCGGGAAAGCCTTGCGTGCAGACAACGGCCGACACGCAGCCTTCCGGTTTTACAACAACATCATGGTGTCGAAAGACACATTGATTCAGGGTTCAGCTGACGGGTTTGAATTTCGATTCAATGATTGGTACTCATTGAGCGGGGGTTTCCGGATGCCTGGGTCGGCTGATTTGAAATCCTGGGCTTCCGTCAGTGCGCAGGAAGTTGAAGCGGGTAGGGTGATTGGATGGAGCGCTGACCCTGGATACGTGCTAAAAATGCCCCGGCCAACGGATGCCCGGATGATCGGACTTGATTCTAGTTACCGCACGCCACCTGGATCATGGCTAAAAACCGCGACAGGGAACCGGACGGCGCCACCAGTTTCATTTGACTTTTTCGGTCAGCGAATCGCCGACGGCCCATTGCGGCCCGGCGTAGACCAGCAGCATTAGAGCGTGAAGCCAACCGCCTTCATGTCTTCCCAAAATCCCGGATAGGATTTGTTGACCACCTCCCTGTCCTCGATATCCAGAGGCGTCTGTGTGGCCCACGGCGCAAAGCCCATCGCCATGCGGTGGTCGTGATAGGTCTGAATCTTAACGGTTCCCTGCCTGTTGAGAGGCACTGCAGCCGGCGTCAATGCCCAATGACTGCCTTCGCGTTCGGTGAGTGCTGCGCCGATTTTGGCGAGCTCATTTTGCAGGGCTGAGATCCTGTCAGTTTCCTTGATCCGCAGACTTTCCAGGCCCGTGAATGCGCCGGTTATTCCTTTGGCAGCGCACACCGGTAGCACAGTCTGGGCGAGGTCGGGACAATCCGTGAAATTCCATTCCAGGTGTTTTGCTGATTCTATCTTGGTCAGCACCAGTCCCTCACCGGATCGGGTGGTTTTCACTCCGAGTGGCTCCCCGATATTGGCGATCACCTGGTCTCCTTGCAGGGATGGCACAGTGACATCCTTCAGCTCAATTCTTGCCTCGTCCGACAAAGCGGTAAAACCATACCAATAGCTGATGGCCGACCAGTCTGCCTCGATGCGATAGGGAATGGGTTTATAGCCGCCTGGTGCCACCTCTATGGTGGGACCTGTCCACACCGTTCTGGCGCCAAAGGCCCGCATGATGCTGGCGGTCATCTGGATGTAGGGCTTGCTGCCCACTTTGCCTTCAAGGTGCAGCACAAGCCCGTTGGGCAGTGCCGGCCCAATCATCATCAGTGCGGAGATATACTGACTGCTGAGATGGCCGGGGACGGTAACTTCCCGTGTCAACTGCCGGTCAAAGCCCAGTATTTCAAATGGCGGGAACCCGTCCTTGGCCTTGTAGTCTATACGCACACCCAATGTGCGAAGCGCGTTGACTAGCGGGCCGATCGGGCGCTCCTTCATGCGGTCTGTACCAGTCATCACCTTTTGTTGGTTGGTGACGGAGAAGTAGGCAGTCAGGAACCGCATGGTGGTTCCGGCGTCCATGACATCGATGGTGGGCCCCTCACTTCCGACAAGTGCCGTCATCAGTCTTGTATCGCGGGCGGCAGAGAGGTTTGACAGCGTCGCTGCGGTGCCGCCAGCCAATGAGTTTATAACTAACGCTCGGTTGCTGATGCTCTTCGAGGAGGGCAACTGATGCGGAGTACCGGATAATTTTTTTTGGACAGGAAGATGGAGTGGAGCACCCAAGCGATAAGGATTTAAGTATGGATCGGAAAAGTAAAATTAATTGGACTGTTTTTTGTTGTGAATGAAACAAAATAATCCGTGTCGTGGTTTAACATTATATGAGCATGAGTACAGGAAAGAAGATCGCCATTGGCCTCGGAGTTGCAGGAGGAGCATTGCTTGCGGCCTGGTTGCTGACGGGTAGCCGGAAGAAGAAGACCCAGGAGTTTTTCACCAAGAAGGTGAATGATGTGAAGGAGGGCTGGAAGAAACAGCAATCTTCCTCATCTGACGACTCCGACATCAACTATGTTTGAAGGGAATTATAATACCCCAGTGCTTCTGTTACGTCGGCCTCGTTGACGGCGATGTCCCACACCGCATGCCCGATCCCTTTGGGCAATGCAACCAGAATTTTCTGATCCCTGTTTTTCTTGTCCTGCCGCATGATCTGTAGCACGCCTGCCTGATCAGCGGGGATTTGAATTTTTCCAAAGACCTGAAGAATACTACGATTGATGGCGCCAAGGTCCGTTGAAGTGAGCAGGCCGTGCTTTTGCGCCAGCCATGCTTCGGCAATCATACCTGCCGCGACCGCCTCTCCATGAAAAATGCGGTTTCCGTTGTTGAGAAACCAGGTTTCCAGGGCATGGCCGATGGTGTGACCAAAATTCAGAATTTTTCTGAGTCCTGATTCTTTTGGATCGCGCAGGGTGACCGAATACTTGAAAGCAACTGAGTGCCGTACCAGGTCGTCCCAGTCCTGATCATCCAGGGCCCTCCCGGCGATCGCTGCGAATTTCTCCGCATCGCTGATGATGCAGTGCTTGATGATTTCAGCAAAGCCGGAGCGAAGTTCCCTGGCCGGCAACGTCCGCAAAAAATCAGTATGGATGATGGTTGCGGCAGGTTCCTGAAAGACACCGATGTGATTCTTGAACCCATTGAAATCAATGGCGAGTTTGCCGCCTACGCTGGCATCCACCTGCGCAAGGAGTGTGGTAGGCACGATGACAAAGTCGATACCCCGCTTGTAAGTGGCGGCGCAAAAACCACCCATATCGCCCAGCACGCCGCCGCCAAGAATCACGAGCAAACCGTGTCGGTCAAAGGCCATATCGGTCAAGCCCTGCCAGATGAGCGAGCATGTTTCCAGATGTTTGTAATCTTCACCTGCCGGTACCCGGATCAGTTTATGGGGTGGGAGGTGAGGATGCAGCAGAGGTGCACAGTGCCGAAGGGTATTTTCATCGGCCAGTACCGCAACCTGACTGTACTTCTTTCGTGAACATACATCCTGGACAGCGGAGCGCAGGTCGTGGGTGACGATGATATGCGACGGAAGTGACATTGGTATTTTCAACAAAAGTACGCGATTTGAAGCATGCCCGAACGGGTCGCTGATTGATCTTCCCTGTTATATTTGCATCCTCAACCAGTGCCCCCATGGAAGTGGTCCCCGAAGTTCATTTTGACGATACTGCCGTCGCATTTTCTTACAAATCAGACAAAGAACTTCGCAAGGCCAATTTCATCTTCACCCTTGTCAACAATCCCTTCTTTTCAAAGATGGCTACCGGTGCCGTTCGGTTGGGCTTGCGCCTTCACCTTCCGGTCAAGTCACTGATCCGCTATACGGTTTTCGACCACTTCTGTGGTGGTGAAACTATCGACCAGAGCGAGCGGACCATCGGGCAGATCGGAAAATTCAATGTGAAGACCATTCTGGACTATTCAGTGGAGGGTGCCAAAACGGAGGAAGGCTTTGATGCCACCGCTGAAGAGATTCTCCGGACATTTGATGAGGCCCGAAAGTCGCCACACGTTCCGTTCTGTGTTTTCAAGACTACAGGCATGGCCGACGCAGATCTGCTGGCCAAAGTGCAGTCTGGTGTGAAGCTGACCCCGGAGGAAGAAATTTCGTTCAGTCGCGTTCGTGAACGTGTATTGAGAATTTGTCAGAAGGCCTACGATTACCAAATCCCCGTTTTGGTAGACGCAGAAGATTCCTGGATTCAGAACCCGATAGATGCGCTGGTTTACGAAATGATGCGGCTCTTCAACCGCGAGCAGGCAATCGTTTGGAATACCTATCAGTTGTACCGCACGGACGCGCTGACCAATTTGCGAAATGCTTACCACGATGCGACCATGCACAACTACTACTTTGGTGCCAAGCTCGTGCGTGGGGCATACATGGAAAAGGAGCGGGAAAGGGCTGCTGAAATGGGCTACGCCGACCCCATCCAGCCCGACAAGCAGGCAACGGATGATGCCTTCAACAAGGCACTCGAATTTTGCCTCGTCAACAAGCAGCGCATCGCGGTGCTCTGCGGCTCGCACAACGAATACAGCAACCAGTACCTGACAGTGCTGATGGAAAAACACGGGTTGAAGCGAAATGACAACCGCGTGTGGTTCGCCCAATTGCTCGGGATGTCCGACAATATCTCCTTCAACCTTGCGCGCGAAGGGTACAATGTAGCCAAGTATGTTCCTTATGGACCTGTCAATGCAGTGATGCCGTACCTGCTGCGACGGGCAGAGGAGAATACGTCAGTGGCTGGCCAAAGCAGCCGTGAACTGACCCTGATCCGCAAAGAACTGGCCCGCAGAAAGGGCCGGTAGGATTCCTGCATTGCTCGCCTTTTATTCTGTATTTTTGCCCCTCTCAATTGAATCTTGGAATTGCTATGTCATTAAGTGAACAGGAAGTCATTCGCCGGCAAAGTCTGGAAGAACTCAGAAAACTGGGCATCAACCCGTTTCCTGCCGACTTGTTCGAAGTTAACATCACATCCGCTGAGGCGCTGGCACAGTTTGCTGAGGGCAAAGAACTGAAGAATATCTCGTTGGCAGGCCGGATCATGAACCGTCGGATCATGGGGAACGCCTCATTCGCTGAACTCCAGGACGAGGCCGGCCGCATCCAGATCTATGTGCGTCGCGACGACCTTTGCCCTGGTGAGGACAAGGCACTCTATAATACTGTATTCAAGAAGCTGCTTGATATCGGAGACATCATTGGCATTACCGGTTTTGTTTTCAAGACGCAGACAGGGGAGACGTCAGTGCATGTAACGAGCCTGAAAGTACTGTCAAAATCCCTCCGCCCGTTGCCGGTGGTCAAAGAAACCCGCGACGAGCAGGGCCAGGTGCACTTGCACGACGCCTTCACGGATCCTGAGCAGCGATACAGGATGCGTTACGTGGACCTGGTGGTGAACCCACATGTCCGCGATGCGTTTGTCAAGCGCACCAAACTGGTGAACAGCATGCGGGAGTACCTGATGGGCAAGGGCTACCTCGAGGTGGAGACGCCCATTCTGCAGCCACTCTATGGCGGTGCCGCTGCACGCCCTTTTAAGACGCACCACAATACGCTGGACATGACGCTGTATCTGCGCATTGCCAACGAATTGTATCTGAAGCGCCTGATCGTAGGTGGCTTCAACGGCGTGTATGAGTTCTCCAAAGACTTCCGGAATGAAGGCATGTCACGCTTTCACAACCCTGAGTTCACTCAGGTGGAACTCTATGTTGCCTACAAGGATTACAACTGGATGATGGAACTGGTGGAGGAAATGATAGAAAAAGTTGCCATCGATCTCCACGGAACCACCAAGGTGCAGGTGGGAGAAAATCTCATTGATTTCAAACGGCCGTGGAAGCGCTTTACCATGTATGAAGCGATTCAGCACTTTACGGGCATCGACATCAGTGAGATGTCAGAAGAAGGGCTGCGCGACACGTGTCGTTCGCTGCACGTGCCCTTCGACAATACGATGGGGAAGGGCAAACTGATCGACCAGATCTTTGGCGAGAAATGTGAGCCCAATCTGATTCAGCCCACCTACATTACTGACTATCCTGTGGAGATGTCACCGCTGGCCAAAAAGCACCGTACGAAACCCGGACTGGTGGAGCGTTTTGAGGCGATCTGTAACCGAAAGGAAATCTGTAACGCATTCTCTGAACTCAACGACCCCATTGACCAGCGCGAGCGCTTCGAAGAGCAACTGGAATTGGGTAAGCGGGGTGATGAAGAAGCCATGACGCTGGACGAAGATTTTCTGAGGGCACTCGAATACGGCATGCCGCCTACAGCAGGTTTGGGTATTGGTATTGACAGGTTGAGTATGATCATGACCAATTCTCCTTCTATCCAGGACGTGATTTTCTTTCCTCAGATGAAGCCCGAGAAACAGGCGCCGGTCGGGGGTGCTGCAGAGTTCCAGGAAAAGGGCATACGTGCAGAACTCATTCCTGTGCTCCATCAACTTGGATTAACATCATTGGCTCAACTGAGGGAAATCAAGGCGTCGAAACTATTCAACGACGTGTGCGGAATGCGGAAGAAAATGAAGCTTGAGTCGGTGAAGAACCCGACCATGGAGGAGGTTGAATCCTGGCAGCAGTAGCAAAAACTTTGGTATTGAATTTGCGTATGATATTGCAAATTCAATAACCATGAAAAAGCTCCTCTTCACTGCCGCCGTACTTGCGGCCACTGTCATTGCTGGCGTTGCCCAGGAATTCAAAGTTGTCACCGTTGTAGAATCTATTGTACCCGGAGGTCTTGTCAAGCGATCTGAAATCAAGATCGACCGGTTTGACGAGACCAAACTCCTGAACTTCTACAGCCTGGCAGGTATTAACTTTCAAAACATCGCCAGCAATGACGAGGTCATCACTTCCAAGTTGAATGAAATGGCCAAAGAGGGATGGTCACTCGTGTTTGTTACCAGCGGTGTGGAAAGTGACGCGGGCAAACAGGATGGTGAAGGTATCTTCATCACCCGCTTCGTCTTCAAAAAGTAAAATTATTGAAGACGGCCAGCCGCGGCCAGCGACAATGCGCCCTCCTTGAGGGAGTAAGTTGACACGCGGATCGATTGGAATGGATGTCGGTCAAGCAACAGTTGAATCAAACTCGTAGCCATCACGATCATGTCCACTCTCATCTCCAGCATGCCGGGCACAGCCAGACGCTGTGCCCGGTTGTTGTTTATAAAGAATTCATGACAGGCCTGCACGGTGGCCAACGACAAAGGGGTTTCTCCTGCCGTGCCGTCATACGGTAGCTGATGCCGGATACAGTGAATCTCACTGAGTGTATCAAATGAGCCGGCAGATCCGATCAGGACTTCAGGTTGATAGGTGTGAAGGGCCTCAAACACCGGCGTAAGTACTTCGTTCAGATAACTTCGGAGTCGTTGGTAGTCAGTCTCCGGAAGCGGATCCTCACGAAAGAACTTTTCCATGAGGCGCTGTCCGCCAACCTCAATGCTTGTCTTCCAGTGGATCGCCTCGCTGTTGCCAATGATGAACTCCACACTTCCACCACCAATGTCCATCATCAGGGCCGGCGAAAGATCCATCTTCACGCCCCTCCTGATACCCTCGTAGATAAGTGAGGCCTCCTTGTTGCCCTCAACGACATCCACCTTGATGCCAGAGACGGAAAGGAGTTGGGCGCATACCTCGGCGCTGTTGGAAGCGTTTCTTAGCGCACTGGTACCGAACGCATGAACATGCTGCACATGGAGTTGATCGATCTGTATACGAAATCTTCTCATGGCGTCTGCGGCCCTGGTAATAGCCTCAGCGGTAATGACACCGTGATTGATACCCCCCTGACCCATCCGGGTTGCCACATATTCGCGGTGGATGATGGAAATCTGATGCTCGTCATGATCCGCGACGAGCAGGTGAAAAGTGTTGGTGCCCAGATCAATGATGGCTGTGCGCATGGTGTCAAAAGTACGACGGTCACCCGGGTCGGGCAATCTTCCAGATCACATTGACTTAATCAGCCTTTAATTAATACCTTCGGTCACTAATCGAGGAATCATGTCGGAGCGCAAGAGTCAGTCGGAAAAATTGCAGGAGAAATTCAACGAGCTGCATAAAAAGAATGAGGAGGCATTGCTCGGTGGTGGTGCCAGGCGCACTGAGCAACAACATGCCAAAGGCAAGCTCACGGCCCGCGAGCGGCTGCACCTGTTGCTCGACCCTGGTTCTTTTGAAGAACTGGGCAAATTTGTCATGCACCGAAGCCGTGATTTCGGCCTCGACAAAGAGCATTACCTGGGCGACGGTGTGGTGACAGGCTATGGCACAATTAACGGCCGGCTTGTCTATGTGTTCTCCCAGGACTTCACAGTGTTTGGAGGTTCACTCTCTGAAACCCATGCAGAGAAAATTGTGAAGATCATTGACCTCGCGATGAAGAACGGTGCGCCAGTAATTGGCCTGAATGACAGCGGCGGCGCGCGGATTCAGGAGGGCGTGGTTTCGCTGGGCGGATATGCGGATATCTTCTACCGCAATGTCATGGCGTCAGGTGTCGTTCCGCAGATTTCTGCGGTGATGGGGCCTTGCGCCGGCGGTGCGGTTTACTCTCCTGCCATCACGGACTTCATCTTCATGGTCGAGAACACGTCGTTCATGTTTGTGACCGGGCCCAACGTGGTGAAGACGGTGACACATGAAAATGTCACTGCGGAAGAACTCGGCGGCGCCCTCACCCACAGCACGCGCAGCGGCGTTACTCATTTTGCGTCCACCAATGAAGCGGAGTGTATCCGGGAAATCCGCCATCTCATGAGCTATCTTCCGCAGAGCTGCGAGGATGAGGCCCCGCGATTGCCCTACGAGCCTGGAAATGAACAGCGTCCTTCCCTGAACGAGGTGGTTCCTGCCAATCCGAATCAGCCGTATGACATGCGCGACATCATCCAGCAGGTGGTGGATGAGGGAACCTTCCTGGAGGCACACAAGAATTTTGCAGAGAACATTGTGGTGGGCTTCGCCCGCCTGGCGGGCCGTAGCATTGGTATAGTCGGCAACCAGCCTGCGGCGCTCGCCGGTGTACTGGACATTGACGCCAGTGTCAAGGGAGCCCGCTTTGTCAGATTCTGCGATTCTTTCAATATCCCCCTGCTGGTGCTGGAAGATGTGCCAGGGTTCCTTCCCGGCACTGACCAGGAGTGGAATGCCATCATCACCAATGGCGCCAAGTTGCTTTATGCTTTCAGCGAGGCCACCGTCCCCAGGGTGACGGTTATTACCCGCAAAGCCTATGGCGGCGCGTATGACGTGATGAACAGCAAGCACATCGGTGCCGACCTCAACTACGCCTGGCCTACCGCTGAGATCGCCGTGATGGGCGCAAAAGGCGCAGCAGAGATTATCTTCCGCAAGGAGATCTCAGAGGCAACAAACCCTGAAGAGAAACTCAACGAAAAGGTGGACGAGTACACCAGAAAGTTCGCGCACCCCTACCGGGCTGCGCACCGTGGCTATATCGATGAAGTGATCTACCCTGATCAAACGCGGGAAAAACTGATCCGCGCTTTTGCCATGCTGGAAAACAAGGTGGCCACCTTGCCCAAAAAGAAACACGGGAACATCCCGCTGTGAGAATCGCTAAATTGCAGCTACAATTGAAATCACTTTTTTATGGACAAACAAAGCAAGAAGTTCCTTTTCAACTACCTCAATAATGCGTCACCGACTGGATTTGAATCTTCCGGTCAGCAGATTTGGCTTGATTACCTGAAGCCCTACATCGATGATTATATGGTTGACGTGTACGGCACGGCCGTAGGTATCGTGAATCCCAAGGCCGCATACAAGGTGGTCATCGAGGCGCATGCAGATGAGATTTCCTGGTTCGTCAACTACATCACCGAAGAGGGTTACATCTATGTGCGTCGAAATGGAGGCTCTGACCACCAGATAGCGCCGTCCATGCGCGTGAATATCCACGGCGACAAGGGCATCGTGAAAGGTGTTTTTGGCTGGCCTGCTATCCACGTACGCGATGCCGGACGGGAAGAGACGCCCACACTGAAGAACATTTTTATTGACATCGGCGCCGAGTCGAAGAAGGAGGTGGAAGCGATGGGTGTGCACGTGGGTTCCGTGATTACTTTCGTGGATGAATTGATGGAGTTAAACAAGAACTATCTCACAGGGCGGGCACTCGACAACCGCATGGGCGGATTCATGATCGCCGAAGTCACCCGCCGCCTGCATGAAAACAAGAAGAAACTTCCCTTCGGCCTTTATATAGTAAATGCGGTTCAGGAAGAAATTGGCTTGCGCGGAGCGGAAATGATCTCCCGCCGGCTGAAGCCCGACCTCGCGATTTGTACAGATGTGACACACGATACGCAATCGCCGATGTATAACAAGAAAGAGAGCGGCAACCTGAAGTGTGGCGCAGGCCCCGTGGTTTGTTACGGCCCGGCGGTTCAGAACAATGTGCTCAAGATGATTATCGATGTGGCTGAAAAGAAGCGCATCCCGTTCCAGCGGCAGGCAGTGTCCCGCTCAACAGGAACGGATACCGATTCGTTTGCTTATTCGGCAGAAGGCGTTGCATCCGGTCTGATTTCACTTCCATTGAAATACATGCACACCACCGTCGAGACGGTACACAAGGAAGACGTTGACAATGTGATCCGGTTGATCTATGAGGTGCTGCTCCAGCTCAAACCCAATCACGACTATCGGTATATTCGCTAGAATGGCGGATCAGCATGCAAAGGCCACCAACAGGTGGCCTTTTTGTTTGTGACAAGGCAATCAGAATTGCCCCGGAGTACGCCAAATCATTACGTTTTTACCGGAAGGGCAGTTATATTTATCTTTTCACGCTAACAACTCAACTTATGGCCGGAGGCTTTGTTTCAACCAACGCACCACTAGCAAGCAGTGGTGATAACAAGAATTACTCGTTTGCGCTGTCGGTGCTCACCTCACTGTTTTTCATGTGGGGATTTATCACCTGTCTGAATGACATTCTGATTCCGCACCTGAAAGCGGTGTTCACGCTGAACTACGCGCAGGCCATGCTGATTCAGTTCTGCTTCTTCACAGCCTACTTTATCATGTCATTACCATCTGGATATATCGTCGAGCGGGTGGGTTACAAAAGAGGTATTGTGCTGGGGTTGATCGTTGCAGGCATCGGCTGTCTGATGTTCTACCCGGCCGCCAGCGTTCGTTCTTACGGACTTTTTCTGACTGCCTTTTTCGTTCTTGCTTCGGGGATCACACTCCTGCAGGTCGCGGCCAACCCGTATGTCACCATTCTGGGGAAACCCGAAACTGCCTCCAGCCGGCTGAATCTGACCCAGGCCTTTAATTCGTTGGGAACAACCATCGCCCCCATTTTCGGTTCCATGCTCATCTTGTCGGTGGCGGTGAAATCTGCTGAAGAGATTGCCAAATTGAACGCTGAGGAGTTATCGGCATATCAATTGGGAGAAGCGGCAGCCGTCCAGAATCCCTACGTGCTGCTGGCACTGGTGCTTTTTGCTATTGCCACCATGTTTGCCATCATCAAGTTGCCTGTGATCGAGGCTGCTACTCCTGAAGTGTCCAGTACCGCAGCTGCAGAAGAACGGTCTTCCGCATGGAAATACCCACACCTGATCCTCGGCGCCATTGGTATTTTCGTATATGTCGGCGCAGAAGTCTCTATCGGAAGCTTCCTGGTGAACTTCCTCGGTGAAAAGAACATCGCCGGACTGGCTGAAGCGGACGCCGGTCGCTACGTGTCATTCTATTGGGGCGGCGCCATGATTGGCCGCTTCGTCGGTGCCGCCATTCTGCAGCGACTCAATGCCGGAAAAGTACTTGCCGGTGCCGCAGCAATTGCCGCCCTCCTGGTGGTGATCACCATGCTTTCTTCGGGCTCCATTGCCATGTGGCTGATCCTTTCTGTGGGACTTTTCAACTCGGTCATGTTCCCCAGCATCTTCTCTTTGGGTGTGGCTGGCCTTGGCAAGCATACAGGACAAGGCTCGGGTATTCTCTGCATGGCCATTGTGGGCGGTGCACTCATTCCGCTCCTGCAGGGTGTACTGGCGGACAACATCGGTATCCAGAAGGCCTTCTTTATCCCGGTGTTGTGTTACGTCTACATCATGTACTTCGGTTGGAAGGGCCACAAGGCGGCCTGATTCATTCCGGGTGTTATCCATAATAAAAAAGGGGGCTGCGCGTCAGCCCCCTTTCTTTTTTATCCCTGTCTTCGATTAATGATGGCCCGGAAGACCGAAGAAACCCCGGCCACTGGTGGCGATGGCTGCGAGGATGATGACAAATGCAATGGAGACAAGAATGAAAATTCTCTTGTGTTTGGCAGTGTCATCTGTCAGTCTTTTCGAAGAAATGCGTGCAATGGTGATGAGTGTGATGGCGATCACCATCATGAAAATGTGCTCTACGGTCCAGTAGCGGAGCGAAGCATCTTTCATGGTTTCTGCCGTGAACTTGACCCATGGGCTTACCATGTATAACACCAATCCGAACACCAATTGAAGGTGGGACAGGATCAGCAGCCAAAGACTGCTTTTCTGATCAAGTGAGGTGAAGGTCTTCTTGCCAGTGAAACCCGTGAAGGAGCGATAGAGTACGAGAAGAATCAGCAACAGGATCGCGTACCGATTCAGGGAATGCAGATGAAGGAGTCCGGTATACATGGTGTTTCAATTTTTGCCAAAAGTACGCGAGGACATTGACATTACAAGTCCTGCCCAAAATGCAAGGGGCCCACTGCAACTGCAGAGAGCCCCTTTGATGCAGGTGCGTGGATGGCTAATTCTTCTCGATTGCTTCTTTCTGGTCGGGCCGCAGCGTGGGATAGGAAATACCCAATTGCTGCAGATACGTTTTGTATTTCGCAGGGTCGTAGTAGTATTTGCTCAGTTGCGGCTTGAAGGTTGCCATGATGTCACGGTTCAGTGTGATGGCTGGCACGTCCTTGTCGCCGATGAGCGGGATGTACTTCTGCTCCTTCGTTTGCTCCTCATTATAGTACTTCCACGCATCCTTGATCAACTGCGGGTTGGTAAGCAGGTCGATGAGGGTAAGTGCTTCAGCTTTGGCACCGGCAATAATTCCCTTGTGAGCAATGGGAGTAGCCATGGCGATAGCGTCGCTCCAGTGGTGGCCTGGAAGGTTAGGAATGTTTGACGGGTAGCCCAGCGTAATGGTAGGCACCGACCAGGAGATATCGGCGATATCATCTGACCCGCCGCCCATAGCCATCAGGGAGCGGCCCCCCATGATGATGGGCTTGGTGCTGGTCGGAAGGCTGATGGTGTCAATTTTCACCGCGAGTCCTTCTACTTTCCTGGACTTCATTTCAACCTGGGTAGCCTTGGCGAGTTGCTGGTCTTCTTCAGACCAGGTGGGCAAACCCACTGCCTTGATGTTGTTGTACATGGCTTCGGCCATGGGTCTGTTGAAGTGTCCGGGCCAGGCGGATCCCAGGATTTGATAGGTAAACTTGGTATCGGTCATCATCGCAGCACCTTCGGCTATTTTGATGCCGGTGTCAAAGAGCTTCTTGATATCGGGGTAAGTCCGCTCACGGAAATAGTACCATACCGAGGCCTTGGAAGGCACCACGTTGGGCTGGTCGCCGCCGTCAGGGATGACGTAGTGTGACCGCTGGGTGAGTTCGAGGTGTTCACGGCGGAAGTTCCAGCCAACGTTCATCAGCTCGACGGCATCGAGGGCACTGCGGCCGCGCCAGGGAGCGCCGGCGGCGTGTGCGGCCTGACCTTCAAAGGTGAATTTGACGGAAACCATACCATTATAGCCCGCATCACCGTAGCCAACGTTGAGGTTGCTGGCAACGTGTGTGAAAATGCACGCGTCAACATCCTTGAAATACCCGCCTCTGATATAGTATGCTTTGGTGCCGAGTTGCTCTTCAGCGATCCCGGGCCACAACATCAGGGTGCCGGACATTTTCTCGCGTTCCATGATTTTTTTGATGGCCAGCGCAGATACGATATTCAGCGCCTGGCCGGAATTGTGACCTTCGCCGTGGCCAGGTGCACCTTCTACGATCGGGTCGTGATAGGCTACTCCGGGTTTCTGGGAGGCTTTGGGGATGCAGTCCACGTCAGAGCCAAGCGCGATGACGGGCTTGCCGGAACCCCAGGTGGCAATCCAGCTGGTGGGAATGTCAGCGATGCCTTTCTGGATCTTGAATCCGTGTTTTTCGAGGAGGCCGGTGAGGTATTTTTGAGTCTCTACTTCCTGGAATCCGAGTTCCGAGAAGCTGAACAGCATATCGTTGATCTGCTGGCCCAGGTCGTACATCTTTTCTACCTCCGCCTGGGCTTCCGCCTTGAGTTTTTTGATCTTTTCCGCATCGGGTGTCTGGGCCATGGTGGCCACAGAAAATGCGGCGAGAGTACATAATAATAGCAGTTTCTTCATGGGTTTAGGTTTACCGGATAAGTTCCGAAAAATTATCTTTGCCGGCCTGTTTCAAAGGGATGAATGGCAAAAATCGTCGAATGCAAGCGATGGATGGCGGTTTTGAATGACGGTCAGGTCTGGTGAAAACGCCTTAAAATGAGGCGATTCCGGCCATTGGGAAGGCAAAAGGGCGTGGGAAGGCCTAAAATTTTATTGAAACAAGGTATTGCGACCTGTTGATCTTTAGATACCTTTGCAGTCCTAATTTTTGGAAGGGTAAAAAAGCAAAATTTAAATGCCTACCATTCAGCAACTTGTAAGGAAAGGCCGCGTGAAATTGACGTTCAAGTCAAAATCACCCGCACTCGATTCGTGTCCGCAGCGCAGAGGCGTGTGTACCCGAGTTTACACCACCACGCCTAAAAAGCCGAATTCAGCCCTCCGCAAGGTGGCGCGTGTTCGTCTGACGAATGGCAAAGAAGTGAACGCCTACATTCCGGGCGAAGGTCACAACCTCCAGGAGCACTCAATTGTGTTGATCCGTGGCGGCCGTGTGAAGGATCTTCCCGGTGTGCGCTATCACATCATCCGCGGTGCGCTGGATACCGCCGGAGTCAATGGCCGTTTGCAAGGCCGTTCCAAATATGGTGCGAAGAGACCGAAGGCGGGCGCTGCCGGTGCAGCTGCGAAAGGTGCCCCTGCCAAAAAATAATCAGACACAATCATGAGAAAGTCAAAACCCAAGAAGAGATATCTCCTGCCTGATCCGAAGTTCAGTGATCCACTGGTAACCAAATTCGTGAACTACATGATGGAAGCCGGCAAGAAGAACGTCGCTTACGACATTTTCTACGAAGCCATTGACCGTGTAGAGAAGAAGGCCAACGAGAACGGACTTGAAGTTTGGAAGCGTGCATTGAACAACGTGATGCCTGCCGTAGAAGTAAAAAGCCGCCGTGTAGGTGGTGCTACTTTCCAGGTGCCCGTTGAAATCCGTCCCGAGCGCAAAGTCAACCTGGGTATCAAGTGGCTTATCGAATACTCCCGCGCCCGCGGCGAGAAAACCATGCAGGACAAGCTCGCAGCCGAAGTGCTCGCAGCCTCCAAGGGTGAAGGTGCCGCCATCAAAAAGAAGGACGATACCCATAGCATGGCCGAAGCCACCAAAGCATTCTCACACTTTAGAATTTAAGGAA
>JAIBBB010000259.1 GCA_019694905.1 Cyclobacteriaceae bacterium
CAGAATCTTGTCAGAAATCTTCGCACCACCCATGATGGCCGTGAAAGGGCGTTCTGCGTGTTCGAGGACCTTCTTGGCATTGTCCAGTTCGGCTGCCATCACATAACCCGCACACTTTTCCTTGAAGAATTGTGCCACGATGGTGGTGGACGCATGAGCGCGGTGGGCGGTGCCGAAGGCATCATTGACATATACATCGCCGTGCTTTGATAATTTCTCAGCAAAAGCGAGGTCTCCCTTTTCCTCCTGTTTGTAGAAGCGCAGGTTTTCGAGCAGCAGTACTTCTCCGGGCTTGAGCGCAGCACTCATCTTGAAAGCTTCATCGCCTATGCAGTCGCCGGCAAATTTCACTGCCTTGCCCAGCAATGTCTCAGTGGTCTTGATGGTGTGACGGAGAGAGTACTTGTCTTCAGGTCCTTCTTTGGGCCGGCCCAGGTGAGACATCAGCACGAGGCTGCCGCCGCCTTCAAGAATCTTCTTGAGCGTAGGAATGGTAGCCCGGATCCGGTTGTCATCGGTAACAGCAAAACTCTTGTCAAGGGGTACGTTAAAGTCCACCCGGATCAGCGCGCGCTTGCCGGCAAAGGAAATGTCATTAATGGTTTTCATATGTGGTGCATTACAGCATGCGAAGTTAACATTCTGCGGGCACGGGAATGGCGCAAAACAGGATGTTTTTCACGAAAACGATTGTGCTGTCAGCGGGCATGGAAACGCCTGACGGCAGTCGTTGACGGCACAGCAAAAAAAAGCGCCGGGGTGTACCCGGCGCAGTGAATGAGCTTGTCAGTCAGTGACAATCAGTAGCGGTAGTAGTCGGGCTTGAAGGGGCCGGACACAGTCACACCAATATACCTGGCCTGCTCGGGAGAAAGCACATCGAGCTCCACACCGATCTTCTTCAGGTGCAGGCTGGCAACTTTCTCATCGAGGTGCTTGGGCAGCATGTACACTTTGTTCTCATACTTCGAGGTGTTGTTCCACAACTCCAGCTGAGCCAATGTCTGGTTGGTGAAGGAATTGCTCATTACAAATGAAGGATGACCCATGGCGCAGCCGAGGTTGACGAGGCGGCCTTCCGCCAGCAGGATGACCTGGCGGCCATTCTTGAGTGTATAAATATCCACCTGAGGTTTCACCGTGTCTTTCGACGCATTCTTGTTGAGCCATGCCACGTCGATTTCATTGTCAAAGTGACCAATGTTGCAAACGATGGTTTTGTCCTTCATCGATTCAAAGTGGTTCTGGTTGACGATGTTGAAGTTTCCGGTGGCGGTCACAACGATATCAGCTTCTTTGACTGCATCGCTCATCTTCTTGACTGCATATCCATCCATGGCAGCCTGCAGTGCGCAGATGGGATCAATCTCCGTCACAATCACACGTGCACCGGCACCGCGCAGAGATGCGGCCGATCCTTTGCCCACGTCGCCGTAGCCGGCGACCACTGCAACTTTGCCCGCGATCATGATATCAGTAGCACGGCGAATGGCATCCACGCAGGATTCCTTGCAGCCGTATTTGTTGTCAAACTTTGATTTGGTTACGGAGTCATTGACGTTGATGGCTGGCAACGGCAATTTGCCATTGTTCATGCGCTCAATGAGGCGGTGTACACCGGTCGTAGTTTCTTCAGAGATACCCCGGATGCCCGCAACCAGTTCAGGGTAGCGATCCAGCACCATGTTGGTGAGGTCACCACCGTCATCCAGAATCATGTTGAGCGGCTTGCCATCCTTGAAGGCATGGAGCGTCTGCTCGATGCACCAGTCGAACTCCTGCTCATTCATGCCCTTCCAGGCAAAAACAGGGATTCCGGCCTTGGCAATCGCTGCCGCTGCGTGATCCTGCGTAGAGAAGATATTGCAGGAAGACCAGGAAACTTCGGCACCGAGCTCCACCAGCGTTTCGATGAGCACGGCCGTCTGAATGGTCATATGCAAGCAACCGGCGATACGGGCATTTTTCAAAGGCTTGGAAGCGCCAAATTCCTCACGCAGGGCCATCAGACCCGGCATTTCAGCTTCTGCAAGTTTGATCTCCTTTCTGCCCCAGTCGGCGAGGGAAAGGTCTTTTACTTTATACTGAACACTTTCAGATACCACCATGATATTGATTTTTAGTTTTGAACGGCAAATATAAGACGAAGGCAAGGAAATGCCTACATAACCTTTTGACTTCTCGCTTGTTAGAGTTCCTCGTACAAAGCCGGAAAACGGCCTGGGTCAGCCTCCCGCATCACTTTGTAGACTGCGTCGTACACATCTTCCGGGTTGGGCTTTGAAAAATAGTCCCCGTCCGAACCGTAGGCGGTGCGGTGTTCCCGGGCAGTAAGGGTTACCGGAGCCGCATCCAGCCACGTGAACGCGCCCTGCTCCTCGACCACCTTCTGCATCATAAAAGCCGTAGCGCCACCTGGCACGTCTTCATCAGCAAAGATGACCCGGTTTGTTTTGCGAACGGAATTCAGAATCACCTGATGGATGTCAAATGGCAACAGGGTCTGCACGTCAATCACCTCGCAGGAGATTCCAGCCTCCGCCAGTTCACGTGCTGCCTCCATTACGATCCTGCACATCGATCCATACGTCACGATCGTTACATCGCTGCCCTCGCGCAGAATCTCCGGCACGCCGAGCGGTACAGTAAACTCGGCAAGGTTGTCTGGTATGCGCTCCTTCAGGCGGTAGCCATTGAGGCACTCGATGATGAGCGCCGTGTCATCCGATTGCAACAGCGTGTTGTAAAAACCTGCAGCCTGCGTCATGTCGCGCGGGACCAGCACATACATGCCCCGGACGCTGCCGAGGATCATTGACATCGGCGAACCCGCATGCCAGATGCCCTCCAAACGATGGCCCCGTGTGCGCACAATCAGCGGTGCCCGCTGCCCGCCTGCGGTGCGGTAGTGCATCGTAGCAAGGTCGTCCGACAATGTCGTAAGCGCATAGAGCAGGTAGTCCAGGTATTGGATTTCCGCAATCGGGCGGAGACCGCGCTGTGCTGCGCCAATACCCTGACCGATAATGGTGGTTTCGCGAATGCTTGTATCAGTTACCCGCAACTCGCCGTATTTGTCCTGCAGTCCGGCAAAGCCCTGGTTGACATCACCGATCTTGCCCACGTCCTCACCGAGCGCAAACACGCGCGGGTCGCGTTGCAGCATTGCATCAAAACAGGCGCGCAGCACTTCGCGACCATCGACGAGTGGCGAAGAGTCACTGTATCGGGGCTTGTTTTCAGCCACGCGGAGCGCAGACCAGGCCGACTCACTGTAGAGGTGCGAACTGTATCTCACTTCGTTTTCACGCGCCGTGCGCTTCACCCACTCCACGAGTTGAGTGCGCGTGTCGGACTCCTGTCCCCTAAGCACCCGCAACGCAGCTTTGGCGGCGCGCACGGCATCGAGCCGCACAGGGTTCAGCGTCTTGGCAAGCGTGTCACGCACGGGCGCCACCTGCTCGTTCAACGACACCGCCTGCTGCAACAGTTCCATCAGCGTGCGCTGGTCTTTGTCTATGTCTTTCGCGAATGACTTCCATGCGGCATCTTTCGCAGCACGCACCGTCGCCTTCGCTTCCTTTTCAATACCGTCCAATTCCTCAGGCGTGCTGATCTCCTGCTCGAGAATCCACTTCCGCATCTTGCGAAGACAATCAAAATCTGCCTCCCACTTCAGTCGCTCCTTTGACTTGTATCGCTCATGCGAACCCGAAGTGGAGTGACCTTGTGGCTGCGTCATCTCAATGACATGCACAAGCACCGGAATATGTTGCCGGCAAATGCGCTCTGCCTTCTGATAGGTCTCACAGAGTGCTTCATAGTCCCAGCCGCGAACCACCAGGATTTCAAAACCCTTTTCACTGTCGTTGCGCTGATAGCCGGCCAACGCCTTGGAAATACTCTCTTTTGTCGTGTGGTACTGCTGCGGCACGGAGATGCCATACCCGTCATCCCACACAGACATCAGCATCGGCACCTGTAATACACCTGCGGCATTCATGGCCTCCAGAAACATACCCTCTGAGGTTGATGCGTTGCCGATCGTGCCGAATGCAATTTCATTGCCAAGGGTCGACAATTCAGTGAATGCATGCAACTCCCTGTTCTCTCTGAACAACTTGGAAGCATACGCAAGCCCCAGCAAACGCGGCATCTGTCCCGCTGTGGTAGAAATGTCGCCCGACAGGTTTTTCAATTGCGACAAGGGCTTCAATCGCCCTTCCTCATCGAGCATGCGCGTGGCATAGTGACCATTCATCTGACGGCCACCGGAAGCAGGATCTGCATTTATGTCTGTGTGCGCATAGAGCTGAGCGAAGTAATGACCCAGCGTCAACTCTCCAATGGCAAGCGCAAAAGTCTGGTCTCGATAATACCCTGCCCTGAAGTCACCCGGTCGGAATACTTTGGCCATCGCCAGCTGCGCCAACTCCTTGCCGTCGCCGAAAATGCCAAACTTGGCCTTGCCCATGAAGACTTCCTTGCGGCCAAGTAAACTCGCTTCCCGGCTCTCCCATCCCAGACGGTAGTCAGCCAGGACTTCCTGAGCCCGCTGCGCTGTTATTTCCTTCTTTACCGTCTTCGTCAAGGCCACGGGCATAATGGGTTTGGGTAAAAATAGGCAAAATCAGATGAGGCATCAAAGCAAAAAAAAGGCCCGCCAAACAAAATCCGGGCAAAGCAAAATCAATCCAAACAAAGTCGCGCCAATGAATGCAATTCCTTCCCATTATTTCGCGCGAAATCCGTGTGCGTCACCGCGATCATGCAATCGATTACAACCTCACAAAGGTTAGTAATCCTGTGAGGTGGGTGTGTTATATTTGCTCTCCCAAAATTAAACTCAACGGTCATGATCATCGGCGTTCCCAAAGAAATCAAGAATAACGAAAACCGTGTTGCGCTCACACCGGCAGGTGCACAAGAGCTCACCCGGAGAAATCATACAGTGTACATCCAGACGAAAGCCGGTGACGGAAGCGGATTCAGCGATGAAGAATACCGCAATGCAGGTGCACGTATACTCAACACCGCCGAAGAAGTTTTCAGCACTGCTGAAATGATCATGAAGGTGAAAGAGCCCATCGAAGCTGAGTACGGACTGATCCGTCAGGACCAACTCGTGTTCACCTATTTCCACTTTGCCTCCTATGAACCACTGGCACACGCCATGATCAAGACAGGCAGCATTTGCCTGGCCTACGAAACGGTGGAACAGACAAACGGCTCGCTGCCGCTCCTCGTGCCGATGAGCGAAGTAGCAGGCCGCATGGCCATTCAGGAAGGAGCCAAGTATCTCGAAAAACCATTGAAAGGCCGGGGTATTCTCCTCGGCGGCGTGCCTGGCGTAATGCCGGCAAAAGTCCTGATCCTTGGCGGCGGCGTAGTAGGCACTAATGCCGCCAAAATCGCAGCCGGAATGGGCGCAGATGTCACGATCACGGATGTCAACATCAACAGGCTTCGCTACCTCGATGACGTGATGCCCAAAAATGTGCACACCATGGTTTCCAGCGACTACGTGATCCGCGATCTCGTCAAGACGCACGACCTGATCGTCGGCGCCGTACTGATCCCGGGAGCCAAAGCGCCCAAACTCATCACCAAGGACATGCTGAAGACCATGCGCCCCGGCACCGTACTCGTAGACGTAGCAGTGGACCAGGGCGGATGTATCGAAACGTGCCGTCCCACCACACACGAGAATCCCACATACATTATCGATGACGTTGTGCACTACTGTGTGGCCAACATGCCCGGCGCAGTGCCATACACTTCTACCTGGGCGCTCACCAACGCCACGTTGCCGTATGCGTTGAAACTCGCGGGCCAGGGCTGGAAGAAAGCCGCGCAGGAAAGCGCCGAACTTCGCAAAGGACTCAACATCATCAATGGCAAAGTGGTATACAAAGCCGTTGCTGATGCATTCA
>JAIBBB010000260.1 GCA_019694905.1 Cyclobacteriaceae bacterium
TGATGATTACCAAAAGTACCTGGAACATATTGGATGCAAGGGCGACACGGGCCAAAGGCGGTCATATCCATTACACCAGGAGGGATTTGCTCCGTCCGTTGACTTTACAAAGTCACATTGATCCAGTGCCGGAATTTATCATCAGAAACCACCTTCGTATCCTTGACAAATCTAGAAAGGACTTTCTTGATGAGTTCTTCACGATATAGAATTCCAGACGGGAGGACTTTAGTGGTTTTACGGTACTTGTATTTGATTTTAAAGTTATTCAGGCAAAGTGGTTTGGAACCCATTCCGAATATGACAGAATTGATGTGAACACGGTTCAACCTAAAAGGAGATAGTTATGAAGCTTAGGATAATCAAAACAAAAAAGCAGTATCAGGAATATCTTGATTGGGTGGATGCGCAATTTGATCGACATGTCAAGCCGAATAGTCCACTCGGCGAAAAAGTGCAGGTAGCGCTTTTGTTGCTCAAGCAATATGAGGACAAGCATTATCCCGTGCCTGTACCGGATCCCATCGAGGCGATTAAGTTAAGAATGTCGGACCTGGGTCTGAAAAACAAGGATCTGGTGGGTAAGGTTGGCAGCAAGGGACATGTATCGGCCCTGCTGAACAAGCGAAAGCCATTGACGCTCGAGTTGGCGAAGTTATTTCACAGGGAGTTGAACATTCCGGCTGAAGTGCTTTTGTCATAGGTGTCGCTAGCCCACCCACCAGGATTCCGGTGGCCACAGGTTGGTGTCCTGCGCAGGAATGTGCGGGTCCTTCAGAAAGTCGTCCAGCATCTTATCGGTTTTGAGGAGAAACAAAATGTGTCGTCCGAAATCTTCGAGCACGTGGATCTCTGGCACGTGACCAATTTTGAAGAACTTCACCCTTGGTCAAAGAACTCGAAAAAGGACATGCTTCGCATTGCTTTGTTTTGACTTCCGGGCGTATTGCTAAACCTGCTTTTTTGACTACCTCTTTTTCGATTTCTGCTGCAGGGTATTGACCCCTACCACATAAGCATAGATGGCGGCCGGTACAAAGATGAGTTGCAGGCTTTTGTGTTGGCGTACGCCCTCGGCATCAATAGAAGTCACCAGCGCCGATTGCAGGCCATTGACTTCGCAGAACTGGATAAGACTTTTTAGCTTGCCTGGATCATCGTAATACAGATTGCTCCATTTGATTTCCAGGGCCCACTGGGGTTTGAATTTCTTTTCGTCCAGGCCCACCATGTCCACTTCGCCTTTGCTCCAGCGGGCATAATAGGGAGTAAACCAATCGCGGTGCATCCACTGCGCATAAATGGCGGTTTCCACCATGCTGCCCACTGCTTCATCTGTAGGTTGTAACGGTGAGAACAGGGCACTGCGCAAGCTGGGGTTGGTCAGGTATATCTTATAGAAGTTGGCGCGTTGGAATTTCTTCGCGTTGTCGTCAATGCGGTGGACAATGCGGATCAGGAAGGCCGCCTCCAGGTATTCGAGGTATTTTTTCAGGAGGTATTTCTCCACGCCCGAGGCCTTGCTCAGGGTTTCGAGCGACACTTCGTTGCCGCTGTGGTAGGCCAGCGTGGTAAAGAGCGAGTTAAGCTCCTGCACATCCTGGATGCCGTACAAGCTGGGCAAGTCGCGCAGCAGCACCTTGTCGACAATGTCGCTGCGGATGTAGCGACCGGGGTTGGCCTGAATTTTTTCTGAGAAAATTACTTCCGGATACCCGCCAAAATTGATGTAGTCAATGAAGTGTCGGTTGAGTTCTTTCATGTTGATCGAACTGAAGAAGCTGGTGATGTTGCCGTTCCATTCCAGACTGGATGGGATAATAAGCTGGCTCAGTTGCTTCAGTGAGATATACTCGTGGAAGGTGAGAGGTGGCAGCATGAAGTCTGTAAACCGCCCGGCGCCACTTTCTGCGCTTGCCAGCTTGAGGGCTGCCGCGGCAGAGCCGGAGGCTACAAATCTGGTTTTCGGGTAGCTGTCCACCAGCACCTTTACATGCACCTCCCAATCTTTGAGATACTGGATCTCATCAAAAAAAACATACCACCCGCGCGGATCATTTTCTGCTGTCGCCCTGCGGGCGTATGTAAACAGTTGCTCCAGTGGGATGTTGTTGTAAATGGGGTTTTCAATGTTGATAAAGCAAATCTTCCTGGCTGGTACACCGGCATCCAGCAGGTGCTGAATGGTGTGGTACATCATGACAGTTTTGCCGACACGGCGCGGGCCCATCAGCACCACAGCCCGGTTGACCGATGTGTCTTGCACGAGGGGATGAAACAGGTTGAAGTACAGCCGGCGGGGTTTGGCATGGTATTCTTCCTCGGTCTCGCCGGTGGTCCACCACGGGTTTTCAAACCGTAGCCGCTCGGTGATGAGGGGCTCAGAAAATGGGTTTAGTTCCTTTATTCTGGCCATAATTGAACCAAATATACAATATAAGTTAAATCAGTTTATCTTATTTTTGAATATTTGTCGATTTTAGGAGAAATGGGATAAAAATGTTTCTTAGTTCGGTGATTCAACCGTTTGCTTGTAGAACAAAAACAGGAGTGCGCACCACCCCGCGCATGACAGGCCAAAGACCAGGAGGAGGGTAGTGGGTTCGAGCATGGTTTCAGTGGCGAGCCAAATAATTCCCAGGACAATCACGGTGCCGGCCGCCTGAATGTACGTGCAATAGAGAACCGAAATCCTTATTCAACCGGGGGGTCAGTTTGCAGGAATTTCCCCCAAATCACTAAAAAATCGAGGGGGTCAGTTTCCCGGAATCGGGGTCAGTTTGGACAGGAATATACACTAATGCATACGTAATGGTTGTGGCACGGCTTCTGGGTCTTTTAGGGGCCTAAATCAGATGCCTGGTTGCATCAAATCCCAATCCGTAGAGGGTGGGTCAAACAATTACCGGAATATTGACCGCTCCCGGACAGGGGGTGGGTCAAACCATTTCCGGAATACATGGGTCACTACATTCCCGGAATGGTGGGTCAAATGATTCCGGAATATTTACCCAGTAGACCGGGGACGACCGCGAAGCCGGCTAGCACCACCAGCTGGCGCCGCAGCCGGAGCAGGAAGAAATGATATAGGTTGAAGCGCTCCATGTGAGGAAGTTATGAATTATTGGGGCACCAAGTTGGGAGTTAAGCAGGCCTCGGTGCACCACAACGGAATTTCGCCGCACGATTGTGTATCGAGCGCTAGTCGTGATATTAGCCAGGCAATCGCCAGCCTTCATAGCCACGGACATCAATGAGATACGTGGTAGTGAGCTTAAGTCTTTCAATGGCGGATTCTCTCCATGAATCAGACGGATTATTACCGAGCAAAGCGTGCTTGATTTCCCTGGGGAAGCGATCGCTGCACTGCGCTGAGAGAAGTTCCCAGTAGTTCAGAATTCTGTCTTTGCTTTTTTCGATGGTTTCAGGGGACGGAATTTTGTCTCTCTTGAGCCTGTTGATACTCGGTTGAGCTGGCAGCAGGTTCCAAAGGTCATTGTTCCTCCAGATGCTAAAGGGAATGACGTGATCGATTTCGTAGGAGTTGATTTGTTTTCCAGTCCAGACACAGAATACCCTACCGCTCTTCTCAAGAACTTGTTCATATAACTTTTTTGAAGTTAGTATGTCTCTTGATGTAATTGGGTTCTTAAGCATTTCACCAAGGGCCATTTCCGTAGTCAATCGTTGATCTGATGCACCGACTGAAAATTCTGCCCATTTCATTAGAATCGATTCCTGCCCGGTAATATAGTTCCCCATCAGCTTGAAGGCTTCAAAATAGTTAACTGGAATAGAAAATGATCCGAAACTGCTAATAAGTGACTCCAGGCTTGAAATTGAAGAATTACTCCTTCTCCGATTTTCGATCCTGAATATTGAATAGTGCTGATCGTAAAGCGATGACCCGATATATCGCATGGGCATTCCTTTGATGGTTTGGTAAATCTTGATCGCCAGTTCTTGAAAATGCTGTTGGGCTTCTGGAGCTATGCCATGTTCGATCAGATCTCGATAGAATTTTGAAAACCCGTTTTGGCTTTTGTAATGGGAAATCAGTTTTTGGAATTCCGTGGCAAATGCAAGATTAGCACTGCCGTGGATTTGTGGTATTCGGTGCGACGATTCAAGTATCGGGTAATAATAGAGAAGCCATTTCTCAATTACCAGACCCATAGGAAAGTGCACGCGGTCGATGCTTTCTTCGATGTAAGGTGAGTTTTCCTGAATAATATCAATGACGCTTCTAAGCAGCGCGAGTTTGTAGGTAGTTGATTTGCTATCCTTTTCAATGATCCTCGAAATGTTGAGCAATGTGCTAAAATCAATCATGATGATTATTTCAGGAATTGATGACAGCCGGTTTACAATACCTTTAACCCTAAACCTTGTAGATAATGATAGGTGTGATCATAAAACTCAGGCAATCTGGTCGGGTCATCATTATCACCTTCTGGAACAACAATGACCATGCCTAGGCGGGCGCGGGTTAATAGTACGCGATAGGCGTTTATTTGGTACATCCGCCTCACATCTTGATTGATTCGCTGCCACTTTTTTCCCTTGAACGAGTGGGAGTTCCAGGATTTGCCTGAGAAACGGAGGTCTCCATCCCAAGTAACACAGGACCAGTCAAGTTCCAGGCCTTGAACATCAAATTCGGTGGCTACATCTTCGAGGTAATAGGATGACCTCACGTCATCTCGGCCATCAAGAAACCAGTTTACAGGGTTGATTTTCGGTCTGACATCAATTGCGAGCGGTTTGAGACGTTGGGCTTGGGATGATACCAAGATTCCGTACCGTTCATTTCCCCGCGCCATGTTCCGTAGCCATGTTTTAGCGGTTGTCAAATTTCTCGTCAATGCGATGGGGTACTTGAAGTGAAATTTTTCGAGGATTTCTTTTGCTTCTTGTGGCCTTATGTCGAGCAGGTGTTTGACAAATTGAGATAAGTGTTCTGCTCGGAAGGAGCGCATAGATACTTTCAGATGAAGTTCCTCTTTGAGAGTGACGGCCTGTGTTGTTGAAAGTTGAGCAATGCTCTTCTGGGCGTTGTACTCTGAATCGGACAGATGCGGGGAGATGTAGACTTTCCAGTGCTTGAATTTGTGAGAAATTGCGTGCAGCCATTCTGCAATTCCTGCCTCGCCAGTGTTGATTTCTTGCCCACCTCCGACTAAACAGATGACTACTGCCCAGTCCTCGTGCCTGTCAAGGCACGAGATGAGGAATTCCGGTTCTGAGTGGTCAAAGTTTGGAATACCCTTTTTGCGGGCCATGAAATCAACGGTCTGCTCCTTGTTCCATGCGCGTTGGGCTTCATCGAAGATGGCTATGTGGTCGTACGGTGCTTGAACTTTCGAAACGTATTCATCTCTGTAATGGTGAATATTTTGAATGAACAGCTTCACCGCCTGCTTTGCTTCCACTTTAGCAAGTCTCTTACCCTGCTGCTTTTCACGTTGAACCTTGTCTCTTGCGAGTGCTTCTTGCAGGATTGCGACAAGAGGGGCATTACCTGACAGGTAGACGCTGGCGCGATCGGTTGATTGACCCAATTGCGCTGTTGCCACAGTAAGACCGACAAGTGTCTTGCCGGCACCGGGCACTCCAGTCACGAAGCAAATTGCCTTCACTCTATTGGATTGGGCCGATACAATGACCTGATTTACGGTTTCGGTAGTTTGTTTCAGGTTTATTGCTTCGGCGTCGCTTCTGGTGATATTGTCTACGGAGTGACTCCTATATAAAGTTACTGCGGCCTCAACGATGGTGGGAGTTGGTGAGTATTCTCCAGCCGCATAGACCCTTCCATCCATTGCTTGGGAGGTGCCAAATTGTTTAAGTACAGTGTTAAGGGTATCATCGAGGTCTTTTTTATTGTTTCTCATTGCCCGCAGTAAATCATCT
>JAIBBB010000261.1 GCA_019694905.1 Cyclobacteriaceae bacterium
AAGGGAATGACACCGGAACACAGTACCGCAGCGCCATTTACTGCCTGAATACCGCACAGCGTCAGCGGGCGCTGGAAGTACGGGCGGCCTATGGTCGCGCCCTCGCAGCCGCAGGCTACGGACCCGTCACGACGGAGATCGCGGATGCGGTGGCGTTCTACTTTGCCGAGGACTACCACCAGCAGTACCTGGCGAAGAACCCGCACGGGTACTGCGGCCTCGCGGGCACAGGGGTCCGATGCCCGACCGGAGTCGGCGTCGCGGGCTGATCCTGCCGTTGCGGATCGCCCACCGGTCACGCGCGCCGCGAAAATCGCTCAGCGCGGCTCGGCGCCCGGATGGGCGTCTTCCATCGGGAACGTGCGCGCCGGCGCCGGTGCCGCCGGATTCGTGCCCGACTGCCCGTTACCCGCTGCGGTGCCGGCAGCGCCGCCACCAGGTGCAGCGGCCGTCGCCCGGCTGATCTCCTCGAGCAGTTCGCGTGTGCCCGGTCCGGGTGCCTTGACGCGGCCCGCGAAGATGTCGGAGACCGTGATGTCCTTCTGCTGGTAGTACTTGCTGTTGGCCTTGCGGTTGATGGAGATCACGCTGCCGTCGAGTGCGATGCCCGCCTGTGCGAGCGAGGCGAGTTGCTCGTTGAAGAAGATCATTTGATTGCCCCGGCGCTCGATGAAGAAGTTGATGCTCCACTCCGACTTCACGGGGGCCAGTCCGTTATGCCAGAAAAAAACGAGTTCGCCGCCGCTGCCCGCCTGGTAGCGATAGTCAGGCAAGCCCACCTCCTGCCGAAGCCGGTCAAATTCCGCCGTCAGACCGGTGAGCCAGGCCGTGCGCAACAGGTCTTCCCTGAGTTGTGACGGGGCCTGTACACCAAACAGCCTGCCGTAGTCTTCCTGGTAGATTTCCCATGCATTGCGATACGCGATAAAGGCATTGTTGTAATCGTGGCTGGCGTCGTAGATGATTCCCATCAGGTTGTGGATGAAGGCGTCGCGGCGGTATTTGTTGTTGGAGGTGTACCGGTCGCTCAATTGCTGGAGCCGAATATTCATGCGCCGGCACTCTACCAGGGCATCATCGATGTTTCCCATCTTCAGGTAGTTGAGCGCCTTGTAGTACGGCACGAGGAGATGTTCATGGTCTTCGCCTTTGTACACCGTGAACATCGGATTGGTGAGATAGGAGGCAACTTCATTCAGGTAGTTGATCCGGTAGTCTTCACCGAAAAGAAATGCCTTCTCAAAGTAGTCGTTGCTTTCCTGGTAGCGCGACTTCATCGAAAGGATGAGCCCGTTGTTGACGTCATAGAGAAAGGCAGCCTTGCCCTTCCCCTCCGACGAACGTGATTGCAACGTGGTGAGCGCCTGGTCGAGTTGCCCCTGCTCAAAGGCGGCATTAAAGGCATAGTTTGTCTGGTAGTACGTGGCACACGACCAGAGCACAAACACGATGAACAGGGACCACCAATACCGCATGTAAATTACTGGTTAACGCAATCGCAAAATTCCTGCCATGTTCATGAAAGTTACTCAATCCTCCGGAAGTCCTGATTGGCCGATTTCCGGTGTTTTTTGGATTTTATCGGCAATAACCCTACTTTGGGGCCCGATTGAGCACGCGTACCTATGGCCAAAAAGTTTCACACTGTAATGCTGATCGATGACAATGAAATCGACAACCTCATCAATCAGAAAATGATTGAAGCGGCCGATATCACTGACACGATCTACACGCATACCGGAGCCAAGAGTGCAATTGAATTTCTCCGCAACGTCGAGCGCCTTGAGGTGGCCGAGAAGGTGCTTCCCGATGCCATCTTTCTGGACATCGACATGCCGTTGATGGATGGGTTTCAGTTTCTGGACGAATTCGAAAAGCTCAACAACGCAACCAAGAAGAAGTGCAGCATCGTAATGCTCACCTCCTCCATCAACCCCCAGGATTTCAGTCGCTCCAAGAAGTACAGCAGCGTGAAGCTCTACCTCAACAAGCCGCTGACGCACGAGAGTATCCTGAAAATGGATATCTGAGCGGGTCGTTCTGCTGACCCTTTAGCCAAAAAGAATTTTCAGGTTTATGGCGTGCCGGATTCAGTACCGTCAGCGAGTTTAGCTTTCGCCTTCCGACTTCAGCTTGATCAGCCTTTTCACCAGATCGTCGTCCATGCGGATCATGCCCGTGGGTGAGAAATAGTTGACCGTGGTGGTCTTCAGCCGGTTGACAATCGTCATCAGCTTCTTCTCCTTGTCGGCGCCCGATTCACTCAGCGCAAGTCGAAGCATCTTCATCAGGAGGATCACATTTTCGCACTCATCTTTCTCGAATTGCCGGGCCTGCCGCTGAATGCTGCCGTTGAGTTGCTGGAACAGATCAAATTCGTTGATGAGGCAATACTGGAATGCCAGCAGCCCCTTCACTTCCAGTTGGGCAAAAGGAAATTGCTTCAGGCCCACGGTCGAGAGCAGGTCCTGCAGCAACTTGGCCGACTGGTTGATCTTCCCGGCGTAGAAGTACGTCAGCGAGCGGTACACCACATAGATAACGTGCCGGGGTACGTCCTGTATGTCGGGTTCGAATTCAGCAAAGAGGCTCTCGTCTTCGGCCAGCAGCTCGTGCTCGCTGGCGCGCCGGAGTGCACGCTGCAACTTTGAAACCAGAAACTGAGACGGAAACGTGAAGTGTGTATAGTTGACCAGCAGGTTGGAGGACGCGTCGTTTACTTCTTCGTAGTACTTCTCCGACTCGCGGTACACCCGGTAGTGGTTGTAGTATTCCATCCGGAGGTACTCGAATACGAGATTGAGGTGGTAGTAGAGCGGATCGAGGTTGAAGGTCTTGAAGATCTTCTCCACCTTGTCAAAAATATCTTCAAAGGACTCTGCGTCCGGCTCCAGGCTTTCCTCCTTCTCAACGAAAAGGCGGTGGAAGATATTCATGCAACTGAGGTAGACGTACAACCGATGCGAGTTATAGAGGTTGGATACGTTGTGCATCTCCTTCAGCAGGAGATTGAGACTCATCCGCTGCGTGTGATCACCGGTGAGGTAGTAGCTGCCGTAGCGCTTGAAATACTCTGCCAGCAGGTCCTCCGCCTTGTCGATCGCCAGCATGTAGGCAACATGCCGGTTGTAGGCCTGAGAATATTGAAAATGCTCCGCCGTGTGGAGGTGCATCTTTTTGAGTGTCTTGTAGATAATGGTCAGTTCATGCGCGAGGTCGTAGTCGATCAGTTCGCGCTCCAGCTTTTTGAGCGTAGCGATGGAGATTGTCTTGCGCTGGGTGAACAACACCTCATTCAGATTGGCAACCTTCCGCAGCAGGTCCGTCCGGGGACTCTCCATCTGCTGCACCAGGTGCTCCTCAATTTTCTGATTGAGACGCGAGCGCAGCGTGTAGTAGGCATTGGGGTTGACATCCAGCTCTACCAGGATCTTGCTGTCCGACAACTGCCTCTCCCGTAACGCTTTGAGCACATAGGCGGACTTCTCTGCGTTGCTCTCCATCAGGGACTCGTAGATCAGCTTATAGTCTTTCTCCGAGAGCTGCTTGATGATGTTCTTGAGCTTGGCCATTCGAACGCAGGGGTGTTAATAACTCCAAAAGTTACAAATTTCAGTAAACGATACAACGGCCTGGGGCAGATCAACCAGCACAAAATCTGTCGATCAGCTGCTGCTTATCTGGAGAATTTCCCCAATACCGGGTGTGATCAGTCTGCGTTCCTGAGCACGAAGAACAAACGGCAGTGGCTACGGGTGGATAGGGTTGGCAAATCAATCGTTGTACCGCTTCTTCTTCCAGCCGCCCTTGAAGCGGTCTGGTTTGCGCGGTCCCTTGTCACCGCGTGGCGCTGATCCGGCATCGGCCTTGTCAACGCGGACCGGGCGCCCCTCGAACTCCACACCCTCAAAGCCTTTGATGACTTTGTCTGTATGGTCATGTCCAACTTCAAAGAATGAGTAGGAACCTTTCAGGTCAATCTTGCCGATGTCTTTCTTGCCGAGGCCGCAGCAGTCGTCAATCAATTCCAGCATGCCGGCCTTGTCGAGTCCGTCCATCTTGCCCACGTTAATAAAGAAGCGCTGTCCGGTGCGGTACAAATCGCCGCCCTGGTTGTCATGGCTCCGCTGTTCGACATTCAGGTCGGGTGCGTCGCGGTAGTAATCCAGAAACCGGTTGAATTCAATGGAGGCAAAACGTTTGATGAGTTCCTGCTTGGTGAGTCCTTCCAGTTCCTGGAATACTGCCGGCAGGAACGCTTCAATTTCTGCTTCATTGACTTTCACTTCGTGCACTTTGTGCATGAGGTGGAGCAACTGCTTCTGGCAGACTTCTGCGCCTACAGGCACAGCCATTCGCTTCACGGGCGACTTGAGTGATTTTTCCACCTGTTTGACCCTGCCCAATTCACCTTTGGAGATAATGGCGATAGAAATGCCACTCTTGCCGGCGCGGGCGGTTCGTCCGCTGCGGTGGGTGTAAAACTCCATCTCATCGGGCATGTTCATGTGGATCACATGGGTGATGTCATCCACGTCGATGCCGCGCGCAGCCACGTCAGTGGCCACGAGAATCTGCAAGCCGCGCTGGCGGAACTTGATCATCACGCGGTCGCGCTGCTGTTGCGTAAGATCACCGTGGAGGGAGTCTGCGTTGTAGCCATCCTTCATCAGCATTTCGGCGATACGCTGGGTGTCAATTCGCGTCCGGCAGAATATCAGGCCGAAGATATCCGGATTGAAGTCCAGAATCCGCTTGAGAGCGGCGTACTTGTCGCGTTCCTGCACGAGCACATAGTGATGCTCAATGTTGATGTTGCCTTTGTTCTGCTCGCCAACCGTTAGCTCAAACGGGTCCTCCATGTAGTTCTTCATGATGGCCCGCACTTCCTTCGGCATGGTGGCCGAAAAAAGCCAGGTCTGCTTTTCCTTGGGCGTGAACGACAGAATCTTGTCGAGGTCTTCCTTGAAACCCATGTTGAGCATTTCATCTGCCTCGTCCAGCACCACGTAGCGGATGCTGTCGAGCTGAATGGCCTTGCGGTCGATGAGGTCAATGAGGCGGCCGGGAGTGGCGACGATGATCTGTGCGCCGCGCTTCACCTTGCGGATCTGCTCGCTGATGCTGGCACCGCCGTAGACGGCCACAATATTGAAGGACTGGAATTTCTCGCAAAAGTTCTCTAGGTCGCTGGTGATCTGAAGTCCCAGCTCGCGGGTGGGTGCAAGCACCAGCGCCTGCGTCACACGGCTGTCGGCCTCAATCAGGTCCAGCAAGGGAAGTCCGAAGGCAGCCGTCTTGCCGGTGCCGGTTTGAGCCAGGCCCACAAAATCGCGATCGCCTTTGAGCAAAACCGGAATCGCCTGCTGTTGAATGGGTGTAGGAGTTTCAAAACCAAGTTGTTGCACCGAATCAACCAGGCCCTGGGAAAGACCCAGTTTATCAAATGATGTCATGATGAGATTAAACCGCAAAGGTAACGCTAATTCCACCCACGGACACGATCATGCGCGAATAAGCGGCCAAACGCTACCTTTGACCCCGTCACTCCAAACAAACTAACGTCATGAACCCTACCCGCCAAATAAAGTGGATGCTGATTCTTATCCTCGCTGCCATACCCTCGCTCGTACTGCTTGCTCAGCCAGGCATCACGTGGTCGGCAGATGGCACAGCCTACTACAAAGTGGAAGACCGTCAGATCGTCCGCTATGATGTGCCTTCCATGAAGACTTCCACAGTCGTCACCCGCCAGGACCTGACACCGAAAGGCGCCGACAAAAGCCTCGCGCTGCGCGCCTACTACTTCACACCCGGCCAGAAGCAGTTGCTGGTCTACACCAACTCGAAGCGCGTATGGCGCCTCGATACGCAGGGCGACTACTGGGTGCTCGATCTCACCAC
>JAIBBB010000262.1 GCA_019694905.1 Cyclobacteriaceae bacterium
ACAGCGGACATTCCACTTACGACACTGCTACCCAGACTTTCTCTGGATCCTATGCCTATTCAGATACATCCGATTACACTTATGGTAATTACAGCTACCGGTACAGGGGGCATGGCCAGTCCAGCTACTCCCAGAACGGTTCCCTGATCAGCGCCTCCGACTACTACTATGAAAACGGCGACAATTTCTATCAGTCAACTGTGATCCTTCCGCTGTTCAGCAACTACAAGTGTTACGCGAATGCAGACTACAGCAGGTTCTGTGCGATTTTAATGTACGTCTCCGGCCGTGAACGCATTCACTATCGCCAGGATGGTAAAGAGGGAACTTTTGAAATTGACTATGGGAATGGTGAATGTGACAATTTGATCACGATCATCGAAAATGGTGTGGTGGTTACGGTCGATCAGCCAACGATTTACGCTTTGGCTGCGCAGGGAGCCAAGACCTATTAGGGTGCCTCCCGGGAACGGGATCCAAAGCTAGATCCGGCAGCAGCAGTGGGAAGATGGGATGGGAGGCTGCCGGTCTTTTAACAAGTGAGTGTGGGCCTTGCCAGAGACGCCGGAATGGCGGATATTTGACAAGGCCCCTTTTTTTATGTCCTTTTCTCAAACCACCGGGTTCTTGTTAATATTCGCTTTGGTCACCACCGGATGTGACTCACCCAGACAGGCGAAGACTGCGCCCGGGGATGACGAAGCGCAGGATGTAAACAGGGCTTACTACAAGGATGGCAAGCTTGAGACTGAAATTCCCATGCGCAATGGCAAGAAGCATGGCATTGCCAGGTCATACTACCCCAACGGCAAATTGCGTCTTGAACTGGAATATCGGTTTGGTAAAAAGGAGGGGCTGTCAAAACGCTATTATGAATCCGGCGCTTTGTATCAGACGACTGAATACAAGCAGGACATGTTCGATGGTATTCAAACCAAATACCGAGAGAACGGTAATAAGATTTCGGAGCAGCCATATCACCTTGATTTGCCTTGTCTGGGGCTAAAGGAATATCTGCTGGATGGTTCACCAAGGCAGCATTATCCCACGATCGTAATCACACCTGTTGATGAGCTACTGACAAAAGGTGAGTACCGTCTGATGTTTTCCACTTCTGACAAAAAGCGCAAGGTGAAGTATTACCGCGGCAAGCTATCGGCTGCTGGCTGCCTTACCGAGGCGCTTGAACCTGTTTTCTTTGACGAAGACAAAGGTGTGGGTGTGATTACCTTTTATTTGCGCCCTGGCGAGTTCTATATGGAAGAGTTAAATGTGATTGCCAGGATTGAGACTGCGAACAATAACTTCTATGTGACGCAGCGCACCTATCATTTGTCCATCGACAACTAGACGGGACGACAGGTATTTACTTCTTCATCATGATTAGCCTCATCTTGAGTTCCTGATTATCAGGGGCCCACTCGAGGCCTTTGTTGAGAATTTCTTTTGCTCTATTCAGTTGGCCTTTCTTAAAATAGTAGGAGACTGCTTTTCCGTATGTGCTGGCCACCAGGTCGGTCGGTGGGGAGAGGGCAGGATTGTTGTGCATTTCTTTTTCGAATTCAGCCATCGTATCAAGGCCCAGTTTCTCTTTGCCCTTCTCAAAGGCATCGTAGCACTTTGTAAGCGTCGTAGAGAGAAACATGTTGTTGAAGTTGTCATTTCTCGCCAGTGAAGGAAAGCGCTTCAGGTAACTGCTCAAAGTGTCTGCTATGGCGTTGTAATCTCTTGAATTGCGCATAGACTGCCCCAGAACAATTGTCATCATGGTGATGAGATCTGCGTTGTTTGGTTGGATGCTCATGGCGTTGGCCACGTACTTCCTGGAGGCCATGTAGTTCCCCTGGTTATAAAGAATCCTTCCGTTTTCATAATTGTAAAGGAAGGCAAGCCTGTGCTGAAGGGCCGTGTCCCTCACTATGGCCTGGAGGGTGTCAAAGCAAATCTTGTAGACTGCTTTTTTATCCTGCTCAATAAGGAGTGTTTGGGTGAGGCCCGCAAATTCTCCTTCAATCATGGCAGGCGTGATGCCTTGGGCCTGGTACCGGCTTGCTTTTCCGAGCATGATAGCCCGCTGCGTCGGTGCCAGCTTGTTGGCGGCCATGATATTTCCGGCCAGCATGCGGAGGATATACGCGGCCCGTTCAGAAGGATAGAATAGCCACGCCTTCTCCGCCTGTTGGAATGCCTTCATGTCGTCGTTGTGATCTTGCTTGAACAGGGCATCATTCATGTAGTGTATTCCGATCAGCTTGCGAATGTCAATGTCTTCATCTCTGAAGTAGTATTTGTTGAACAGTTCATCCACGGTCTTGTTTTCCATCTCGGATGCTGAAATCAATTTTTGCCCCTTGAGGTTATTGACAAAGGTTGATTTGTAAGTGTTGTCAAAGGAGAGGTAACCAAAGAGGGGCGAGGTCGTTTCGATGAGGATGTTGTTGCTGTTGGGGTATGCCACCAGAAAGACATGCGTGGGCTTTTCTTTGATGGTGTATGGGATCATGCGGTCTTGCAACACCAGTGCGTAGAGAGCGGAGGCAGTCACGCAATTGTAGTCTCCATTGCGAAAGACATCGGGCATCCGGTTCTCCAATTGGTATTGCTTCAGGAAAGCGCGGTGCACAAGCGTATAGATTTCTTTGATCTTTTTTTCAGGTTTCCTGGTATCCACCCCTGCCTTTTTCAGAACCTCGTCCATCCACCTGAATCTTGCGCGTGCACTTTCCAGTGATTCCTCGTTGGAAGAGGGATCGGCCGCGAGCAGGAATGCCAGTGGATCCAGTTTTTCCTTACCAAAAACCTGTCTTTGAAAAAGTTGTCGCTCAAAATCAGAGTGGAATACCAGCTCACGGGCAAGTACCAGTGAGTCAGTTTGTGCAAGGAGTGATGTGTGAAGAAGCAGTACAGTGAAAGGCACCATTACGCGAAGTACAATCAAACGGATCATGGGCGATCTGAAGTAGTTGTTTATTCAATTTAGCAAAATCACCTTGAAATGATGGTGCCGGCACCAATGGTGTACTCTTTGTTTGCGGACTTCTCCGGGACTGGCTATCTTCCTTGCATGAAAGTACTTTACGCGCTGATACTGATGTGCCTTTTGCATTCCGCACATGGCCAGGAGCGTTTCAGGGAACCGGGTCTGGAAATTGATTCACGGGTCCAGGATCTGATCGGCCGGTTGACCCTTGAAGAAAAAATCAGTTTGCTTGGCTTTCAGAGCCGTGCGGTGGATCGCCTGCAGATTCCGGCTTACAATTGGTGGAATGAAGCTTTGCATGGAGTGGCCAGAGCCGGGGAGGCTACTGTTTTTCCCCAGGCGATCGGGCTGGCCGCCACATTTGACAGCCCGATGGTCTCCAGGGTTGGTGATGTCATTTCCACAGAGGCAAGGGCGAAGAACAACCTTTTTGTTTCTCGAAACCGACGGGGGCAATACATGGGCCTGACATTTTGGTCACCGAATATCAACATCCTGAGAGATCCGCGGTGGGGCCGTGGCCAGGAGACCTATGGTGAAGACCCCTATCTCACCGGAACGATGGGAAGTGCTTTTGTGTTGGGTCTGCAAGGCAACGATCCGTTGCACTTGAAGACGGCGGCAGGCGCCAAGCATTTTGCAGTGCACAGTGGTCCGGAGAAAGGCCGGCATTCGTTCAATGCCATTGTGGATGAAAAGGATCTGCGCGAGACATACCTGTACGCCTTTCACAACGTGGTCGATCAGGGTGTTGAAGCCATCATGTGTGCCTACAATCGAGTGAATGGAGAGCCCTGTTGCACCGGGCCCACGCTCATGCAGTCGATTTTGCGTAAGGAGTGGGGCTTTAAGGGCCATTCCGTAACTGATTGTTGGGCACTTGAAGACATCTGGCAGCAGCATCAGGCTTTGCCTTCGAGGGTAGCGGTTGCTGCTGCGGCCATCAAGGCCGGTATCGGGATGGACTGCGGGGTGTTGCTTCAGGAGGATCTGTTGAATGCAGTGCAGCAAGGACTGATTACCGAAGCAGAGATCAATCACTCACTGGCTTCCATTTTGCGCACACAGGTTAAGCTGGGGTTCTTTGACCCGCCGGCTGCTTCTCCGTGGAAATCATTTGGTGCCGACAGTGTTGCGAATGAATATCACCGCGCTTTGGCCAGGAAGATGGCGGCCGAAAGTATGGTACTATTGAAGAACGACAACCATTTGCTTCCGTTGCGCAAGTCCGACTACGGATCTATCATGGTGGTGGGCCCCAATGCTGCATCCCTTGATGCGCTTCTGGGAAATTACCATGGCGTGAGTGGAAAGGCAGTGAATTTCGTGGAAGGTATTGCTTCGGCAGTGGGTCCCGGCACCCGGGTAGAGTATGACCAGGGCTGCGATTATACAGATACCAGGAGGTTTGGTGGCATTTGGGCCGCCGGGAATGCAGAACTCACAATTGCTGTCCTGGGTTTTACACCCGTGTATGAGGGTGAAGAAGGCGATGCTTTTTTGTCGGAAACAGGTGGCGACCGCGACCGCATTGCTTTGCCGCCTGCGCATGTTGCTTATCTGAAGGAACTGCGCGCCAGGACAAAGACACCTATTGTCCTCGTGCTGACAGGAGGGAGTTCAATAGATGTTGCTGCTGTGTCAGGGTATGCAGACGCCATTGTGATGGCCTGGTATCCGGGTGAGCAGGGAGGCAACGCACTGGCGGACCTGCTCTTTGGCGAGAGCAATCCATCCGGCCGTTTGCCTATTACTTTTTATCCATCATTGTCCAACCTTCCTGCCTATGAAGACTACCGGATGGAGGGACGCACGTATCGCTACTACCGGGGAGATGTCCAATATCCGTTTGGCTATGGACTTAGCTACACAACTTTTCGATACACATGGTCGGCCAAGCCTGCAGCGCCGCGGGTTCTGGATGACACCTTGAGATTCACTTTTCAATTGAGTAACACGGGCAGCATGGACGGTGCCGATGTTTCCCAGTTGTATGTTGTCTATCCGCAGGGAGAGCGGATGCCCCTGCGTGAACTGAAGGCTTACGCACGCACTGATGTCCGTGCAGGGGGCACGCAATCAGTGACCTTTCGGGTGCCCGTCCGTGAATTGCTGAAGTGGGACCTTGTCAATCGACAGTGGAGAATTTATCCCGGGACCTATCGATTCGTGATTGGTCAGCATTCACGCGATGAACAACTGTCGGCTTCTCTTGACATCCGCCTGAAGCAATCGAAATAGAAAAAGGGGCCAGCGCCCCTTTTTCTTGACTTTCTTTTCAGATCAATTTTGCCTGATCCGGGTCCCAGTTGACGACCTTCTTTTCGAAGTAGCTTCGGTTGGCGAGCAGGGCCGCGCCGGCCGCGCGAAGACCAAACCATGCGTCTTCCACAATCGGTTTCCCCTCCCGGATGCCGTTGTAGAAATTGGTATGGTGGTCGATGTTGGCACTGTAGCCTTTGGGAGTCTTGTATTCGGTGCCGGGATCAATCATCATCGGACGTTCGGCCGGGTAGTGCGCACTATACCACTTTTCATACTCTTTCTGTTGTGCGCTGGTGAAGGTGTCAAATGAATCCCAGCCGCCATAACCCGGAGCCTTGCCCACTTTGTTGCGGACGACTTTTACCGAATCCCAGCCGAGGATGATAGCGCCTTCTGAACCAATCAGGCGGAGGCTCTCTCCATCGTGACTTCCATCGACGAAGTTAACACGCATCTGCAGGTTGAAGGCCGGGTGTTTGGCGGTGGCGGGGTAGTCGTAAAGTGCGGTCATGATATCCGGCACGTCACGGCCGTCCTTCCAGTAGCGCAGTCCCCCCGTTGCGTACACCCGGCTCGGCCCATTGGAGCTGATCACTGCGTGCAACCCCGAAAACAGGTGGACGAACAGGTCGCCGGCCATGCCAGTCCCGTA
>JAIBBB010000263.1 GCA_019694905.1 Cyclobacteriaceae bacterium
GAGACAATCCCGCTGAGACAAATGGCTGTGCTGAGGAATATGCGGACGAGCAAGACCTTAGGTTTGTTTAGGACCCGCAAGTTAAAACTTTTGTCTTTCCGGACAGCGCCGCTGTGACCAGCGGTGAGTTACTGTCCACCCACCTGAAACCCAATCGGATGCGACCCATGTGAATCCTCCCTGATTACGAATTCACGGACATCGTCCAGTGTGACAGTTGCAATCATGGCAGGCGTGCGCTCCTCTTTTTTCATAGACGCCAGCCGCAGATTCTGGTTGCGGACAGACTCCGCCACCACCTGCCGGACGGTTCGGGCATTGCCAAAGTTCTCATCGCGCTTTTCGTAGAGTGCAGCAAAATAACCCCGCAGGTGCTGTGACGCATGGTCGTCCGGCTGGCACTCTTCCTTGCTGAATTGAGACAAGGCGATGCGAAACATTTCCTCCGGCGTGTAGTCTTCGAAGTAAAAGTACTTGTCGAAACGAGACCGCAAGCCTGGATTGGAATTGATGAACTCCTCCATCTTGTCGGTATAACCCGCCACGATTACACCGAACTTGCCACGGTTATCTTCCATCCGTTTAAGGATCACCTGGATGGATTCGCCGCCGAAATCGTGCTGACTGCCACTTTCATTGGCCAGCGAGTATGCTTCATCAATGAAGAGGATGCCCCCCATCGCCTCCGTAATTTTCTCCCCGGTCTTGATGGCGGTCTGTCCTACATAACCTGCCACAAGCCCCTGCCGGTCGACCTCCACCAGGTGGCCCTTTTCCAAAATGCCAAGCCCCTTGTAGATTCTGGACAGAATACGCGCCACTGTGGTCTTGCCAGTGCCCGGGTTGCCGGTAAATACTGTATGCAGCGAAAACTTGTTGAGGACATTTTTGCCGGTCTCCTGGTAGTAGCGCACCAGTTTGACCATCTCGTTCACTTCAGCTTTCACTTGCGACAGGCCCGTCAGTGCATTCAACTCCGCCAGGCTCTCGTGCAGAAGGTCCTCCAGCTTTTGATCCGCCCGCGGTCCGGAAGCGGTCGCCGCAGGCTGAAGCAACTGGTCGCCGGCCACCATGGCCACCGCGCCTTCCACAAACTGATCGCCGACCTTGAAAGGTACCGTGGCAATCAGCCGATCGAGAAAGACTACTTCCATCGTATAGGAATCGTCTATCCAGATGGCCGGCTCGTCACTACCCCAGGATGGGTAGGTAGTGTACAATGTGCCAACTGTGTTGGCCGGAATGTACAACAGCCTGGTGCTGCGGCCTTTCGGTTGCCCGGCATCGTCATAAAAGTTGAAGAAAAGCTCGGCATAGTAGTCGACGGCGTTCTTGTTCTTCAGTGTGAATTCCCCCCATACATAGCGGGTCTGGCTTTTGTTGAACTGCGAGAGGTATTTCTTGTCAGGTAATGAAGATGCTTTCGCATCACCTTCAAACAGCCGTATGCTCTCAATATCGAAAAAAAGACTTTCACTGGTCGCCGCCTGCCCTGCGTCTTCAATGTAGAAATAGCCCTCACCGATCTTTGCACCGTCGATGGACGCCTCCCATAAGTAATTCCCTTTGCGCCAGTAACCCCCTGGCGTGTCGTTGCCCCACGAATACCGGAAGTACACGATGTTGTCTTCCTTCAGCACTTTCACGGTCTCCGTGGTCGTGCACAGTTCGCGCGATTGACTGCCATTGACGGACAGGCATTTCAGGGTAATGGAGGTGGTCCAGTCCTCTTCATCAAAGGCCTTGTTGAAAAAGGAGAGCTCCACCCGCAGGTAGGTGGTCTCATAGCGGTCGAATACCTGCCGGTATTTCTTCGTGCCATCGGCCATCCATTCATCAGATGAATGCACTTTGATGGCGCGGAACTTGTACCGGGGTGATGCAGGTGGTGTGCCGGGCACTGGAGGTTGTTCAGCCATTGATTTTGCCTTTCAAGCTAAAGTAGGCAATCCAAGGGCAGATTTCAACCCTTTATATGCCCAGTTCGCGGCGAACGAATTCCTGGCAGTAGGCCTTGATCATCCCGCGAACACGACTGAACTCAGCTGTTACTTCTGCTTCTGTTCCTTTCGCCTTGGCCGGATCAGGAAAGTTGTGGTGGAACTTGATCGCCTTGCCCGGGAAGATGGGGCATCGCTCACGCGCGTTGTCGCATACGGTGATCACATAGTCGAAATCGATGCCATCATACTCCAGCACATTGTTGGACGTGTGGTGGGAGATGTCGATGCCATCTTCCTTCATCGTGGCAATGGCCCGCGGATTTACACCGTGTGTTTCCACACCGGCGCTGTATACCTGTGCGCGCCCTTTCGAAAAATGCTCCAGGTAGCCATGGGCAATCTGACTACGGCAACTGTTGCCGGTGCAGAGGACAAGAATCTTTTTCATCGTTCAGGTTAGTCTTTCAGTTTGGACGGAATAGTAACGGTTCCTCAGCCAGACAGCCACATTGACCAGAATGATCAGCGCAGGTACCTCTACAAGCGGACCGATCACACCCGCAAAGGCCTGCCCGCTATTGATGCCGAAGACTCCAATGGCAACTGCAATGGCCAGCTCAAAATTGTTGCCGGCAGCCGTAAATGCGATCGCCGCATTGGTGGAGTAGTCTGCACCCATGCGTTTCCCAAGCAGGAAACTGACGAAAAACATGATGGCAAAGTAGACGACCAGCGGCAGCGCAATCCGGATCACATCAAAAGGGATCTCTACAATCATCTGCCCCTTCAGACTGAACATAATGACAATGGTGAAAAGGAGCGCAACGAGTGTGATGGGGGAAACCCACCGGATGAAATGCGAAGTGTACCAATCTTCGCCCTTCAGCCGGATCATGACTACCCGGGTGAGGAGGCCGGCCACAAATGGAATACCGAGATAAATGGCCACACTCTGCGCAATCTGGCCAATCGTGATCGCTACCACGCCGCCCGCAAATCCGAAAAGCGGTGGCAGCACTGTTACAAACAGGTACGCATATACACTGTAGAGCAAAACCTGAAAGATGCTGTTCATCGCCACAAGCCCTGCCGCGTATTCACGACTGCCGTCTGCCAGCTCATTCCACACAATCACCATCGCAATGCAGCGCGCCAGTCCAATAATTATCAAGCCCACCATATAGTCGGGCTGGTCACCCAGGAAAATCAGCGCAAGCGCAAACATCAGGATGGGACCAATGACCCAATTCAGTGTCAGCGACACAGCCAATACTTTGACGTTGCGGAAGACTTTGCCCAACTGATTGTACTGGACTTTGGTAAATGGAGGATACATCATCAGCATCAATCCAATGGCCAGCGGAATATTGGTTGTGCCACTGGACAGTGACTGAATGTAATCGGCAGCGGATGGTTGCCATACTCCCAAAGATACGCCGGCAACCATCGCCAGCAGGATCCATATCGTGAGGTATCGATCGAGGAAGCCAAGTCGCTTCCCCGATGATGGATTGAGTGTGGAGGGTCTATGCATGACAGGCCGGCATTTAGCAGCAACCTGAGCCAGGAGCGCAGCACGCTTTTGTCTCCAGCGGCTTCTCCGCATAAACCGTGATGCTGGCAATACCCGTCTTTCCTGACTTGAATGACTCGATCTGTGCTTCACTGAGATAGTGGCTCAGAATATCGTCCGGAATTGAGATGAACTTTTCTTTTTGCACCGTCACATTCGTGAATCCGTTTTGATGAATCAGGTTGAGATACTCCTGACGCTGGATGGCGCCTGCCACACAGCCGGCGTACATCTCGGCGTCGTGTTGAAGTGCGTGCGGCAAGTCGCCCTTGAGCACTACGTCCGATATACTGAAGTGCCCGCCGGGTTTCAACACCCGATGTATCTCTTTGAAAACCCCATCCTTGTTGGGAACCAGATTCAGTACGCAATTGCTTACAATCACATTGGCCACATTGGCGGAAACAGGCATGTGCTCTATGTCGCCCTGGCGGAACTCCACATTGTGAAAGCCCAGCGTTTCGGCGTTGATCCGCGCCTTCTCTATCATGGCCGGCGTGAAGTCCATGCCAATCACTTTTCCGGTGGGGCCGGTTTCATGTCTGGCCACAAAGCAGTCATTGCCCGCGCCGCTGCCCAGATCAATCACCACATCACCTTCCTTGATCTGCGCGAATTGCGTGGGCAGGCCGCAGCCGAGACCCAGGTCCGCATCTGATTGATAACCCTGAAGAGCAGTGTAGTCGTCAGACATAATATTATATACTTCTGTGCTGCAGCCGCCTGCTCCACAGCACGACGACATGTTGGTGGCCTTGTCCTGCAAAGCAATCTCGCTGTACTTCTGTTTCACCAATTCCTTGAGTTGATCATCTGTTTTCATAACCGGTGGGTTTTATTTGAATATCGTAATATGCCGATGAATAAGTTCAAATTTTTTTAACAGCACCTGGCCTTGTGCGTACCTAAAAGGCCGAACATTTCTCCCAGCTGCGCGCTGGCTTTTGTCCATTCTTTCTCGTCGATACAATAGCAGATGGAAGCGCCTTCTATCTCGCCTTTGATGAGCCCTGCCTCTTTCAACTCTTTCAAGTGTTGTGACACTGTCGATTGCGACAGAGGCAGCTCTTCTACAATGTCGCTGCAAATGCAAGCCTGTCGCTTCAGCAACACATTCAGAATGGCAATGCGGGCAGGATGCGACAACGCCTTGGCGTATTTTGCCAGGATTACTTCCTGTTGCGTGTACTCAGAAACCTTGCTTGCGCCCATATCGATCGTAATATTACGATAAACGTCAGTCGGTTCAAAAGGTTGTTTCTTTTTTATTATCCCCAGCCCATTCATGCTATTAAATAGCATGGTCGCGAATGCTGGCAGATTGTGTCGCTCGGGTAATAAAATAGGCGCGGATGGATATTCATTTGTCTGATAATGAATGTCATACCGGCATAAGAGTGGCTACACATTTTGCTGTTAGCACGTAGGACGACAAAAAACCGGAAGGATCGATGACTCGACTATCATTCCGGTTTTTTTAAACAATTCTGTCAGATCAGGAACATGATCAGCGCCAGGGCAATGCCACCTGCCGTGAAGTAGAGCCCCTTCTTGAAAATACCCGAACCGGGCGAAAACATCCAGAACGCAGACAACACAAAGAACAGCAACGAAATGCCGAAGAAGATATTCAGAAAGAACAGCGGACTGCGGGTGGTAGCCTTGTGCAGATCGCAAAGTTTGGCGAGCATGGGCGGCAGTTCTTTCACGGTCACTACAGCCTCACCGGTTGATTTGTTATAGGTGCCTTCCTTAAAAGTGATTATGTCGCCTTCTTCCTTGAGCACTTTGAATTCACGGATCCGCAGTTCACGGCCAATATTCTCCATTGGAATGCCGGTCGGCAGTTTGGAGGTGCGCACCTGCTCCACTTTGAGGAAGTCGGTTGTGCGAAAAATCATAAGGACGCCGCTGAGGGCGTAGATGGCCATGATACCGGCCAGAAAGAATCCAAGGTAGCGGTGGTATACGCGCATGGTCTGTGACATAGGGTAGTATTTTTCGGTTGGACAAATGTACCCGGCTGGTTATTCCCTCAAGACAAAAAAATCAGGTACTATTGTTCAGTCCACACCAGGGCGTTCACATCGCATCCAAGGCCGCGGGCAATTTCAAGATAGTGCTGTCGCACCTCTTCCGGGATGGTCTTCGTGCGCGACAGGATCCACACATAGTCCACGCTGCCACCAACTACCAGCGCATACTGGTAGTGCTCGTCGACAGCCAGTACATTGTAGGCAGCGTAGAAGGGCCCGAAGAACGACACCTCCAGGGTGCCCATGTTGGCTGCGCCGGTGAGACGTGCTTTGCCGATGGACTGCTTCCATTTCTGGTTGGCGGCGTCGTAGCCCTTGTTGT
>JAIBBB010000042.1 GCA_019694905.1 Cyclobacteriaceae bacterium
GCGGGCGGAAGGGGACGAATGCGTGACATCAATATTCAGACCATCACCGAGGATCCCGTTACCGGTTCATTCATCCTCGGGACCTGGCGTGATTTGGAAGTGTTATCAGATCTTGAACTTGGAACCTTCAAGATTCTGATGGACTCCACGGAAGAACCCAATAACCGGATTCAGTGCATGATGATCCGGGGAAATAATGAATGGTGGATAGGCAGTACCGCACACCTGGACGTAATGACCAATGGCAAGCGAAGGCAGGTATTTCCATCTGCCAATAGTGGACAATCAATCGGCATCTTTGCGATGAAGGAAGATGCGGCTGGCAAGCTTTGGCTTGGAACCAGCAAGGGGCTCTATCTACTGGACGGCGAAACTGTGGTCGCACATTACGATATGAGACAAGGGTTGCCTTCGGAGTTGGTGCGAAATATTGCGATCGATAAAGATGGCATTCTGTGGTTGGGTACCAGCAGAGGGCTGGTGCGGTTTGATGCACACACCAGGAAAATGGTACAGTTTACCAATCACGACGGTCTCTTCACAAATGACTACAGGATCAATACTCTTTTTCAGTCCCGTTCAGGAATCATCTACCTGACGGGTGCAGGCATTAATGCGTTTGATCCGAGGTTTATGGAACGGTCTGCCCCGGCACCTCCGGTTTATTTTACTGAATTGCATCTGATGAATAGAACCGCGAGTGCTGGCAAAGACAAACAAATTATTCCTGCAAATCTCGGAGAGACGTCACAAATCAGGCTTGACCATGAAAGCAACTCGTTTTCCATCAGTTTCGTTGCACTGGACTATACGTACAATCGCAATAATCCATATGCTTACCAATTACTGGGGGCCGATTCTTCATGGATTCAAATTGGTACCCAGCGAACCCTCAATTTTGCGGGCCTTGCACCTGGCGACTATACGTTGCGAGTAAAGGCAGCGAACCATCAGGGGGTATGGAATGACGCAGGCACATCGTTGAGTATTAAAGTTCTGCCGCCATGGTGGCAGACAACCTGGGCCCGGGTTGTTTTTAGCCTTCTGGCCGTTACGGCATTCGCGCTTTTGTTCTACGTGCGCACACGGCGCATCAGGTCCCGCAACCTGCAACTGTCTGCGCTGGTAGACGAGCGCACGAAAGAACTGTCCGAAAGTGAAAAGAAGCACCGGACCATGTTCGCCAGCAACGTGCTGGGATTTGCCTATCAATCCCTGGAAGGAGAGATTCTCGAAATAAATGATGCTGCAGTGCGGATGTTGGGTCTTCCACGTGACAAGGTAGTCGGGCGGCGGCCGGACCAACTTGGCCTGCAGTTGATTCGTGAAGACGGCACACCCGTGACGGCGGCCGAATTTCCGGGTATAGACTTGCTACACGATGGTGGCGACATCGGATCCATGGTCTTTGCGATAAAGAACCCGGTAAGAAACATGACCCGGTGGCTGAACTTTCAGTCCCAATTTCTGATCGACTCGAATACCCGGCAGCCCTACATGGTCTTTACCCAGTTTGAAGATATAACGTTGCGAAAGGAGGCTGACGCAGCCATTATCAGAGCCCGTGAGCAAGCCATCGAAGCGAATCTTGCCAAGTCAGAGTTCCTCGCCAGCATGAGCCATGAAATACGAACCCCCCTGAACGGCGTCATCGGATTTACAGACCTCTTGCTCAAGACAAGATTGTCACCTGTACAGGAGCAATACTTGTCCACGGTCTCGCAGTCCGCTCAGGCGCTCTTAGACATTATCAGTGACATTCTGGATTTCTCCAAAATTGAGGCCCGCAAACTCGAGTTATCGGTGGCGAAGACCGACCTGGTTGAGATCTGTCAGCAAGTAACTGACCTGGTGAGATTTCAAACTCACCGCAAGAAAATCGAACTGTTGCTCAACATTGCTCCCAATATTCCCCGGACAATCTGGGCCGATGAGATCCGACTGCGGCAGGTGCTCATGAACCTGTTGTCCAATGCCGTCAAATTTACAGAGCATGGAGAAGTGGAGTTGATGGTTGAGGTGGTGGCATCACGCAACGACTCCACGCGCTACCAGTTCAGTGTCAGAGATACCGGCATCGGCATCGCGCCTGAAAATCAACGGCGAATCTTTGAGGCTTTTGCCCAGGCAGACAGCTCCACCACCCGTAAATTTGGAGGAACTGGTTTGGGGCTCACCATCTCTAACAGCCTGCTGGCACTCATGGGCAGTGAATTGTCTTTGCACTCTGTGCCGGGCAAAGGATCCATCTTTCAGTTTGAAGTCACTTTCCGCAGTCATTTTGAAGCGGAGAAGGTTCCATCTACCTCCTTGCTGGTCAACACTGCGTTGGTGGTGGATGACAACGCCACCAACAGACGCATCTTGCACGACATGCTGCTGCATGCGAATGTGTCCACAGAGACAGTAGCTTCCGGTGAAGAGGCCATTGAACGCATCCGGCAAGGCAAACGGTATGATGCTATCATCATGGACTTCACCATGCCATCCCTTAATGGCATTGAAACCGTGCGTCAGTTACGGTCGCTGGCGCCGGCAGCAACGCATCCCATTGTTCTTACCTATTCTTCTGCCGACGATTCCTATCTGATGGCCGCCTGCCAGGAGTTGCACATCCAGCAACATCTCTCCAAGCCCGTCAAGATGGATCAGTTGTTCGAAGCCCTCGCCCGTCTCCATGATCCGGATGCGGCGCCGGCGGGATGGCACTCTACGCCTGCGGTGGTGTCCGAGGTTCTGACGGATCAGCCTCTTACGGTGTTGATCGCAGAGGACAATGAACCCAATATGATTCTGGCACGGACCATTGTTGAACATGTGTTGCCAGGTGCAACTGTTCACGAAGCAGAAAATGGAGAGCAGGCGGTAGAAATGTTTCAGCGGGTACATCCTCAGCTTGTCCTGATGGACGTCCGGATGCCCTTGATGAGCGGTTACGATGCGGCGCTGACCATCCGCAAGTTGGAAGAAGCAGACCAGCGCATTCCGATTATTGCGCTGACAGCAGGTACCGAGAAGGATGAGCGCGAAAGATGTGTTGAAGCAGGTATGGATGATTACATCAGCAAGCCTGTTGTCACCAACTCACTGAGACTGGTTCTTACCAAGTACTTCAAGGCATCGCAGCAGCCACTCTCCACGCATTCTGATGCACCAAAATCTGATCACTCCTTGCCCCATTTCAATGACCAGGCGCTTTGGCTGCGGGTCGGTGGCAGATCTGATATGCGCGACAAGATTCTGCTCGCAGCAAAACCCGGACTATCGCAAATGCTTCAGGTATTGCAGGTAAACCTGCGTCACCAGCAACACGAGGCCTTGAGCGAATCAGCTCACAAGCTAAAGGGCATGGCGCTTTCCTGTGGTTTTGAGCGATTGGCACATCTTGCCAGAGTGCTGGAGCATCTGGCGCAAAATGATACCGCGAAGGTTTCGAGACAAGTTGAACTTATTGCTGCTGAAGTTGCGGAAGTATTGGCGGTAATTTGAGTGTATCTTGCAGCATGTCGCTGCCGCAATCTACCGGTGTTGCCTTTTTAATCACGTTGACGATCATGACTTTGGTATGGTGGCGTCAGTTGTACACGCGCAATGCCGGCGTCGTGGATGCATGGTGGTCATGGAACTTTGGCTTACTCGCTGTCATCTGGTTCTTTGTGGGATCTGGAAATTTCTCCCAGCGACTGCTGTTGGCAGTTATTGTACTGTGGAGCCTCCGCCTGGGATTGCACCTCTACATCCGGAATACCAGTCATGCTGAAGAGGACAGGAGGTATGCACAGCTACGCATTCGGTACGGCGCACAAGAGTCGTGGCGGATGTGGCGCTTCTTCGCCTTCCAGGCTCTGACCAACGCAGTGCTTGCTTTACCAGTATTTCTGATAGCTTCCAATCAGCATGAGACCGTGGCCTTCACGTCCATTGCCGGCGTTGGTGTGGTGGTGGTGTCTGTTTTGGGTGAAGCGATCGCTGACGCGCAGTTGAAGTCATTTAGACGCCGTGCTCCGGGCCAGGTTTGCCGGGCAGGCCTCTGGAAGTATTCCCGTCACCCCAACTACTTTTTTGAATGGCTTTGCTGGGTTGGGTTTGCGTTGGTGGCATGGGATGCGCCTTTCGGCTCCTGGGCATTGATTACCCCGTTCATCATAGGCTGGCTACTGATTAAGGTCTCCGGCATACCCATGCTGGAAGCACTTGCAATCCAATCCCGTGGGGAAGCCTATCGGAAATACCAGCAGGAGGTGAGTGCGTTCATTCCCTGGTTTCCGAGGAAAACATCTCAGTTTTGAAGAGCTTTCTTACAAATCGCGTCAAGGCCCCGTTGATGGCTTTGCTCAACCAGGGTATTACACCAGCAAAGCTTTCTTGGGCGGTCACTGCGGGTGTGATGATAGCGACGATCCCGGTTTTTGGATCTGGTACCATCCTGTGCCTGGCATGCATTGCCTTATTTCGCCTGAATCCTGCGGCCGTACTGCTGGCCAACCAACTGGCATATCCGCTTCAGTTTGTCTTCTTTCTACCCTTGCTGCGCACCGGCGACTGGTTGTTTGATGCCCCCTCATCCAATCGCACATTGTCGGAGTTGTTTGACTTATTCAGTTCTGATCCCTGGCTGGCCTTTCAAACCCTGGGTTGGTCAACGCTGAACGGACTGGTGGTGTGGGCCATGGCGGCTATACCAACCACCCTGGCATTATTTGTTGCATTCCGCTGGCTCTTCTCAAGACTTCCCATCAAGAGGCCTGCGGCAAATACGTAGTTTATCAGAGATTTCCGCCTGTCAGCGATTGCTGGTTACAGTCATTGATTTTATTTAGTTTTGACTATAACCCTTGTGCTATGGCCAATCTTCAACTGAATATCAATGGACGGGACATCGCAATTGATGCAGACCCTGCCATGCCCTTGTTGTGGGCGATCCGTGATTATGTCGGACTCACAGGCACCAAATTTGGATGCGGCATGGCCCAATGCGGTGCTTGTACCGTTCACATTGACGGAGAAGCGACGCGCTCGTGCATCTTTCCGGTCTCGTCGGCAGTGGGGAAGAAAGTGCTTACCATTGAAGGACTTTCCGAGGACGGAACCCATCCGTTGCAAAAGGCATGGATTGAGCATCAGGTTCCCCAGTGCGGTTACTGCCAGTCGGGACAAATCATGAGTGCTGCGGCTCTGCTGGCGTCGAATCCGAATCCAACCGATCAGGATATTGATGAGAAGATGGCCGGCAACATTTGCCGCTGCGGCACCTACGGCCGCATTCGCGAAGCCATCAAGACAGCTGCCAAGTCCAACGCCTGACCCCCTGTAATATGACACAATCCACCAAGATATTCAGCCGCCGCGATTTTATTAAAGTCGCCGGTATGACCGGCAGTGTGCTGGCGCTCGGTTTCGCCATTGGCTGCGAGGGAAAGAAGGAAGGTGTGCTGACCTCGTTGGCGTCTTTCGATCCGGCCACCGCGAAGGAATTCACACCCTTTATCCTTATCGACAGCAAGGGCACGATCCTCATCTACAATCACAAGCCCGAGATGGGCCAGGGTACTTTCCAGTCCATGCCGCTGATTGTGGCAGAGGAATTAGGGGTGACACTGGACCAGGTTGTTGTTCAGAATACCGTCGTTGATAAACGCTTTGGTAACATGTCGGTGGGCGGAAGTTACAGTGTGCGCGGATCCTGGAAGCAACTGCGGGAGGCGGGTGCGGCTGCACGACAGATGCTCATTGAGGCAGCCGCTGCCCAATGGAAAGTCAACGCAACAGAGTGTGATACACAGGACGGAAAAGTGATTCATACCGCAAGTGGGAAATCTGCCACATTTGGAGAATTGGTGACTGCTGCCGCTCAACTGCCTGTGCCCAAGGAAGTGAAGTTGCGAGACCCTTCCACCTTCAGAGTTATCGGAAAGTCGGTCAGACGTCCGGACATCATCAATAAAGTAAATGGAACTGCGCAGTTCGGCATTGACGTCAAGCTGCCCGGTATGCTGTATGCTTCAATCGAGCGCTCCCCGGTATTTCACGGCAAAGTCAAGTCGTTCGACGATAGTGAAACAAGGAAAGTGCCCGGTGTAAAATTTGTGCAGGTAGTAGAGCGGAATGTGGGCCTGAATAAGGCGTATGGTGTGGCAGTACTGGCTGACAACTACTTTGCTGCCTATCAGGGCCGACTGGCGTTGAAAGTTGAATGGGATAATGCCGGCGTGGAACTCACTGACAGCGACAAGTTGTACGAACGATTCCGCAACCTGACCAGAACTGAGGGAATGGTGGCGCACAAGTCAGGTGATTTTGCAAAGGCCTATGCCCAGGGTGCAAAGAAAGTTGAAGCGCTGTATGAACTTCCGTTTGCGTCCCACGCACCGATGGAACCGCAGAATGCGGTAGCCCATGTGACCGATACTTCTTGCGAAGTCTGGGCGCCCACACAGGTACCTGACGAGGCTTTCGATCACCTTGTCAAGTTTACCGGACTTCCACCTGATTCAGTGAAGATGCATTTCACCTTTCTCGGCGGTGGATTTGGCAGGCGTTTGCTTGATGATTATATCTCGGAGGCTGCCTTCCTGTCCAAATCTGTAAAGGCCCCCGTGAAGGTGATCTGGACAAGAGAAGATGACATGACGATCGGCCCGTTCCGGCCTGGCACCGTGAGTGCACTGAAAGCGTCACTGGATGCCCAGGGCAATCCGCTGGCACTGCAGCACAAAGTGGTGGCACCATCCATCATGTACAGTCTGTTTGGAGCGCAGGACCCCAATCACAAAGAGGATAGTGGCGCGATGGAAGGTATTGCCGACAGCCCATATGAGATTCCCAACGTGAGTCACCATAACATCTACGCTGAGACTTCGGTGCCGATTCTTTGGTGGCGCAGCGTGTATTCTGCCACGACGGCTTTCGCGCATGAGTGCTTCATTGACGAGATGGCCCACGCTGCTGGAAAGGACCCCATCGACTTCAGGTTAGGGATGATTAATAAGAATACGAAGATGAAAAACCTGCTTCTCAGTCTTCGCGAGAAGAGTGGGTGGGACAAACCACTGCCCGAAGGGTGGGCCAAGGGCGTTGCCATCTGGCAATTCTTTGCCGGCCAGGCCGGACACGTTGTTTATGTTTCCAAACAGGGCAATGGTGTCAAGGTTGAAAGAGTAGTTGCAGTGATTGACTGCGGATTGGTGGTCAACCCCGACAACGTCAAACCGCAAGTGGAAGGTGGCAGCATCATGGCGCTCTCAGCGGCTGTCAAGGATGAGACCACATTCAAAAACGGGATGACTGTGCAAAAGAACTTCAATACCTACAGGATGAGCCGAATCAATGATTCACCGCCGGTGGAGGTGCATATGATGCCAGGCGGAAGTGAACCGGAAGGAGTAGGAGAGCCCGGACTGCCACCGTTGGCTCCGGCTCTGGGCAATGCCATTTTCGCCCTGACCGGCAAGCGCCATCGCAAGTTACCCATCGATCTTGGCGCGGTGTAGTGGGGAGTTTTGATAGTAGATAGTGGTTGGTTGATAGTTGATGGTAGTTAGTAGATAGTGGATAGTAGATAGTAGATAGTGGATAGTGGATAGTGGATAGTAAGATAGTAGATAGTAAATAGTAAATAGTAGAAAGTAGAAAGTAGAAAGTAGAAAGTAGAAAGTAGAAAGTAGAAAGTAGAAAGTAGAAAGTAAATTCCAGAGGCTGTAAAATGAACTGTGTCAAAGAAGGAAAAACACCAACTTTGATACAATATGGAAAACAAGAAGGAGGAATTCAATTTAGAAGAGATTAAGAAGAAGGCTCTTGAGCAGTTCCGCTCAGGCAAGTCACTGTACGGGAAGGATGGAGCCTTCGGCCCCATGCTCAAGAGTTTTCTGGAGGCTGCCCTGGAGGGTGAGTTGGATGCACACCTTGATGAGGCAGAACGCAAAGAGGGCAACCGTCGCAATGGCAAAATCAGCAAGACAGTTCAGACATCTGATGGGCCTGTTGAGATAGAGACAAGTCGTGATCGGAATGCCACGTTCGAGCCGGACATCATTAAGAAGCGTGAGACGGTACTAGCCGACACGCTGGAGTCTAAGATCATAGGCATGTATGGTCTTGGGATGAGTCTACGCGATATCAGTGCCCATCTAAAGGAGACCTACGATGCCGATGTTTCCCACGCCACACTTAGCGCCATCACTGACCGAGTGATCCCGGCGATTAGGGAATGGCAAGCCCGCCCACTGGAGAGCGTATACTGCATCGTCTGGCTTGATGCCATGCACTACAAGGTCAAGGATGAAGGCAGGATTTCATCCAGAGCTGTATATCACATTCTGGGCATCAATACGGAAGGGCGCAAGGATCTGCTGGGCATGTATGTCTCTGAAAGCGAAGGGGCTAACTTCTGGCTTAGTGTGCTATCCGACCTGCGTACGCGCGGGGTAGAAGACATTCTCATCGCCAGCATTGACAACCTCAAGGGCTTTGCAGAGGCCATCCAGGCTACCTTTCCGAAAGCCGAAGTACAGAGTTGCATCGTTCACCAAATTCGCAACAGTCTCAAGTATGTGGCCAGCAAGGACCAGAAGCCCTTTCTCAAGGACCTCAAGGAAGTTTACCGCGCTTCCACGAAGGAACTTGCAGAGCAACAACTCGATTCCCTTGAGCAGAAGTGGGGCAAGAAGTACCCGCTGGTGATCAACTCCTGGCGTAATAACTGGAGTAAGCTCAGCACTTATTTCAAGTATGACCCGGCCATACGCACGCTCATCTACACGACCAACGCAATCGAAGGGTTTCATCGCCAGGTCAGAAAGGTCACCAAGACCAAGGGCGCATTCCCCTCTGACATGGCTCTGCTAAAGTTAGTTTACCTGGCTTACCGAAATATCCGAAAGAAGTGGACCGCTCCGCTGCAAAACTGGAGCCTCACGGTCTCTCAGTTGTCGATTTGGTTCGAGGGCAGACTGAATCTATCTTTATAAAGTGATGTTGAAATATGGAAAACGCCACACACGTCCCCGGCATGTTTCCCACATTCCAACATCCTCAGTTATTATTATTGACACAGTTTATTTTACATACCCAAATTCCACCATCCACCATCCACCATCCACCATCCACCATCCACCTACTTACTTACTTACTTACTTACTTACTTACTCTCCACTCTCTCACCATGAAACCCCTCCTCATTCTCCTCATCACGCTCTCAGCGCTCACACCTTCCAGCGCCCAGGATTGTCCCAACCCGATGGGAAACATAGCTTTCCAGTCTGCCTTCAATCTTGTCGCCGCACAATCAACACCGCAGAAAAAGCTGGAGCAGGCACTCGCGCTCGCCGGAAAGAACTGTCTCACCAGCAGCCAGGTCAAGAATGTTTGTGTCCTTTTGTCGGATGATGCATCAAGACTTGAATTTGGAAAGGCGGCGTGGAACAGCACCTTCGACCGGGTCAACTTCTTTGACGTGTACGACGCATTCGGATCATTGTCTTTCGCCTTGCGGCTGTATGACTATACCCAGCATGCGGGAGTACAGGAACGACGCGCAACACCTACACCAGTAGTAGCTGTTCCGGAGTCCTCCAAAGAGAGCCTGAAGGTGATGAAGTTTCCAGCCATTCTCTATCCAACACATCTCAAATACACTGGCAAAAAGGGCTGCGACGGACCGGTTATTGATGAAAGCGGTTTCGCCATGATGGCGAGCGGTATCTTTGGGCAACCAACCGATGAGACCCGATACGTGGCTATTCAGGCAGCGGTTCAGCAACGGTGCTTCAGCATGGCGCATTTGATGAAGGTTTGTTCACTGATTGGAGATGAATCCATGCGTTTCAAAGCACTGGCCGATGCGTTTTCACGTGTCCACGATCTGGAACACCATGGCGCCGCCAAAGCCCTTTTCAGTTCAGCAGCATTGCAGAACGACTGGGTACAGTTTGCTACAACCTACCTTACGCCGCCACCACCTGTTTGCCAGGTAACCGATGAGGACCTCAAGACCGTTTTGCGCAGCCTCCAATCCAAGAATTTCCCTGACGAAAAGCTGAACTTGCTGAAGACCATCCGCGTCAGCAAGTGCTTCAGCACCGGCCAGGTACGCACCATCACCAAGGAGTTTTCATTTGACCAGAACAAACTTGATGCAATGAAACTGCTGTTTGAAAAATGCACTGACCAGTCAAACTACTACACACTGGGTGATGAGCTCAACTTTGTTTATCTGCGGGATGACTTGAATGAGTTTATCCGAAAGGGTGGGAAGTGAGGGAGGGGAGGGTAAGGTGAGTGAGTAGGTGTGTGGATGGTAGATAGTGGATAGTAGAAAGTAGAAAGTAGAAAGTAGATGGTAGATAGTGGATAATAGAAAGTAGAAAGTAGATTCCACCATCCACAACGAATGACGTACTCAAAAAATGTAGACACGCACATGCGTTCATGGATATGGTTGCTGCCTGTTGTAGCGGTGCTGTGGGGTTGTGAAAAGAAGCGCAACGCACCAGATGGATTTCAGTTGGAGCCGGGATTCACTCTCCAACTGGTTGCATCTGAACCGCTGATCAGGGATCCTGTTGATCTGGAGTTCAACGACGAGGGCGAAGCTTATGTGCTGGAGATGCCCGGCTATCCGTTGGAAGACAAACAAAGCCGCATCCTTGTGATCCGCGATACTGACGCGGACGGCGTGTATGACGAATCAATCGTATTTGCAGAAAATCTGCAGATGGCTTCATCCATTTTGCCCTGGCGAGATGGCGTACTTGTGGCGGCGCCGCCGTATTTGCTTCACGCACGGGATATTAATAATGACCGGATGGCTGATGCGGTTGACACCCTCATGGGTGGGTTCAGTACCGGCAACCTCCAGCATAACTTCAACGGACTGACGTACGGACTCGACAACTGGATCTATGCAGCCAATGGCGGCAATTCCGGCAAGCCCTATTGGTGGAACTATGGAGAGAAGCCGCTCGATCTGCGCGGTGAGGACTTCCGATTTGATCTGGAGACGCGCAGACTCGAACGCGTAGGTGAATCCAGCGGGGGCTTTGGTGTGGCCATGGATGAAGCCGGGCACCAGTTTGGCACACATAATCTTACGCACGTATCGCAAATTGTGTTTTCGGATCGTTACTGGTCTGATGTGGTACTGCCAATCACAAATACGCTGCACAACATCTCCGATCACGAAGAGCATGGACTTTCAAGAATTTATCCCATTGGCGAGCAGGAAACAAGGGTCAATCACCCTGAGCAGTCCGGATATTTTTCAGGGTCCTGCGGCATTACGTACTACAACGGCGGCGCGATGGGACCCGAGTACGACCAGTCACTCTGGGTGGCTGACGTGGTGCTCAACCTTTTGCACGTCGACAAACTGACACCCTCAGGAGCAGCAATGTCTGCTGGGAGAATAACGCCCAAGCGCGAGGTGCTCGCGAGTATGAATCGGTCGTTCAGGCCGGTGAACATGACGGTGGGGCCGGATGGGGCCCTGTACGTGATTGACATGTACCGGCAGGTGATTGAGCATCCGGAATGGATTCCTGATGACATTGAAAAGACATTGGACCTGGAGGCAGGCAAGGACAAGGGCCGGATCTACCGGCTTGTTCGCGATGGCTTTCCCGCCCCGGCGTTTGACTTTCGAAAGCTGAGTGACCTTCAGGGGTTGCTTGAGAGCCTCCGGCATCCGAATGGTTGGGTGCGGTTGCAGGCGCAACGCAAACTGATCGGGGCCCCCTTCAGCAGCGAGTTGGCAGCCGGTCTGATGTCAGCGGCCGAAGGTGCTCATTCACTGGCGCGCATCCACGCCATGCGTGCGATGGAGGGTAGAAAGATTCTGACGGCCTCCGTATTGTTGAAGGCACTGACTGACACCAGCGCTATCGTGAATGAGCAGGCGTTGCTCATGTCCGAATCACAATTGACAGACCCACAAGTGCTACGGGCCTGCGCGGCACTACTCGCAAATAAGCAGAGCAGGGTTCGGCTGCAGGCATTGCTAAGCGCCAGCACGATTGATGCGGCCACATGGAACACAAGCAGATTGTGGATGGATTCACTATTCATAAAGGGATTGGATTTTGATGGCGATCAGTGGCTCACTGCCGCTGCCGCTATTTACTGCAAAAGAGACCCCGTCGGCTATTTTCTGAAAGTGAAGCAATTGGGTGGTGACCATACTGAGCTTCTTTCGGCGCTGGCACGAAACGCTTCGGGTCAGGCTGACGGACTCGCGACGGTATTGCACCATCTGGCCGGAGTCGACAAAGGAAAGGTGTTGAAAGTGCTCCAGGCTCTCCGGCAGGCGCCTCTCCCACGCACTACTTCACCTGCCGTCGTACAATCTATTGTGGAACTGGAGTCCGGGGCAGACCTTCCGTCTCTTTCTGCCATCACAGGTCTTCGCGTATCATTGGGATTACCGGTGTCCGAAGCCTTCAAGAAGGCAAGCAGGGATGCGCTCCGGGCCACTGTTGACACTCAACGGTCAGCGGAAGATCGCATGGCCCAGTTGCGTCTGCTCGAGCAAGCAGATCTGAGAGACAAGGCTGATGTGCTCTTTGTATGCCTCGATCAACAGCAACCGGTTCAACTGCAGGAGGCCGCACTCAGGCAACTGGCAGCCTATGACGATGTGACGATTGGGCGCAGACTGGTGGAAAAATGGAAATCACTGGGACCACAAACGAGGCGACTTGCCGGTGATTTGCTTTTGTACAAGGAGGTTCATCAGGATGCACTCCTGACCGGACTCGAGAATGGCACGATCAATATTGGTGAAATGAACTTCGACCTTGAGCGCAGGCGCACACTGCTCTGGTGGACGTCGGACGAAAGCATCCGGAAGCGGGCCGCGAAACTCTTTAGCGACGCCGGCGTGGTCACCCGCCAGACTGCTATTGACCAAATGAGAACGGCACTCACCCTGACTGGTGACGGACGCAATGGCAAAAAGGTCTTTGCCAATATCTGCAGCAACTGCCATCAATATGGGGACCTTGGCAAGCGCGTCGGACCGGTGTTGACAGAGATCAACCGAAAGAGCAAAGAAACCCTGATGCAAGATATCCTCGACCCGAATGCTGCTGTGAATACTGAGTTTATCAGCCATCGTTTGGAGACAACAGGCGGCCAGATCCATGTTGGAATCATTGCCTCCGAAACGGATGGTCAGGTGACCCTTCGGAAGATGGGTGGAGAAGAAGTGACAGTACCCCGCGACGAAATCCGATCCCTGACTTCGCTGGGCACTTCCCTCATGATGGAAGGCCTGGAGGGAAGTATGACCCCCCAAGAACTTGCAGACCTGCTTGCGTTTTTGCAACAAGGTGAATAAGTGACATTGGCATGCTGCGGCACCTTGCAGAAAGTGAGTTCCAAAACTATCTTTGAGTAAATAAACGTCCCCTTATGCGTTCGAAGGTCCTGCTTTTGCTTGTGAGTGTCTTGGCGGTTTCCTGCCTGGAGGATGGAGTGGAACCTCCTTCAATTTCAAAATTCGATCCACCCGCAGATGGACCAGGAGCCTTGCTTCGGATCTATGGCGCGCATTTCGGTGACAGTACGTCCACTGTAGATGTTATTTTCAATGGCGCAACAGTTTCCGTGAAACCCAAGGCAGATACGCTTTTGGTGCTGACTATCCCTGAGGGCATCAGTACCGGCAAGGTGCAGATCACTGCCAACAAGAAGACCATCATGAGTGAGGATGATTTTGTAGTGTTGACGGGCCGCTGGAAACGACTCAAAGACATCCCTACCGATTCACCCCTGGGTTTGGCCACCGGATTTACCCTGGGCGGTCAGGGCTGGATATGCGGGGGAAGCACAAATCCCGTGATCCTCAGCAAGACATGGAAGTACGACGCCGCCACTGATACCTGGGCAGCAGGTCCCGTCCTGCCTGTGGGATTGTACAAGACGGTCAGTTTCACCATCGGCACAGACGTGTATGTCGGTGCAGGTCGCACGGAGGCTGGGAGCAATTTCAATTTCTACAAGCTCGCGGCCGATGGCAGCGCGTGGACAGAAACCGCCGGGTTACCTGCTCTGCGCGACTTCGATGACTCCGGATGGAGTTTTTCTGCCGGAGATCTTGGATTCATGATGGTGACGGAGCGGGATAATACAGTGAATCACATGCGGGTGCTGGCTTATCACCCCAATACGGATACATGGGAACAACGGGGAGATGCACCGGGTGCTACTGCCCGCCTGTATGCATTGGCCGCCAGTGCAAACGGCGCCGGGTACTTTGGATTGGGCAGTTCCACCAGCAACCTGAAAGACTGGTGGAAGTACAACCCTGGCACCGACACCTGGACAGCGCAGGCAGATTATCCGGGCAGCACTACGGTAGGCCTTGCAGCATTCACCATTGGCAACAGTATCTATGTCGTCGGCGACGAACAGCGCTGCTGGGAATTCAATACCGCAACCAACGCATGGACGCAGCGCACCTCCATGCCATACACGCGCAGTTTTGCATCAGCTTTTGCCATCGGTTCAAAAGGCTACATCAGCACCGGTTCGGCGAATATTCCGCCGATTGGTTTCCTGCAAAAGGACTTGTGGGAATTCAGCAATTGAGCTTGCCTGAAAGGTGGTGAGTCGTTTCCTGTCGCTAATTGTTTTGTTGTGCCTGACCAACGACGGAAAACCTGCTCAGTCAATATCGCATAATCATCGACACAACCTTCGACGTGTTGAGGTGGGTCGCCTGACCAACAACCGACAAAACGCCCGTTACTGCTTTCGCACTGAAACAACCTTCCCGACTTTGGTCTCCACCTCAATTTGGGTGAGTTTACCCGCCTTGTAGCTGTACCAGGCTTTCACGCCATCCGGGTTTTCAAGGAGGTACTTGCCAGGACTGACTTCTTTGATCTGCACGAAGGCTGTGTACATGTTTGAGTACACATCTGTAAGTCCTTTGGGCTCTTTGAAATACAGGTCGATCACACAAAATCCCACCTCGCGGCCGTTGAGCGGGATTTGCTTGCCATCGCGCTCAGTCTTGTATTGCTTGTCGGCGACACGGGTGGTGCTGGCGTGGACATCATTCACACCCCTGTTGGCATGCCGGAAGGCGGTGCCCTTAAGGAACGTTTCCTTGTCGTAAGTGGCGTTGACTTCAGTCTCTACGTGAATCGACATCACCAACACCTTGGTGTCGGTGTCCGACTTGAGGTCTTTAACAATGTGATTGCCCGTAGTCTTTTCGGTGGCCTTGACCGTGCCGATGTTCTTGCCATTGAAGGTGACATCGAAGATAATTTCAGTATTGAGTTGGGCAAAAGAAAGGAGTGGGAGAAACAACAAGGAGAACAAAAGTCGCATCATGTGGGTAGGTGTTTCTGCTAAAATAGAGTTTTTCCGAATACCCTGTGCGGGTTGATTGGCAGATATTCCTTGGAAGCCCTCGCGATGAAATTTGATAGTGGCGGTGTCTAAGAGGCAACGGCGGATCCCACGTCTCCAGCGTTTTGCATCATTCAGCCTGTTGCACTTTATTCAAACGAAGTAAACTGATCCTTAAACATTTGCTTGATCCACGCATTGCGAGCGTGGCGCAGAAATTCATAGGGTTTGCCGTTGAAGTCGTTGTGGTTGTCAAAGCGGCCAAAGTGTTCGCGCAATCGCGCACCTTCGCGCAGGCCGTCGAGTTTCACGGTCGTGAAGTCCGGATCAAAGCGAAGCGAGTCGAGTTTCTGGATCGCGGGAGCCGCCATGTACCCGTGCAGGACCATCGCGGTGCGTCCTTCGTGCATGACCACTTTCATTTCCGACGGACTGATATCACCGCGGCAGACTTTTCTGTAAACCAGTGTTGTCTCCGAAATGCCGTCCTTGTCCAGGTCCGTTACCGTAGTGGAATTGGGAAGCAATCCGATCCAAAGGTCAAGCGCGCAATCTCGCACACTGTCTGTCCACACCCACAGTTCCAGTTCCTTGCCAGTGTTGATGACCACTTTGTGGCTGGCCGTCAGCACGGCACTGCGGGGTAGTGTGTCCGCCTCATCACCGGTGCGGGGAGCAGGCGCCTGGATCCACACACTGAGCGTGTTGCGACCCTTTTCATCCGTCCAGGTTTTGGACAAGACTTGTTTCCGCTGCTGGGCTATTTGTGCGTACAGCAGAGAAGGAAGGGCGAGTAGTGAAAGGAGTAGTATTCGCATGGAGAAAAAAATGTCCGGCACAAATATAATGGACGTCATTCGGTTCCTTGCAGAAGCCCTTGTGAAAAGTGGATGGTGGATGGTAGATGGATATCTGCGATTACAAAAACAACATGTGGCGAGCTATTTCAATGGGTTTCTTTCCTCAAGCTTGAATTTTTCAGCATTTTCAATCATTGACATGAGCATTTTTCCAATGGCATTGCACTGTTTAACAAGCAAGGAAGCTTGTTCCGATGATAGGTATCCGCATTGTTGTGCTATGGTTAGCCAGTGGATAGTTTCCAATTCCTCTGCGACTGCATCAGTTAGCTTACTGATGAAGTGGTTTGTATAGCGCCGCTTGCTCCACGCTTCTGCAAGTTGGGCACCGATTGATCTTGATGAACGCCTCAGTTGGTCTGTCAAAGAGTAGGTCTCTTGTGCCGGGAAAGCCTTTGTTACATTGAATATCTTGTCGGCCAGGGAAAGCGCTTCTTGGTAAACATTAAGACCTTGATATGTGCTCACGAACTTCAACTCTGAATTCTTATGTGATTACAATATTCAAACATATTCCCGTCTCATGAAACGTAATCTTACTATCAACCATCAACCATCAACCATCAACCATCCACCATCCACCATCCACCATCTACTATCAACTATCAACTATCTACTGCCCCTTATGAATCAGATTTCCCTTTTATCAGCCACGAATGTTCGCTAATTTTGCAAAGTGTTCCCAATACCGACGATACTCGCCCCCGCAGGCTCCTTCGAGGCGCTCACCGCTGCCATCCAGGGTGGGGCAGACGCGGTGTACTTCGGTATCGAGCAACTCAACATGCGCGCCCGCGCGGCTAATAACTTCTCGACTGAGGACCTTGACAAGATTGTAGCGCAATGCCATCAGGCTGGCGTGAAGGCCTACCTGACTCTCAATACGGTGCTCTATGACCATGACATGCAGCTCATGCGCCGCATCATGGACCGGGCGAAGAAAAAGCACATTGATGCAGTCATCGTGTCGGACCACGCCGCCATGATGTATGGCAAGAGCATTGGACTATCTGTTCACGCATCCACACAGCTCAACATTTCGAACATTGAAACGGTGGAGTTCTTCGCCGCCTTCGCCGACGTGATGGTGCTGGCCCGCGAACTAAACCTGAAGCAGGTGGCGGATATCAGCCGCGAAATCAAACGCAGAAAGATCAAGGGTCCCTCCGGGGAACTCATCAAGCTGGAGATCTTTGCCCACGGCGCCCTGTGCATGGCGATCTCGGGAAAATGCCACCTCAGTCTGCATACACAATATGCCTCAGCCAACCGCGGTGCCTGTGTGCAGAACTGCCGACGTCAGTATATCGTCACCGATAAGGAAGACGGACATGAGTTTGAAATTGACAACGAGTACATCATGAGCGCCAAAGACCTGTGCACCATCGACCTGCTCGATCAGGTTCTGGCCGCCGGTGTTTCGGTGCTCAAAATCGAGGGCCGCGGCCGCTCTGCGGACTATGTTGTTACAACCACCCGATGTTACAAGGAGGCCGTGCAGGCTGTCATAGACAAAAGTTACACACCAGAGAAGATCAGCACCTGGCGTCACGAACTTTCCAAAGTGTACAATCGCGGATTTTGGGAAGGCTATTACCTCGGCCGCAAACTCGGCGAGTGGAGCAATCAGCCCAGATCGGTAGCCCTTGAAAAGAAGGTTTATGTTGCACGTGGGAGTCGTTACTACCCTAAACTCAAAGTAGGCGAGTTTCTGCTCGAGACCGGCAAGCTAAAGACAGGCGACACGGTCATGCTCATCGGCAAGGGCGAAGGTGTCCACCAGTTCACTCTCTCTGACTTGCGCGTCAACGGCATCGAAGCCAGCGAGGCAATGAAGGGTGACAAAATCACTTTCCCGCTGGACGTCCGCGTTCGCGAAGACGACAAGCTCTACAAGATCGTCGCCGGCAGCGAAGCATGACCAAGTTGATACACTACCGCAGCAAGTGCATCGGCTGCGGCATCTGCTATGAAATGCAACCCGAATTCTGGCGCATGTCCCGCAAGGATGGCAAAGCCAGTCTGTTACGGGGTGTCGAAAAGAAAGGAATCTTCCAGCGCGAAGTGAAGACGGACCGCCAGACTTGTTTGGAAGTTGCACAAGCATGCCCCGTGAGCGTGATTAAAGTGGTGGGGGGGTAGTGGGTGTGGGAAAGTTGAAAGTGGAAAGTGGGAGGTGGAAGGTGGATAGTGGGAGTGGAGAGTTGAAAGTGGAAAGTGGAAAGTTGATGGTGGATGGTGGATGGTAGATGGTGGGAGTGGGAAGTTGAAAGTTGAAAGTGGGAGGTGGATGGTGGGAGTGGAGAGTTGAAAGTGGAAAGTTGATGGTGGATGGTAGATGGTGGGAGTGGGGAGTTGAAAGGTGAAAGTTGAAGGTGGAAGGTGGAAAGTGGGAGGTGGAGGTGGGAGGTAGAAGGTAGATGGTAGATGGTGGGAGTGGGAAGTTGAAAGGTGAAAGTTGAAAGTGGAAAGTGGAAAGTGGGAAGTTGAAAGTGGAAGGTAGATGGTAGATGGAGGGAGTAGAAAGTGGAAAGTTGATGGTGGATGGTAGATGGTAGATGGTGCGAGTGGGAAGTTGAAAGTGAAAGTGGAAAGTGGGAAGTTGAAAGTGAGAAGTTGAAAGTGGAAGGTAGATGGTAGATGGAGGGAGTAGAAAGTGGAAAGTTGATGGTGGATGGTAGATGGTAGATGGTGCGAGTGGGAAGTTGAAAGTGAAAAGTTGATGGTGGAAAGTAGATGGTTGATGGAAATGCAATCACAATCTCTGGTCAGCTACCTTGGATATGCACATGGCGAAATTGTGCTGGTCGTGATTGGCATTCTGCCGGCACTTTAAATCAAAGAATATTATGTCAACAA
>JAIBBB010000264.1 GCA_019694905.1 Cyclobacteriaceae bacterium
GGATGTGAGTGAGCTGAAGGGAACGCCGGTCCTCGCACTAGATGTGTGGGAACACGCCTACTATCTCAAGTATCAGAACAAGCGGGTGGATTATATCGCCGCGTGGTGGAATGTCGTCAACTGGGACGAGGCCGCATCGAAGCTCTGAGCACTTCGGTCTGCACATCAAAAAATAAGAAGGGCTACCCGGTGAGGTAGCCCTTCTGCTATCTGGGAAGTCTTTGTTTTATTAGCCCAGCTTGAAGATGATCGGAAGGATCATTTTCTGCTTCACGGGCTTACCGCGCTGCTTGCCGGGGGTCCATGCAGGAGAGCCCTGGATGATGCGAACGGCTTCTTCGTCGCAACCGGCACCGATACCCTTCACGGCACGTACGTCCTGAATGGCACCATCCTTACCTACAACGAATTCTACGAATACCTTACCCTCGATACCCATGCGGCGCGCCTGGGCAGGATACTTGAGCTTGTCGCCTACATACTTCATGAAAGCTCCCAAGCCGCCTTTCGGCTGTGCTGATTCTTCTACGATGGTGAAGATTTCTTCCACCTCTTCCTTCACAGGCTCGTCCTTGATAACGATTTCTTCCACCTTGGTTTCTTCCGTTACTTCGACGTCGAGGTTCACCTGAATCTCTTCTTCGATTTTCTCTTCATCAGGTACTTCTACTACCTGAGGCTGCTGAACCTGGGGCGGTGGTGGCGGGGGCTGGTCAGTGGGGGGCACTTCAAGTGTCTCCTCAAAGGTGTTGGTGCTCTTGCCTTGCAGGGTAGCTGTCGAATCGTCGTACTGCTTGTATTCAAAAGCAGAAACTACAACGGCCATAGTGATCAGCAACCCTATGCTAAAGAACAGGCTGGACTTCTTGTTGAGGTCGGCCTTTTCACTTTTCTTCAATTCCATAGGATCAGCAGTTTAGGGTTTCAAATATATAAGAAGAATCCTTCTTTGGCTATCGGGTCACAAAAATCATCGACTTTTTTATGCCCGAACGGGCGTTATTTGCGGCTTCCATAGAACAAGGTGAAGAACACGGTAGGGAAAACCGCCTTGTTCGTTGCCGTGGGCATCAGCACCACTTTGTTAAAATAAGCATCCACCAGGAAGCCCACCTCGAAACCTGTCACCTGGCTCTTCAGGGTTCCCAATTCAAAATTGAGCGCCGCCTTCAGGTTGCCGCCGAGCTGCAATTTCGAGTCTCCCAGTCCTTCGAATAAACTGCCGGTGCCCAGGATGTTGCCTACAATGTGCTTGCTGGGATCGTACTGTTCATGTTTCGAACTGTAGAAACTCCGGCTGTCGGTTGCATAGTCAATGTAGTAGGGTGCAACCACCCCCAGGCTGGGACCGCCGGCGAATACCGCCTTGATTTCCACACCCTGCTGCGGTGCCTTTGAAAACAGGATGATGTCCCTTCCGTATTGAAAGCGCAGCGCATACAGATAGTTACTCTTGCCGAAGATGAAGAAGTTGCCTGTCTGCGGCGAACTGCGCTTCACTTCCTGCGGATGCTTCACATTCATCACCTCCAGGCCGTAAGTCTCAAGCATCGTCTCACTCACTTTGCGCGCCTTCTTGAAGGTAAAACCTCCGATCAATCCCCCGGCGCTGTTCTTGTTGATTCCCCACGTGAATTCGGTGGAATAGTCATAGCTGTCACGCGTCTGGCCAAAGGCGGCAGAAACCGGCAAAACAGCCGCGAATGCGAGTATTTTCAGTAAAAGCCGACCGCGCTTCATAGAGTTTCGAATAAATTTAAGCCATATTACCTATAACGCAAAAAAACCGTTTTTATCACAATGACTTCCATGATCGCCACCTATAGCGGAGACCTTCGCACCCAGGCCACCCACCTCAAGTCCGGCAACCAGATTATCACCGATGCTCCGGTTGACAACCAGGGCAAGGGTGAGGCATTCAGTCCCACGGACCTCGTGTGTTCGGCACTCACCTCCTGCATGATGACCATCATGGGGCAGGTCGCAGCACGCGAAGGTGTCGACATGACCGGCATGAAGGCTGACATTGTGAAAATCATGAACGCCAACCCCCGCAAAATCGCCGAAATCCAGATCACTTTCAGTCATCCCAATCTTCAGGCCACCGATGTGCAGAAGCAAAAACTGCACCGCGCTGCGCTGACCTGTCCGGTAGCACTCAGTCTGCATCCCGAACTCAAGCAAACAGTAACCTTTAATTTTTGATCGCTTCGGCGACGTCCTCGAACCGGATGTCGTAGTGTGACCGGTCAAGCACAGCCTTTCCATCGCGCACCAGCAATACCTGCGGCGACTCGTGGGGCACGTCAAACGTTGCTGCCACGGCATTGGACACGTCGCGGAATTGCCGCAAGTCCAGGAAATAAGCCTCCAGCGGCGTGCCGGGTTGTGCCTGCCAGCTGCGTTCCCAACGGCCCAGCGCCATCTGGCTGATGGAGCACGTGGTGCTGTGTTTGAAAATAACTACCGGCTTGTCAAATGAAGCCTGCCTGATTTCTTCCAGCTGCGCCGTGCGCTGCAGCGGTATCCACTGTTTCGACATACTCAAGGCCCTCACGGCCATTACTCATACCACAATCCCTGCTCGCGCTTGTCGTACCGCGGCCGGCGGATCTTTTCCTTCAGATTCTCCGGCTGGGTGTCATTCTTGCGGAACAGTTTCGACCAGAACAACTTCACATTCATCAGAATGGTTCTCTCTTCTTTGACATTATCTCTGAAACCATGTGCAAACTGTGAATCCGGGTGAAACCGCCGGTCGGTGTACTTGTGCATCTTGAAGTTGCCCTGGTAGTCGCCGATCCGGCCCATGATTTTTACAGGAGCCACAGCATCTAGTGCTTCATCCGCGGCATTCGGATTGTGCCGGTAACTCCAGTAGCGCTTCATCACATGCATGTATTCCGCAGCCTTCGCCGAACGGCGGCCAGGCGCAACGCCCTTGAGGGCAATGTCAGCGGCGTAGGGCTTGCGAACATAATTGCGCTCACGCACTTTGATCTGAAGTCCCGCCACACGGTACGTGGTAGCGTCAGGGTGGCGCTTGAGAATGGACAAGCGCGAGGCGTTGGGGTTCTGCACATAGGCGCGCTCCAGCGGAGACTTCTTTTCCTTGTAGGTGAAGCGCACCATCTGCGCATCCATCAGAGTAGGCTTGCGACCATCAATAGGCTTCTCTTCATTGTTCCAGAGTTTGCCACTCACACTGCCACCGCCTTTCCACGGTCTCCCGGCCCGGATGTTGCCTTGAAAAGTTCCTTCGCGGCGTCCTTTGCCGGCATTCGCCACCGGGATGGGCAGGAACTGATTGTTCATCGGCTTGCCGCTGACGCTGCCACCACCCATGCGGGGCCGGCGCGTGCGGATGTGGCCCGCATAGCCGTAGCCATTGTGCGAAAAAGTAGTACCTGCCTGGATGTTGCCTGTAAACCGCGCCGCCAGCGAGGCACTCCTGCTCGCCTTGAAATCACTGGTGGACTGGCCATTGTTGTTGTGCAGTCTGAAACTCACCGAACCGCCACCTGTTTTCGGGCGTCGGGTCCTGATGTTGCCTGCGTATCCCGCGCCTTGCTGCGAGAAGTCGCCGAAGCCCAGCACATTGCCTGTATATCTGGAGGCGCGGATGGTGCCATCACCTGCCGTGAAGTCGCTGATCGCCTGCCCTCTGTTGTTCCAGATTCTTCCGCTCACGCTGCCACCGCCCTTCGCCGGTCGACGCGTTTTCAGGTTACCTGCAAAGCCGAGTCCGTTGGGCGAAAATCCGCCGAAGCCCAGCATGTTGCCGCTGTATTTGGAAGCGCGCACCGTGCCGTCACCTGCGCGAAACTCGCTGGTGGAAAGTCCTTTGTTGTTCCACAACCTGCCGCTGACGCTGCCACCGCCTTTCGCCGGCCGCCGCGTTCTCAGGTTGCCCGCAAAGCCCAGGCCGCGGGAGGAAAATCCGCCGAAGCCCAGCATGTTGCCGCTGTATTTCGAAGCGCGCACCGTGCCGTCACCGGCAATGGCCTCGGTGGTGGAAAGGCCCTTGTTGTTCCACAATCTGCCGCTTACGCTGCCGCCACCCCTGGGCGGCCGCCGTGTCTTGAAGTTGCCCGCAAAACCCAGACCCTTGGAAGAAAATCCGCCGAAGCCCAGGGTGTTGCCGCTGTATCGGGCTGCGCGCACACTACCGTCGCCGACACGAAAGTCACTCACTGACTGCCCACCGTTGTTCCACAGTCTGCCGCTCTTGCTGCCACCGCCTTTGCCGGTTCGCGCCCTGCGGAAGGTGCCCGCAAAAGAGAGCCCTTTGCGTTCATAGGCTTTGCCGCCCTGCAGATCGCCGCGATAGCCAATACCTTGTTGGCCCATGATGGTGTAACCGTCGGACTGCACCGGGAAGGCGCCCATCTTGCCTTTGCCTGTGCGTCTCACTTTGCGATTGCCGCCAAACAGCGAGCCGCGGAGTGAGCCAGAGCCTACAGAAAAATCACTCACGGCCTGACCGCGGTTGTTCCACAACTTCCCGCTCACCGAACGGCGGCCTTTGGTCGGGCGTTGTCCCTTTCTGTTGCCTGCATAACCCAGTCCGGACAAATTGAAATTCTTGCCAAAAAACTCTGCTGTTCCCGAATAACGCGCTGCGCGCGCCATCCCCTTGCCGCCCGTGCGCGGCGCCAGCGGATTGCCATTGTTGTTCCACTGTGCACCACTGCGTGAACCAGCTGGCTGGTAGCCCAGCTTGCCCACCCTGCCACCACCGCGGGGCGTGCCACGTCCGGCGCGCGTGAAAGATCCCGACGCCGACATTTTGCGAGGGAAAAAGAATTCACCTACGCGCTGGATGACCGACCGGCGGCCATTGCGCAGCCGGTTGCCGGCCAGATCTCCGTTCCATGCCACCTGTCCACGGCGTGTGGCTGTGCGGACTCCAGTTGAAGTTCGCGCCGTGCCTTTGTCGCCGAGAGGCTTCTTGCCAAAAAACTTAAGCGTATCGCGCGCCACAAGACCAATGGGTGCCGACTTGAAATTTCTGGTGCGCACCGGATTGCCTGCAGGGTCTGTCAATGCCGCGCGCTCGCCTTTGGAGAATTTGCCCCAGTACACATTCTTCTTGCCCCTGATGAGGAACGATGGAACCAGCGACCGGATGCCGTTGGCCGACTGTGGTTTATCCGGTGGCGGGGAACGAAACGCTGCTGCCTGCGCCAGGGTTCGGCGGTTGCTGATGGGTTGGTCGCGACGCGATGGCCTGCGCGACGGATTATGTACAAACGATGCGTTAGAAGGATAGACGTTCTTCACCGTGCCGGTCGCACTCTGAAATCCGCGTGGCGGCAATTCAGACTGACGCCAGCTGTGATCGCGCCGCTGTGGCTGCCGCTTGACGATGCGCTTGCCGGACACATTCCTGGTGTATCGCACCGGCCGCTCCTGACGCGGTCGGCGCGCAGGATTATTCACAAACTCATTGTACTGCGGATAGATGTTGGCCTTGCTCGCATCACTGCGCGATGGGCGGATGCGACGAATCCTAGCGCCGGCAATATCGCCACGCCATGCTTTCTGACGCTCCCGCGGGCGTGAACTGAAAACACGGCCCCGTGGTTTGGCAGCCCTGTCAGACGTGACCCGCGGCCGGTCGCGGTAAGGCGACACACGCGGGAAGCTGGCATTGGCTCTGCTGGCAGATGACTTGTCTTTGGTGCGCAATCGCCGGCCGGCAATGTCGCGCGTTTTGGCCTTCTCTTTCCGCTTGTAGGATTTGACGCGCGTCTCACGAATCTGACGCTCGTTGTTGATGGGCCTGTCACCTTTCGTATTCTGGGCAAGAACCGGGAAACTGAAGGCACAAAAAATCACCCCCAACGCGCACCAGCGCAGGGT
>JAIBBB010000043.1 GCA_019694905.1 Cyclobacteriaceae bacterium
GTCCGCTGGAATCACGTGTACAACGGCAAGGTATTTCAAAACACCTCTGCGATTTTCAGCGACTACAACTATTACATCGGTATTGGCATTGGCCCTACCAAGTTCAATGTGCAGTCTGCCATTCGGGACTATTCCGTCAAGTCAGATATTGACTTTTTTGTCAGCAACAAGCATGCCTTCAAGGGCGGCTTCATCACCACCTACCACACGTTTGTGCCTGGTGATGTATCGGCAGGAGCCATACAGATCAGAAATTTCAGGAATCTGGACAAACGGTATGCCTGGGAAAATGCAGCGTACGGTCAGCATGAATGGACTGTGAGCGAGCAGTTAAAAGTCAACTACGGATTGCGTATTTCCAACTTCAATTTCATGGGACCCACTACCACGTTCAGTTATGATGGCGATGGCAATGTGGTTGATTCTGCAGTTTATCAGCACGCCAGTATCATCAAGACTTATAACGGCCTTGAACCGCGAGTGAGTGTTCAACGGACGCTTTCAGGCAATTCGTCCTTTAAGTTATCCTACAATCGCATCTTTCAGTACATGCACTTGCTGAGCAACACGACGACTTCGAGTCCGACAGACCTATGGGTGCCCAGCAGCAACAATGTGAAGCCACAGATTGGGGACCAGGTGGCGGCGGGGTACTTCAGGAATTTCCGGGAGAACAGGTATGAGGCTTCCGCTGAAGTGTACTACAAATACATGCAAAATCAGATTGACTACAAGTACGGTGCAGAATTGCGCCTGAACCGCAATGTGGAGTCGGAGTTGTTGTACGGGCACGGCAGGGCTTACGGATTGGAGTTGTTTGTGAAGCGCAGAGCCACCCGACTGACCGGGTGGATTTCATACACCCTGTCGAGAACCGAGCGGCAATTCGCTGCCATCAACTGGGGGCGCTATTTCCCGGCGCGCCAGGACCGCCGACACGATGTTGCCGTGGTGGCAATCTACCAGGCTACACCCCGGCTATCGCTCAGCAGTACCTTTATTTACTACACAGGTAATGCAGTCACTTTTCCGAGTGGCCGTTACGTGGTTGACGGGCAGGTGGTGAACTACTACACAGAGCGCAACGGTTACCGGATGCCTGCCTATCACCGGATGGATCTGGGTGCGACGTGGGTGGCGAAGAAAACAGATCGCTTCGAGAGCAGCCTGACCCTGAGTGTGTACAATGTGTACAACCGGCACAATGCCTATCAAATCACTTTCCGTCCTGCTGAAACAGATCCAACACGAACGGAGGCGGTCAAGCTGTTCCTGTTTCCAATCATCCCTTCGATCACTTACAATTTCAAATTCCTATGAGGTACGCAAGTATACTTGGGTTGCTGATTCTGTGGAGTTGCCAGGAGGTTATTCATGTTGATCTGAACAGTGCTGCGCCGCTTACAGTGATCGAAGGCAGAGTGGAGGAGGGTAGGAGTTGTACGGTGTTTATCACAAAGACCACTGATTTCTTCAATCCTCAGTTGCCAGTGGGGGTGCAGGGTGCGACTGTCGTTTTGAGCGATGATGCGGGCCATTCAGAATCTCTCTCACCGTTCGCCAGCGGGATCTATCAGTCGGTGGGGATGGTTGGCGTGTCGGGGCGCACGTATACGCTGACCGTAGTAACTGAAGGAAAGCAGTTCACGGCTTCAAGCAAGTTGACTGAACCAGTACAACTTGATTCAGTGTATTTTCTTCCTCAGAACCCACTCAACCTGGCGAGGGGGTACATTGCCTATTCCAGGTTTACAGACCCGTCTGTTACAGGCAACTATTACTACTTCACACTGAGCAATGACACCACGCGTATCGATGCGAGACGCTACATTACATTCAGCGACCGGCTGAACAACGGAGAGGCGATCACTTTTAGAACAGGCGGGCACCGGTTTCAGCCAGGCGAGACGGTAATTGTTCGCATGTATTCCATCGACAAGGGAGTGTACGACTATCTGAACACACTGGAGCGTACGGTGAGCACCGGGGGTGGCGGGGCGCAACAGGCTTCACCAGGCAATCCGGTCAGCAACTTTACCAGCGGGGCGTTGGGCTATTTCGGGGCGTATAGCTACACCGAAAGAACGGCTGTTGTGCCGTGAGTTCCCGCCGCAGTTAATTTCATTGATTGTTAGCGGATATTTGGCTAACTACATACCATAAACCACTGTGGTATGAACAAGACCCCTGACCGCCGGGAATTCCTTCGAAGGATTGGACTGGGAGGAATATCTCTTTCACTGGCACCAACAGTAGCATTGGCCGCAGGAGAGGAGCATACCCTATCATCTGTCTCTGCCGCTGGCAGGCGCTATAACGGCACCTACACAGGTGAACAGTTGAACCGGGTGTCGTTTCCGATGGGTGGCATGGGTGCGGGGATGATCTGTCTGGATGGTACTGGTTCATTTTCTCATCTGTCCATCCGGAACAGGCCTGATGTGTTTAATGAGCCTGGGATCTTTGCGGCACTGCATGTGAAGGGTATCAAAGGGGGTGCGCGGGTGGTGGAGGGGCCAAGTCCATTGTGGAAGCACTTTGGCCGGCCGGATTCAGGAAACGGCAGCGGTGGCAATGTGTTCGGATTGCCAAGATTCAGGAATGTATCCTTTGAAAGCAGATTTCCATTTGCGACGGTGCAACTCTCGGATGATCAGGTTCCAGTCACAGCTACCGTCACAGGGTGGAGCCCCTTTATTCCCAACCAGGAAGATGATTCGAGTTTACCATTTGCGGGGGTTGAATACTCATTTACGAACAAGTCTGCCGTGGAGGCATCTTGCGTGTTCTCTGTGAACACACGCAACTTCATGCGAGCAGACGGGGCCAAGGGATATGTTCAGGCTGCGGAGCGTGGTTTTGTGTTGGGCTGTGAGAGTTTGCCTGACAAGCCAACCACGGCTGGTGCGTTTGCTGTAGTGACTGACCAGCAGGATACAGTGGTGGACCATTGCTGGTTCAGGGGAGGTTGGTTTGATCCGTTGACGATTGCGTGGGAGAAGATTCGCGATGGACGTGTGGAGGCCGTACCGCCAGTTGCCGACAGTGCACCGGGCGCATCGTTGTATGTACCCTTCCGTCTGGCAAGCGGAAGCACCCGGACCATTCGAATCAGTTTTTGCTGGTATGTGCCTGAAACGGATTTGCGATTTGGGGAGGATGCTGCGCCGGATCGGCCATGCAATCCGGAGGCGGGGTGTTGCAACACCACGGCAGAGTTGGGTGTGTATCCGCTGAAGACCTACACGGGAAAGTCCTACAAACCCTGGTACGCAAGCCGGTTCGAGCAAGTGGAGGGGGTGACCCGGTACATTCGCGAGCATTATGCTCGCCTGCGGCAGGCGAGCACCGTTTTTTCAGATGCTTTCTATGCGAGCACTTTGCCGGCGGAGGTGACGGAGGCAGTGGCCGCCAATCTTACCATTCTCAAGTCGCCCACCGTCATGCGTCAGTACGACGGCCGCCTCTGGGCTTTCGAGGGATGCGGTGATACATGGGGATGTTGTCACGGTTCGTGTACCCACGTTTGGAACTATGCGCAGGCCATCCCGCACTTGTTCCCCTTTCTGGAGCGAACCCTCAGGCATACGGAGTTCTGCGAGAACCAGCAGGCTGACGGCCACCAGGTGTTCCGCGCTGCGTTACCCATTCGGGTGCAGAAACATGATTTTCACTCTGCTGCCGACGGGCAGTTGGGAGGCATCATGAAATTGTACCGCGACTGGCGCATCAGTGGTGACGCCAACTGGTTGAAGAAGATGTACCCGATGGCGAAGGTGAGCATGGACTATTGCATCCGCACGTGGGATCCAGGTAACAAGGGAATCGTTGAGGAGCCCCATCACAATACCTATGACATCGAATTCTGGGGACCTGATGGCATGTGCACATCGTTCTATCTGGGCGCGTTGATGGCCATGGTGCGGATGGGCACTCACCTCAAGAAGGACGTGAAGCGCTACCAGCAACTTCTGGATGCTGGACGTAAATACCTGGAGACAGAGCTTTTTAATGGTGAGTATTTCATCCAACAAATAAAGACGGAGGGACTCCAGGCAAAGAGCCCTCTGGATCCATCCTACAAGACTTTTGGAGGAGCCTATTCAACAGAAGCCCAGGCATTGCTTGAACGCGAAGGTCCAAAGTATCAGTATGGAACAGGATGCTTGTCAGATGGCATTCTCGGTTCGTGGATGGCCCGGGTCTGCGGCCTCGATGAGGTGGCAGCCCCAGCCAAAGTGGCGAGCCATCTGGTGGCTGTACATCGGTACAACCTGAAGTCAGACCTCAGTGAACATGCCAATCCGCAGCGTCCGTCATTTGCCTTAGGCAGTGAAGGCGGATTGCTGTTGTGTACATGGCCGAGAGGTGGAGCACTTTCGCTGCCGTTTGTGTATAGCGATGAGGTATGGACGGCATTGAGTACCAGGTCGCCTCGCATCTTATGATGGCGGGCAAGGTCAATGAGGGGCTGGACATTGTGCGCGCTTGCCGTGACCGGTATGACGGCAGGGTCCGCAATCCTTTCAACGAATATGAGTGCGGGCATTGGTATGCCCGGGCCATGTCGAGCTATGGACTCATTCAGGGCCTGACGGGTTTGCGATATGATGCCGTGGATCAGACGTTGTATGTTGATTCAAAGGTGGGTGACTTCACAGCCTTTCTCAGCACGCAGTCAGGTTTTGGTACGGTCACATTTCACGAGGGAAAGCCGGTTGTCAAGGCTGCCCAGGGAACGATCCCGGTGAAGCGGATGGTGGTGTCGGGTAAAGAGATTTAATCATCAATTGGGGTATGAGATATTTGATAATTACTGTCTTGCTGCTAGGTAGTTATGCCGCTTCAGCGCAGTGGAGAAATTTGTTCAACGGCAAGGATTTACAGGGCTGGACAGTGGTGAATGGCAGTGCGCAATACACCGTCGATGCAGTGAACTGTGAGATCATCGGCACCACCGTGGAGCAAAGCCCGAACTCCTTTCTGGCTACCAATGAGACCTTTGGGGACTTTGCCCTCGAGTTTGAATTCAAGCTCGATGCAATGATGAACAGCGGAGTACAGTTTCGAAGTGAACGTCGCACGGATGATCCGATGGGAAGAGTATTTGGATACCAATTTGAAATCGACCCATCGCCGCGTGCCTGGACTGGTGGCCTCTATGACGAGGGCCGGAGGGACTGGCTCTATCCGTTGGAATACAATGTGGCGGCCAAGTCAGCCTATAAGGCGGGGCAATGGAACACTGCGAGAATTGAATGTGTGGGCAACACCCTCCGGACCTGGGTGAACGGGGTGCCAGCCGCCAATGTCGAGGACAACCTGACAGCCAAAGGCTTCATAGCACTGCAGGTGCATTCAATTGACAAGCCGGAGGATGCGGGCAAAACCATCCGCTGGCGCAATATCCGGATACAGACGGCCGGTTTGAAACCGACTCCACCGGACCAGTTGTTTGTGGCGAATTTTATTCCTAATTCAATCTCTAAACAAGAAAAATATACTCAGGTAAATCTTCTATGGGATGGTCAGACCACCGCTGGCTGGCGAGGAGCCTACAAGTTGTCGTTCCCCGAGCGGGGTTGGGAGTTGCGTGATGGCGTGCTGAGTGTGGTGAAATCTTCGGGGGCTGAATCACAGAACGGTGGCGACATTGTGACCATGGGAGAGTATGGCGCCTTTGACCTGCAGTTTGAGTTCAAGCTGACCGCGGGAGCGAATAGTGGGGTCAAGTACTTTGTTACTGAGCAGGAGGGCAACAAGGGGTCTGCGATTGGTCTCGAGTACCAGTTGTTGGATGACCAGCTCCATCCGGATGCCAAGGAGGGAGTGGTTGGGAATCGCACACTGGCGTCGTTGTACGATTTGATTCCTTCATTGAAGATTGCGAGAGGGCAGCGCAAGATCGGGGAGTGGAATCAGGGGCGTATTGTGGTGTATCCTGACAACCGGATCGAGCATTGGCTCAATGGCTACAAAGTCGTAGAGTATCAGCGGGGCACGCCGATATATCAGGCACTGGTGGCCCGAAGCAAGTATGCACAGTGGACCAATTTTGGAATGGCGCCCAAGGGCAGAATACTGCTTCAGGATCACGGTGATCAGGTTTTCTTTAGAAGTGTCAAAATCAAACAGTTATAGTGCTATGATTTCAAGAAGAGCATTCATACAGAAAAGTGCGTTCGCGGCAGGAGCGATGGCTTTTAGTGCATCCAGCTATGCGCGCATTATCGGAGCCAATGACCGGGTGCGTGTTGGGGTGGTTGGATTCTCCGACAGGTTTCGAGGGTCCTTGTTGCCGGCGTTTGGCTATCATTTCAAGGAACTGAATTTTGATATTGTTGCAGTGTCCGATATCTGGAACAAGCGCAGGAATGAAGGGCAGGCAGTCCTGAAGGAGAAGATGGGACATGAGATCCGCGCCTGTGTCAACAATGAGGCCTTGTATGCCGGGAAGGATATTGATGCCGTGATCATCAGTACGGCCGATTTTCAGCATGCGCGTCATACCATTGAGGCGGTGACGGCAGGTTGTGACAGTTACACAGAGAAGCCCTTTGCTGAAACCATGGAAGACAACCGTGCCGCTTTGAAGGCCGTGAAGGAGTCGGGCAAGATTGTGCAGGTCGGATCGCAGCGTCGCAGTGGCCCCAACTATCATGCTGCGGCTGAGTTTATTCAGAGCGGGAAGTTTGGACCCATCACGATGGTGGAGTTGACCTGGAATGTCAATCAGCCGGGTCGCTGGCGAAGGCCGGACCTGGTTGCACAACTCCAGGAAAAGGACACGGACTGGAAGCGATTTTTGCTGAACAGGCCCTGGGAGGAATTTGATCCGCGCAAATACTGTGAGTTCAGGTTGTTCTGGCCTTTCTCTTCCGGCATGCCTGGACAGTGGATGAGTCACCAGATCGATACCGTTCACTGGTTCAGCAAATTGCAGCATCCTACGAGTGTGGTAGCCAACGGTGGCGTCTACGTTTGGAAGGACGGTCGCCGCAACTGGGATACGATGACGGCGGTATTTGAGTACGGGGGTGGACCTGCACCGGCCTTTCAGGTGACCTTTGCGTCACGGATGCACAATGGCGATGAAAACCCTGCAGAGATTTACTATTCGAATGGCGGGGAGTTGAATCTTATAACGAACAAGGTGAGCGCCCGCGGTGGTCTCACGGCGGGCTTTGCCAGAGCCATGAACATGGAGCCTAATCTACTGCCCGATGTGAACCTGACAGACATCGCCGTTAAAACCGAAGCCTCAGCCAATACAGGTGGGGATGTTACCACATCCAATCACATGCGCAACTGGATGGAATGTGTCAGGAGCCGGAAGCAGCCCAATGCACCGGTAGAGGCGGGGTATTCACATTCTATTGCCACGATAATGACGAATGCTGCCGTGCGCTCAGGCAGTAAGGCAACCTTTGATGAATCCACCCAGGAAGTGATGGTGGGGGGAAAGGTATTTCAGTACTAAAGGTTGAAGTAGGCTTTGGCGTTGTAGTAGCAAACGTCGCTGACGATTTTCCCCAGCCATGCCTCGTCGGAGGGAAGGACACCTGCGGCAACTTCCTGACCGAGCAGATTGCACAACACACGCCGGAAATACTCGTGCCTGGGGAACGACAGGAAGCTGCGCGAATCTGTCAGCATGCCGACGAAGGTGCTGAGCAGGCCGAAGTTCGACAACGTGTTCAGTTGTTTTTCTATTCCGTCCTTTTGGTCAAGGAACCACCAGGCAGCGCCGTATTGAATCTTGCCTTTCACCGATCCGTCATTGAAATTTCCGGCCATGGTGGCGAATACTTCGTTCCATGATGGATTCAGATTGTAGAGGATTGTTTTTGCGAGTTGATCCTTGCGGTCGAGCGCATCCAGGAAGTGACTGAGGTGTTTGGCCTGGCTGAAGTCTCCTATGGAGTCGAACCCGGTGTCAGGACCCAGTGTCGCCGTCATGCGACTGCTGTTGTTTCTCAGGGCACCCAGGTGAAACTGCTGTACCCAACCCTTTTCGAAGTACCTGGTGCAGAGGTGTTTTAGCAGATGGAACTGGTATGTCGATTCTTCAAGCGGGTGAAGCACTTCTCCCGCGAGTCGGCGGGTGAAAGCATGTTCAGGAGATTCTGAATGGATCTCAGCTGGCAGCGATTCCAATCCATGGTCAGCGATCCGGCAGCCGTGATCGTGGAAGAAGCTGATGCGCGCATCTACTGCGTCCAGCAATTGCGTCCAGGTCCTGATAGTAAAGCCAACAGTGGTTTCGAGTTTTTCAAGATAGGACCGAAATGAAGGCCGGTTGATGAAATAGATCTGGTCCGGTCTGAAGCTGGGAGCAACTTTGATGTTGCCCGGATGGGTTGCAATCCTTGCGTGGTGAGTCAGGTTGTCTACCGGATCATCCGTGGTGCCAATGAATTCCACCTTCATCTTTTTGAGCAGTCCCTGCGTGCTGTATTCGGGTTGACCCAGCAGGCTATTGGCTGCGCGGTAAATCCCTGATGCAGTTTCGGAGGTAAGCAACTGGTCGATTCCGAAGTAGCGTTTCAGTTCGAGGTGGCTCCAATGGAAAAGCGGATTCCTTATGGTGTAGGGGATGGCGCCCGCCCACTGGTTGAATTTCTCTTCATCTGTGGCGGTGCCGGTGATATAACGTTCATGGATCCCCAGCGCTCGCATGGCCCGCCACTTGTAGTGGTCGCCGGCCAGCCAGACGCTGGTGAGTGTGGGAAACATGGTGTTGTCGGCGATGGCAGCAGGTGAAAGGTGTCCGTGGTAGTCAATGACAGGCAACTCAGCTGCGTACTGGTGGTAGAGCCGTGATGCGAACGCGTTGGTCAGCAGAAAGTCGTAATGGATGAACGTGTTCAGGTTTGGCATAATATTCTATCACTTACTTGGATGGGTGAGGTACTACCGTAAATTTGTTATCACCGGATCAAGCGTCGAATGGTACCCAAAATAAGAACTGGTTTGCTTTCCTATGGCATGTCGGGTCATGTTTTTCATGCACCTTTCTTACATCTTCATCCTTCCTATGAACTGACAGCGGTGGTTGAGCGGCATGCACAGAAGGCGAAGGACCGTTATCCATCTATCCGGTCGGTGCGCAGTGTTGACGAGTTGATCTCGTCGCCGGACATCGATCTGGTGATTGTCAACACACCCAATGAGACACACATGAGCTATGCGCAACAGGCGCTCGAGAGTGGCAAACACGTGGTGGTGGAGAAACCCTTCACCGTGACAGTCGGGGAGGCAGAAACGCTCATCAGACTATCGAAGAAGGTGGGCAAGGTTTTGACGGTATATCACAACCGGCGGCTGGACGGAAGTTTTCTCACCTTGAAGAGGATATTGGAGCAACAGTTGCTCGGGTCGGTGGTGGAAGCTTCGCTCCATTATGATCGCTTTCGCAACTACATTCAGCCTGCAACCTGGAAGGAAGAGGCCAACCCGGGTGTTGGTATACTCTACAATCTGGGGTCACACATGCTGGATCAGGTGCTGCAGCTTTTTGGTCAGCCAGCCTGGGTGGATGGAAGGGTAGGGATTCAGCGTCCAGGCGGACGGGTCCCTGATTATTATGATGTACGGCTGGAATATGCTGACAAGCTGGTGGTGGTAAAATCGAGTTATCTCGTCAGAGAAGCGGGCCCTCAATATGCGGTGCATGGCGTGACGGGTTCGTACGTGAAATTTGGTATTGATCCGCAGGAGCAGGCGCTCATTGAAGGACGTATGCCCGAAGGAGATGATTGGGGTATCGAGCCAGAGCCCTATTGGGGAACGTTGCATACCGAAATTGACGGGAAGGTGATTCGGACAAAACACCCCACAGAACGCGGAGACTATCGTGGGTACTATGACAACCTTGCCCGGGTCATTCAGCACGGAGCCAACTTGTTGGTTCGACCAGAAGAAGGTGCAGAAGTGATCAGGTTGATCCAGTGTATATTCCAAAGCAATCAGGACCGGCGTGCGATCGCCTACAAACAATATGGGAAATCCTTCATTTGATCTAAAGGGCAGAGTGGCGGTAGTCACCGGCGGCACGGGTGTGCTAGGCAGTGCCATGACCAGAGGACTGGCACAGGCTGGCGCGACAGTCTGCGTTCTTGGCCGCAGGGTTGAAGTAGGTCAGAAGCTGGCTGCGGAGATTGCCTCACAAGGCGGACAAGCTTCGGCGTGGAGAGCCGACGTGATGGACCGAGCGCAGTTGCTTCAAGCGCGGGAAGAGATTCTTGCAAAGTATGGGCGCATTGATATCTTACTCAACGGGGCTGGGGGGAATTTGCCAGGGGCCTCCATTCCGCCGGACAAGAATTTCTTTGATCTCAATATCGGCGAATTTCAAAAGGTAGTCGACCTGAATCTGACAGGAACGGTATTACCCTCGCAGATCTTTGCGGAGCCGATGTCGAAGCAGGGCAGTGGCGTCATCATCAACATCTCGAGTATGAATGCCATTCGACCTCTCACGCGGGTAGCTGGATATTCCGCTGCGAAATCGGCGATCAACAACTTCACTCAATGGCTTGCGGTGGAGATGGTCAAGAAATTTGGAGAGCACATCCGGGTGAACGCCATTGCGCCTGGCTTTTTTCTTACTGAACAAAACCGGACTTTGCTCACGAATCCGGATGGATCATTGACTGAACGCGGCCGGCTTATTTTGCAGGGCACTCCGTTCGGGCGATTTGGCAAGCCGGAGGAGTTGGTTGGCACGCTGGTATGGTTGTGTTCTGACGCGGCCAATTTCGTGACCGGCGTTGTGGTTCCAGTTGACGGTGGGTTCAGTGCCTCGGCGGGAATATAGTGGCCATGTCTTCTTCATTTTTTTCCAGCACGCTCGGCAACTATCGCTGGCGGATTTGTGCGCTGCTCTTTTTCTCAACGACCATCAACTATGTGGATCGGCAGGTGCTTGGCATTCTGGCGCCGGATCTTCAGCGGGAGTTTCAATGGAGTTAATCGGACTATGGGTTGACTGTCACTTCCCTACAGGCGGCGTACGCCATTGGATTTTTTCTGATGGGGCGGTTGATGGACAAAGTGGGTACCAGAATTGGTTACGCATTTGCGCTGGTATTCTGGAGTGTAGCGGCCATGCTGCATGCGGCGGCCCGATCGGCAGTCGGATTTGGTCTCGCCCGCTTCGGTCTGGGCCTGGGTGAGGGCGGCAATTTTCCTGCTGCCGTCAAAACCACTGCAGAGTGGTTCCCGCGGCGCGAGCGGTCATTCGCTACCGGTATTTTCAATTCGGGTACCAACATTGGCGCGGTGGTGGCACCACTTGTGGTACCCTGGATCACGATCAGGTTTGGCTGGCAGTCAGCATTTATATTCACCGGAGCCCTCGGCCTGATCTGGTTGTTGTTCTGGCTGACGATGTATCGCAGGCCGTCGGAACATCCGGACCTAAAGCCTTCGGAACTGGCCCACATCCAATCGGATCAGGAACCCGAGCTGCCACGCATCCCCGTGATGAAGTTGCTGCGCACCAGGCAAATCTGGGTTGTGGCCCTGGGAAAGTTTCTCACAGATCCGGTTTGGTGGTTCTTTCTCTATTGGCTCCCCAAATTCCTTCACACCCAGCACGGTCTCACGCTGGACCGGATCGGATTGCCGCTGGTGTTGATCTACCTCATCTCTGATGTAGGCTCAATTGGTGGTGGCTGGTTGTCGAGTTGGTTGATGGCCCGCGGATGGAGCCTCAACCGGGCCAGAAAAACAACCATGATGATTGCGGCGCTGGCAGTTACGCCCATCTACCTCGCGTCACAGACGAGCAGTTTATGGATGGCCGTGGCGTTGATCGGATTGGCAACGGCCGCGCATCAGGCGTGGTCGGCCAACATGCACACACTGGCGTCGGATCTTTTTCCCAGGCAGGCGGTTGGTTCGGTGATGGGTTTTGGTGGGATGTTCGGCGCGATTGCGGGCATGTTTGTGGCGACCGCTGCAGGATTTGTGTTGGAGTGGACCGGCAGCTACGTGAGTTTGTTTGTCGTGGCGGGTGGGGCGTATCTGGTGGCATGGACAGTGATCCAGCTGTTGTCTCCGCGCCTGGAGCCAGTGCCACCTTCGGAACTCGACTGACGGCAGTCAGGAACACAGCGCACGAGAATCATCGTCGGAGGTTGAGTCATTGAATAGCTTCCGCTCCACAAGCCCAAGCCATGAAGACCATACTCGTTCCCACCGATTTTTCAGACTGCGCGAACCGCGCCACGGAGGCCGCCGTGTCGCTGGCCGTCCGTACCGACAGTGAAATACACTTGCACCATGCCGTGAACACGCAACTGCTGTGGAACGAGATGAGCCTTGATGAACAGAAGAGCCACCCTGAGACTTATGGAAAAACGCTGAAGTCGGATGCGCAACTTGACAAGATGCTGAACAAAGGAATCTTTACGGGCGTGCCTGTCCGGAAGGTACTTCAGCATGGTTCGGTGTACCAAACGATGATGGGATATGCTGACCAGTGTAAGGCCGACATGATTGTGATGGGCTCACATGGCAACGAGGGCTCCGACAAGTTTTTCATAGGTTCCAATATTCAGAAGGTACTGCGCGAGGCCCGTTGTCCGGTGCTCACGATCAAGAAGGCGAGTAAGGTCACACAGTGGCGCAAGATTGTTTATGCGTCGAGCTTCTCTGAGGAGGCCCATCAGCCTTTTGAGAAGATCATGGCTTTCGCGCGGCAGTTCGACGCCATCATCTATCTGCTGTACGTGAATGTGCCTGCCAAGTTCAAGGACACGAGGACCGCGATGAAGCAGATCAATGATTTTGCAAGTCATTACCAGGGTGTCCGGTTTGAAAAGGTCATCTACGATCACTATGAACTGGAGGATGGCATACTCGATTTTGCACAGGACGTGCAGCCAGACGTGCTGGCGCTGGCACCTCACAACCGGCGCGCCTTGGCGCAGTATCTGATTGGTGTTACAGAGACGCTGGTCTACCGCTCAGACATTCCTGTTCTCAGTGTGAATGCCTGACAACTACCGCTTACAGCACTACACGACTCTTGCCTGCTACTGATTTCCGGATTGCTTCGACAATGCGGATATCACGGAGTCCTTCCTCTCCAGGCACAAGCATTTTCTTTCCCTGCATGATGGCCAAAGCATCATCATCCATTTGAGTGGTCTGCTCATTTTCAATGGCTGCCTCAAGCCTGATGCCGTCGCTGGTGACACCGCGCACGCCACTGTAAGCCTGAAACGGTGATAGAGCGTACCAGCCATTGGTGCATTCCACTCTGAGGTCATTCATTCCTTTGCCAAAGCTTGTTTCGCAGTGTGCGGTGGTGCCGTTGGGAAATTCGAGGTCGAAAGTTGTCGTCTCATCCACCTCCCGGTAAATGTCAGGCCGCGTGGTAGATTGGGTGGCAGTTACTGCAATGGGTTCGGCTTGTGTGGCGTAGCGTGCAGCGTTGAGGGAGTAGACGCCCATGTCCATCAGTGCACCACCGCCCATGCTGCGCTTCTGTTTCCAGTGGTCCCGGCGACCTTCATGGTATCCTGCTGCAGCGAATACCTTCCTGACAGCGCCATATTTCTTCTCGCGTGCAAATCGGATAATCTGCTGCGTGTTGGGTTCATGGTGCATGCGATAGCCGATGCTGAGAGCAACCTTGTTTTTCCTGCATGCGTTGATCATGGCCTCGCATTCGGCTACGGAAACCGCCATGGGCTTCTCACACCAGACGTGTTTGCCGGCATTGGCAGCCCGGATGGTGTATTCTGCATGCATCGACGGGGGGAGCACGATATACACGACGTCGATGTCGGGGTTGTTGGCAATGGTGTCGAAGGTGGAGTAGTTGTATATGTTCTTTCCGGCCAGCTCGTGCCTTTGTTGCCACAGTTCCGCCTTGGCAGGGGTGCCGGTGACAATCCCTGTCAGTTTGCATTGGGTGGTGAGTTGCAGCGCAGGCGCCAGCAGGTCCGTGCTGTAATAGCCTAATCCTACGAGTGCAACGCCGAGTTGGCCTTTGGCTCGGGGAAGCAGGATGTTGGCAAACGATCCGGCGGCACTCAGCGTGAGCAGTCCGGTAGTGGCATTGCGGAGAAAAGCGCGGCGTTTCATAGGCGGGCAACTGTTTGGCTTATCGAAAGTTAGCGACAGGAATGCACACCTTCAACCTGCCATCAAATTGTTATTGTAACAGGCATGTTTTTTCAACAGATTTGATGTCTATATCCTCTACACATGAAATTCAGAAGCATCTACTTCATGCTGGTGGTTTTGGCGATATCGCCTGAACTGTCGGCGCAGAAGGCTGGCACAAAGACGCAAGTCCCAGCCGCAGCCACTGTCAACTACGATCAGTACTTTAAGCCAGTGAAATGGCGCAACGTCGGCCCCTCCAGGGGTGGACGTTCCGTAACCTCAACAGGCGTTGTGGGTAACCCGCTGGTATATTACATGGGTACTACCGGCGGCGGTCTCTGGAAGACTGAAGATGCGGGAACTTCCTGGCACAACATATCCGATGGCTATTTCAAGACCGGCACTGTGGGTGCAGTGGCTGTGGCCGAAAGTGATCCCAATGTGGTCTATGTGGGCATGGGTGAACACGCACCCCGCGGTGTGACTACTTCTTATGGCGACGGTGTGTACAAGTCGACCGATGCCGGGAAGACCTGGAAGAAACTGGGGCTTGACCTCACACGTCAGATCGCCAATATCCGCATCCATCCGCAAAATCCGGATGTTGTTTATGTAGCTGCGCAGGGCGCCATTCACGGGGCTACGCCCGATCGAGGCGTGTACAAGTCGGTTGACGGCGGTGCTACCTGGAAAAAGGTACTCTTTGTGGACGACAATACAGGTTGTGCTGACCTGAGCATGGACATGACCAATCCCCGCATTCTCTATGCTGCGATGTGGGACTATCGCCGCCTGCCCTGGCAGGTGCGCAGCGGCGGACCCGGCAGTGGCTTGTACAAATCGACGGATGGTGGGGAGACCTGGGACAAGATTCACAACGGGCTTCCGAAGGAACTGGGAAAAATGAGTGTGTCGGTTTGCCGGTCTAATCCGGACAAAGTATATGCCCTCGTTGAAAGTGATACACAGAAGGAGCAGGGTGGTTTGTTTGTGTCGAATGATGCAGGCAAGAACTGGACCCGCATCAGCAAAGACCACAGACTGGTTCAGCGGGCATGGTATTACATTGAGGTGTTCGCTGATCCCATAAACGAGAACATTGTCTACGTGCTGAATTCTCCAGGCCTGAAATCTATGGATGGTGGCAAGTCATGGTCGCAGCTTTCAGGCACCCACGGCGACTACCACTTCCTGTGGATCAACCCTCACAACAACAAGAACCTGGTGATTTCGAATGACGGAGGAGCTTCTGTTTCATTCAACCAGGGTGCAACCTGGTCTACACAAGGCAATCAGCCCACAGCGCAATTCTACCGGATCAATGCTGACAACCTGTTCCCTTATCATTTGTATGCTGGCCAGCAGGACAATACTTCTGTCAAAATTGAGAGCCGCAACCCGACAGGGTGGAGCATCAACGAGCATAACTGGTGGTATTCGGCGGGTGGTGAAAGTGCGTTTATCGCATTTAATCCCGACGACCCAAAGTATGTCCTTGGAGGCAGCTATCAAGGTACCATCAATGCGGTGGAGCTCGGCAGCAACGAGGGGCGTAACATGATGATCGCGCCCATCCAGTATCAGGCGTTGCAACCCAAAGACATGAAATACCGGTTCAACTGGAACGCGCCAATCATCTGGTCGAAGCATGAACCGGATGCATTTTATCATGCTGCCAATAAGTTGTTCAAGACCACCAACCTCGGCAAGAGCTGGGAGGTGGTGTCGCCGGATCTGACCCGCAACGACATTACCAAATTAGGCATGAGTGGTGTGCCTTATACGAATGAAGGTGCGGGTGGCGAGAACTACGGAACGATTGCCTACGTGCTGGAGGCGCCCAATGAAGCGGGCGTCATCTGGACTGGCAGCGATGACGGCTATGTCCAGTTGACCCGTGATGGCGGCAAGAGCTGGAAGAATGTGACGCCTAAAGGGCTGGAAGAGTGTTTGATCAACAGCATCGAAGTCTCGCCGCACGACAAGGCTACTGCCTACATTGCCACCACCCGTTATAAGTTCAACGACTTCTCGCCTGCGATTTACAAGACTACCGATTATGGGACCACGTGGACCAAGATAGTCAACGGTATTCCATACGGTGCCTTCACGCGCGTGGTTCGTGAAGATGATGTGCGCAAGGACTTGTTGTATGCCGGTACGGAGACTGGTTTTTACATTTCGTTTGATGGTGGTCAGCAATGGCACAATGCCCAGCTCAACCTTCCCATCGTTCCAATTACCGACCTGAAAGTTCATCGCGGGGATTTGCTCGCGTCCACACAGGGTCGTGCATTCTGGATCCTTGATGACCTGGCGCCATTCCGCCAGTATGCTCAAGCTTCAGCAACGGGTTTTTCAGTTGTTACGCCTGAGGACACGTATCGTGTAATGGCCCGCAGCCCGCTTGACAACGTGGCCACAGATGATGACGATGACGATCGTCCAAGGTCGATGACGGGCATTAATCCGGCAAGTGGAGTGGTGATCTACTACTCACTTCCGGCGAAGCCCGACAGCGCTTCGGTTGTGACGATTCAGATTCTCAACAGCAAGGGGGAACTGGTGCGCAGCTATTCATCGGAGAAGGACAAGAAATTTGTTGCCTATCCGGGCGGGCCTTCTGAGTCGCCGGTCGTTCCGAAGAAGGGCGGACTTAATCGTTTTGTTTGGGATATGCGCTATCCTTCGATGGTGGGTGCTCCCAACATTTTTATCGAGGGCAGCTACCAGGGTCACAAGGCCTCACCGGGTACCTATACCGTCAAAGTCAAGTACGGCACTGAAGAGAAGACAGCGACATTCAAAGTGCTGGCTCACCCGGGCATCCAGGCCACCGATGCGGCCTACGAAGAGCAGCATAAGATCATGTCCCAGATTGAAGCCGACGTGAATGAAATCCACACGGCGGTCAATACCATGAAATCGGCGCGGAAGCAGCTGGAAGCACTGCAGGACTTACTCTCCGGCAAAGATGAGTACAAGCCGATCATTGAGTCGGCCAAGGCAATTGTGAAAAAACTGAATGCCTGGGAAGAGAAGGTGGTTCAGCCGAAGGCGCAGAGCAATGATGACATCATCAACTTTGTCAACAAGCTGAGCGCTGACTACATCTTTCTTGAGGGCGAACTCGATACCAATATCCCGCAGGTGTCAGCGGGTGCGGTGGAGCAATTGGCTGCACTGCAGGCAACATGGAAAGGGCTGAAGGCCGAGCGTGATGCGCTGGTGAGCAAGGACATTGCGGATTTCAACAATCAATGCAAGGCAGCCAACCTGGAAAAGATCACATTGGTGAAATAATCCAGCCATTGTATGATAAGAAGGGGCCGTCTCAATACAGAGACGGCCCTATTTATTTTGGGACCCATGGGGTTGCAGGGGTGGAGCCATAGTCAGGCGACCAACAATAACTTTGAATAGATGCCGCTCCTCTGGAGCTCTGTTCACACCGGGACGCGTTTGCTATAAATATGACGCACCGCTGGTGCTGGATTCCTGTTTCGTAGTAGGTCGTCGTGTTGTAGTTGGTCGCCTGACCAACTACCTCCTCGCGCATTGCGGAAGGCTGTTAGACGATTGGAGATTGTTGGTCGGGCGACCAACAATAACGCACGTCGCCTGACCAACCTCCTCACGCATTGCGGAGAGCTGTTAGACGATTAGCGATTGTTGGTCAGGCGACCAACAATAACTCGATAACTCTGCCGCTCCTCTGGAGCTCCGTTCGCGATGCGTTGCGTTTTCTATAGACATGACGCACCGCTGGTGCTGGATTTCGGTGGCAGATTAGAATCCGCACCTGGCATGGCGAGTAGTCCAAGCTGCAGCGCAGCGCAACGTGTATAGCTACAATGGATAGCCAGGCACACGAGCTCCGTAGGAGCGACATTGATCGTGGACGTTGATTGTTTGCGTGTTGTGGTTGGTCGCCGTGTTGTAGATGCCGCTCCTCTGGAGCTCTGTTCACACCGGGACGCGTTTTCTATAGATATGACGCACCGCTGGTGCTGGATTTCGGTGGCAGATTAGAATCCGCACCTGGCATGGCGAGTAGTCCAAGCTGCAGCGCAGCGTCATATGTATAGATAAAATACCCGTTGAGCCACGAGCTCCGTAGGAGCGACATTGATCGTGGACGTTGATTGTTTGCGTGTTGTGGTTGGTCGCCGTGTTGTAGATGCCGCTCCTCTGGAGCTCTGTTCACACCGGGACGCGTTTTCTATAGATATGACGCACCGCTGGTGCTGGATCCCTGTTTCGTAGTAGGTCGTCGTGTTGTAGTTGGTCGCCTGACCAACTACCTCCTCGCGCATTGCGGAAGGCTGTTAGACGATGGGAGATTGTTGGTCGGGCGACCAACAATAACGGTGAATAGATGCCGCTCCTCTGGAGCTCGGTTCGCACAGGGATGCGTTTGCTATAAATATGACGCACCGCTGGTGCTGGATTTCGGTGGCAGATTAGAATCCGCACCTGGCATGGCGAGTAGTCCAAGCTGCAGCGCAGCGTCATATGTATAGATACAATACCCGTTGAGCACACGAGCTCCGTAGGAGCGACATTGATCGTGGACGTTGATTGTTTGCGTGTTGTGGTTGGTCGCCGTGTTGTAGATGCCGCTCCTCTGGAGCTCTGTTCGCACCGGGACGCGTTTGCTATAAATATGACGCACCGCTGGTGCTGGATTTCGGTGGCAGATTAGAATCCGCACCTGGCATGGCGAGTAGTCCAAGCTGCAGCGCAGCGTCATATGTATAGATACAATACCCGTTGAG
>JAIBBB010000265.1 GCA_019694905.1 Cyclobacteriaceae bacterium
AACGGGTGAGTTCAAGCCCAATGCGGAGAAGCAGATTCCGGCGGGGCAGGAGCGGGATTTTCTCGCGCCACTGGGGGTGGAGAAGATTCCGATGATAGGCAAGAAGACGGCTACCTTTTTATATGACATGGGCGTTCGGACAGTGGCCACATTGCGCGAGATGCCGGTGCAGTTTCTGATCAGCGCTTTTGGCAAAAACGGCATGAGCCTTTGGAACAAGGCCCATGGTATTGATGAGTCACCCGTTGTGCCATACACCGAACAGAAGTCGATCTCCACCGAATGCACTTTTGAAGAGGATACCATTGATGTGAAGCGCCTGAAATCGATACTGATTGCCATGGTGGAAAAAGTAGCCTTTCAATTGCGTGAACAGGAAAAGCTCGCTTCCTGTGTGACCGTGAAGATCCGCTATGCCAACTTCGATACAGAAACCAGGCAGATCCAGATTCCCTATACTTCTTCTGACCATGTGCTCCTGAAGACTGTGCAGGAACTTTTTGACAAACTGTATACCCGGCGCATGCTGCTTCGTTTGGTTGGTGTGCGATTGAGTAACCTGGTTCATGGAAATCACCAGATCAGCCTTTTTGATGACACAGAGGAGGCAGTCAACCTGTACGAGGCGATTGACTATATCAAACACAAACACGGGGCTGAAAAGATTGTGCGCGCAACGACCCTCGGAGTGGGACGCCGGGTGCGGATGGAGATGAATATGTTTAAAGGGAACCTGAAGTAGCCGGGTGCCTGCTTCTCCAGCGGAACCAGAAGTAGAGAGGTATTCCGAGGGCAGTCAGGAATAAACCAAACAAGGAGTTGATCAGGGGAGTTTTGCCAGCCAGGTAGTTTTGGATGTCGCTGGTAAGCGTAGAGATCAGGAAGAACACTGTAAAAAGCACAAAGAATCCGGGTACGAAAGGATATCCCCAGACTTTGTAGGGGCGATGCTGATCGGGCATTTTCCTGCGCAACACGAAGATCCCGGCCGCGCTGAGTCCGTAGAACAACCAGCTTACAAAAACCAGCATGTCTGTAAGCATGTCAAAGGAGCCACTCAACACCAGCACAGAAGTCCAGAGGCCGTGAAGCACCAGCGCATTTCCGGGGGTTTGATTGCGCGGATGAACACGACCGGTCCACGCGAAGAAACGTTTCTCCTGTGCCATGGCAAAACTCACCCGCGCCGTGGCCAGTATATTGCCATTGGTTGTTCCGAAAGTGGCCACCAGCACCAGTGTAGCAATGATGCCGCCACCCGCTGCGCCAAAAGCCCTGTTGGCTGCATCAGATGCAACAAAAGGAGAATGGGCAATGGTATCAATCGGCAATACATAGCAGTAGGCCGTCACAATGAGCGCATAGACTGAAATCGTGATGAGCAACCCCAGTAGCAAACTCCTCGGAATGTTCCGCTGCGGATCCTTGATCTCTCCGGCAATGAAAGTGATGTTGTTCCACCCATCATAACCCCAGAATGCCCCGGAGGTGGCAGCAATGATCGCCATCACCAGCATCCATCCGCTGTGATGAATGAGTGTGGATGACCGTCCCACATTTTCCCACGACCCGGTACCAAAGCCGAGCAACCCAACGATCAGCAATCCCATCGCGATTACTTTCATCGCGGTGAAAACCACCTGGATGTTCTTGCCGAACTGAACACTCCTGTAGTTGACCCAGGTGAGAAATCCAATTAAGAAAATGGTCAGTGATTTGACACCAAAGTTCTCTAAGGGAAAGAACGTTCCAATGCCGGGAAGATACAGTGAGAAGAGTTGTTCGGTCTCTGTGCTGAAACGTGGAAACGGATGAAAGTACTCTGCGTATATGGCAAAGACGTAAGCAATGGATGCCACACCTGCCGTATTGAAGACAGCAAATCCGGCCCACCCAAAGAGAAACGCAATGAAATCGCCATACATCTTCTGGAAGAAAACGTACTGCCCGCCGGTCTCGGGCATCATGGCCGCGACTTCTGAGTTGCTCAGCGCCCCCATCAGCGTAACCACTCCGGCCAGCACCCAGACGGCCAGCAAGATCAATGGAGAACCCAGTTGCGAAGCCATCAATGCCGGCTTCATGAAAATGGCCGATCCGATAATCCCGCCCACAACTATGGATACCGAAGACCAAAGTCCGAACGTCCGAACCAGCCTGGGTTCTTCTTTCCCGGAGGATGCAGCCTGATCACTCATCTCAGGCGTTCATGAATTCGCACAAGAGCCTGTGAAAGTGGTGCGTACCGGTTTCGCGCGTCACAGAGTATCTTCCGTGACTGTAGAATCGTGACCGAATTCCCTTTTGCACATTCTGTACCACTTCCTCGTCCTCCAACTCCACTTTGTGCAAATCGCCTCCCGCACCCAACCGCAGTTTGCTCTCGTCCCATACATAGGACAGGAACGATACTTTGGTGCGTGATATTCCCACGGGCCTGACCACATTAATGGATAATCCCCACGGATAGAAATTGAACATCAGATTGGGGAATACCCAGAAATAATAGCCGGCTACTTGTTTCCCATGGTCGGGTGAATCTGCCGGCAGGTCAAAGCAAACTTCGCCCGGCTTTCCTATACCAAGCTGCAGATTGGAATACCTGAAAAGTTCTACCGAGTAGTTTCCATAGTCGATGACTGCATTCAGACCGGCATGAACAAACGGTATGTGGAATCCCTCCAGGTAGTTTTCGCAATACAAAGCCCAATGCGCATCCACCATGTAATCTTTCGAAAGGTCTGGCCTCAAAGAAAACTGATCAAAGGGCATCCAACCGACCCGTCTCTTCATGTCTCCAAAGAATGCATCTCCGTCCTGCGCACCCTTCAAACTGGTGAAAAGCCATTTGCCAAATTGGTGGAGTGGCAATGAGGTAAGGTTGTCGTTGTCGGATGGAAAGTTCATTACATCCTTGAACTCAGGCATGCTGGCGAATTTCCCGTCCAGGGAAAAGCGCCGGCCATGGTATTTGCATCGGATGTCGTTCAGTTTGCACGGTTGTTCTACCATCAAATTGCCGCGGTGCGTGCACACATTGGACAAGCAGTGAAGTTTATTCTGTTTGTCTCTCGCCAGTATCAGCGGTTCAGGGGCAAAGTCTTCCAGCAGGTTGACGGGTGTAACCCATCCGGCTTCTTTCACCTGGTCTGTATCACCGGCCCATTGCCAGCTCCTGGCAAATATCTTCTCCCTGGAGATTTCAAAACTGCCGGGATCGAGATAGAATGCAGTGGAAATTGTTTGCGCCTGCCGGATATCCGGGTGAACTTGAAATTGATGCATGACACTCCTTAATTGTTTAAATTTATAGAAATCCTCCGCATTGCAGTAGGTTGTTGGTCGCTTTGTGCCGAAATTCCATGCCGGCTTCGCATGTGTTGTTATATCAGTTTATAAATTGGACAAAATGCGCTCGCCTTTTTCGTGAGTGTGGGGGGCATGTCTTTCCATATAATGTTCTTGTCTATTCCCTCCGAAAAACTATTTTTGCCCGCTAATTATTTTTATGGAGCAGGAGAATCTTGACAGGTGGGTTTCGCAGGTTGCGCGTGAATTGTCGCTGCCATTGAAAAATACAGCAGCTGTGGCTGAATTGCTGGCGGAGGGCGCGACGATCCCTTTCATCGCCCGTTACCGGAAGGAGCGAACCGGGTCGATGGATGAAGTCCAGATTGCAGCAGTCAGAGACCGCATTGAACACCTGCGGGAAATGGACAAGCGCCGCGAAACGATTATTGCCACTGTGGAGAAACTCGGTAAGCTCACACCCGAACTCATGTCGGCGATTGTTTCAGCCGATTCACTGGCGGCTCTCGAAGATATTTATCTGCCTTACAAACCGAAGCGCAAGACCCGGGCCAGCGTGGCCCGCGAAAAGGGCCTAGAACCCCTCGCTCTTTCTCTCCTGGAGCAACAACCGGTGTCTCCGGATGAGCTGGCGCAGGGTTTCGTCAATGATGCTTTGGGTGTAGCCTCCACTGCCGAGGCACTTGACGGTGCCCGCGATATCATCGCAGAAATGGTCAGCGAAGACCCTGATACCCGGCGACAGGTGCGGGATTTGTTCTGGAAGCAGGGCGTCGTCTCCAGCCGCGTGATCAAAGGAAAGGAAACCGACGGCCAGAAATTCAAAGACTACTTTGAGTGGGCCGAACCCATTCAAAAGGTACCCTCTCACCGGTTATTGGCCCTCAGGCGCGGAGAGAAAGAGGGAATTCTCCTGCTCGATATGTTCCCTGAAGAGGATGCAGCCGTCGAACTTCTCGACAGACGGTATGTGAAGGCAGAGCACGCCTGCGGTCAGCAGGTGAAACTTGCGTTGAGAGATTCTTATAAACGCCTGCTGCGACCTTCACTCGAAACGGAAGTCCGGATGGAAACCAAGATGAGGGCAGATGAAGAAGCAATCAGTGTGTTTGCCGCCAACCTGAAGGAACTCCTTCTTTCTTCTCCCCTGGGACAGCGCAATGTCCTTGCGTTGGATCCCGGCTTCCGAACCGGTTGTAAGCTTGTTTGCCTTGACCGGCAAGGGAAATTGCTTCATCATGACGCCATATTTCCCAATGAGCCCAAACGTGACACTGTGCGTTCTGCGGCCGTGCTCCATCAGTTGTGCAGCCAGTATGATATTGAAGCCATTGCAATTGGCAATGGAACTGCCAGCCGCGAAACTGAGGCTTTTGTGAAGTCAGCAGGCCTCCCTAGCAGGATTTTGATTGTCATGGTCAACGAGAGTGGTGCTTCGGTGTATTCTGCATCTGAAGTGGCCAGGGAGGAATTCCCCAACGAGGATATTACCGTACGAGGTGCCGTATCCATCGGCAGGAGACTCATGGACCCGTTGGCAGAACTCGTCAAGATCGACCCAAAATCCATTGGCGTTGGCCAATACCAGCACGACGTGGAGCAGACGAGGTTGAAGCAGGGACTGGACGATGTGGTCATCTCTTGTGTGAATGCTGTCGGGGTGGAAGTCAATACCGCCAGCCAGGAACTTCTTTCTTATGTCTCCGGCCTGACACCGGCACTGGCCAGGAATATTGTGGCCTACCGGAATGAGTTTGGCCCCTTCAAAGACCGCGAGGCACTGATGAAAGTGAACCGGATGGGGGAGAAGGTATTTGAGCAGGCGGCAGGTTTTTTGAGAATCCGTGAAGCAGAAAACCCATTGGATGGAAGCGCTGTTCACCCGGAGAGTTATCCGGTTGTCCAGCAAATGGCTTCCGATCTGGGTTGTTCTGTTCGCGACCTCATGACGCGCACTGAACTTCGTGCACAACTCGACTTGAAAAAGTATGTGTCGGAGAAGGTGGGATTACCCACTCTGAGCGATATCCTCCAGGAACTTGAAAAGCCGGGACGTGACCCGAGACAGGTTTTTGAAGTATTCAGTTTTACCGATGGTGTCCATACCATCGGCGACCTGAAGGTGGGCATGAAACTCCCTGGCATTGTTACCAACGTGACAAACTTTGGTGCCTTCGTGGACATCGGTGTTCATCAGGATGGCCTCGTGCACATCAGCCACCTGTCAGATAAGTTTGTCAAAGATCCAAAAGAGGTCGTAGCTGTTCAGCAAAAGGTACAGGTAACGGTTGTCGAAGTTGACGTGGCAAGAAAGCGCATTGGCCTGTCCATGAAATCGGACCCGTTTGCAGAGCCAGCGCCACACCATGCCTCGCCTAAAGGCGGCAAGCCTAAAAAGGTAGATCAGACAAAGCCTCGTCAGCCGGAGCTTTCGATGGAAGAAAAACTTGCTATGCTGGTAAACAAATTC
>JAIBBB010000044.1 GCA_019694905.1 Cyclobacteriaceae bacterium
GTCTCTTTGCCTTTCAAGGGGGCTTCGCTGATTTGCGCAATGCGACTGTTGAGTATGCCAACGTTTCTGACTGCGTCCAGCTTTGTTTCCGGATCAATCACTCGCCCACCCTGCAACACGACATCGTAAACAACATTTGTTTGGGCGGTTGCGATACTGACCTGCGCAAGGGTGAGCAGGGTAATGCAGGTAAAGGCTTTGAAGAGAGTGGTCATAGTTTCTTTTGTGAATTTCCGGATGCACACAAATACGATGTCGATGGGGCGAAACTGATACTTGAATAGTTCAGACCCGGGCGTAGTGCAGGGCAATCACGCCGAAGTCAAATGTCTTGGTTTCCACAAGTCTGAGCTTCATGCGTTCATGAATATTCTTGAACAGGGGTTTTCCCTGTCCCAGCAAGACCGGATTCACAAAGAGCCAGAACTCATCTATCAGGCCCTGGTCAAGCAATGCGTGGGAAGCGGAGGGGCTTCCAAAGATGAGGATGTCCTTGCCCGGCAGGCGTTTGATGGCGTTGATCTTTTCCGCAAGCTGGTCGCGGATGACGGTGGTGTTGGTGAGTCCGGATTCTTTCAGGGTTCGGGACAGTACTACTTTGGGCACGTTTCGGTACCAGGCTGCGTGTTCGATATCGTGTTTGGTGGCGTTTGGTTTTTTGTCGGCCTGGGGCCAATAGGCTTCCATCATCTGGTACGTCACACGGCCGTACAAGGCGGTGTCGGCCTTCGAAGTCAATGTGGCAACAAACTCGAAAAGGCTTTCATCGATTTTGATCCAGTCCATTTCGCCATTGGGTCCGGCGGCAAAGCCATCCAGCGAACTGTGCATGAAGAAGACCAGATTTCTCATAATGTAAAGTTTGGGTTATTAACCTAAGTCCACGACAAGGCGGGTCAAACATCAAAATTTAGCATGCCAATACCACTACACCAAGTTATGGATTTTAATACTGGTATTCTATCCCAGATTCCACTGACGGGAGACACTGGGGTAAGTTGTAACCTTGCTGATTGTGCTACTCTGCCTTCAGGGCATGGACTGGGTTCTCCCTGGAGGCCCGCAACACTTGTGTGCCGATGGTAAGCAGGCCAAGGGCAAGGAGCATGCCTGTGCCAATCAGAATGGTACCGATCCCAAATTCGACCCTGTTTGGCAATTGCTGCAGCCATAAATTATTCAGGAAAAAACTGAGTGGTGCGCCTATCAACAAGGACAGCAGCAGGATGTAAAGGAACTCTTTGGACAGCAACAGCAGGATACTGGCCTCACCGGCACCGAGCACTTTGCGGATGCCCACCTCACGGGTTTTTCTTTCTGCCGTGAAGATGGCCATTCCGAGCAGACCCATGCACGCAATCACGACCGCAATAAGAGCGATGAAACCAAGGATCGAAACGATATCGAAAAGTGCGGCGTGAGTTGACTGCAGCTGCTCGTCATAGAATTCGTATTTGAACGGATGTACTGGATCAATCTTTTTCCACAGGTCTTCCAGCCTCGTCATTGTGGCCATCAGGTCATTCGAAGAAACCTTCACGTTGAGATATTTAAATTGGCTGGGATTGTTGCGAATGATGAGTGGTCCAATGTCGTGGCTGTTGGCAAGTAGTCTGTAACGAAAGTCCTTGAGTACACCCACTACTTCTACTCGCTCGCTTCCCCAAGGCGTTTCGAAGACTTCACCTAGTATCTCTGACGGTGTGTTATACTTCCAGGCTTTTACTGCCGCTTCGTTTACCAGTATAAAGTGAGTGGATCCTTCGCCTGCTGGCGGTAGATGTTTTCCGGCTACTAATCCGATTGCCAGGTTGTTTACGAAGTTCTCATCTGCATTCATGTAACCAACTTCCTGAAATTCTCCATCAACACCCGCCTTTCGCAATTTTGTGTTGTTGTTAGTTTCTGTAGAAGGGATCACATCGCAGGCGGAAATGGTCGTGACTTCTGAAAGTCCTTGTAGTTCGTTCGCCAGTTTCGCATGGTCAACTCCTTGTAAATCTACATTGATAATGTTTTCGTAGCTAAATCCGTAATCAAACGAAAGGTAATGACGGAATTGGTTGTAGATGAGGATAGAACTGGTGATGAAAAGCAGCGAGAGGACAAACTGCCCTGCACAGAGGATTTTGCGTAGGCTCATTCTTCCTGAACTGGCTTTCCCGAGCACCTGTAGTGCCTGGACAGGCTGCTTTCTGGTCAAATGCAAGGCCGGATAGATGCCTGCGACGACGCCGATGAGGAGTGCGAAGACTGTAAAGCCCAGATAAGCCGACGGCAGATGGGGGAGTTCAAACTGCAGATACTGGTTGACCCACAAACCTCTGAAGGCAGGAGCGATGAAATACAACAAAGCAAGAGCCACTATGAGTGACAGCAGAGATGTTATTACCGACTCACTCAGAAACTGAAGAATCAGGTTTTTTCTCAGCGCTCCCGAGATTTTTCGCACGCCAATTTCCTTAGCGCGCGTCAGTGCCCGGGCCGTGGCAAGGCTTGTGTAATTCAGGCACGCCGCGATCATGATGACGATGGCCAGCAATCCAAGGAAGTAGTATCCGATCATTGGCATGCGGTTGTCGGTATCGTTGGCGCGGAGCCCCAGTTGGACATCGGTCAGTTCTTGCGGCAGGAGTCTAAAACCTTTGACTTGTTCTGATACGAGGCCTTTGTAGTGGTGCGCCACCAGGTCGTTGAGCGCGGCAGTCAAGTCCACTTGTGTTTTATCAGGAGGCAGGACAACAAATGTATAGGTGCGGAAATACCATTCCCAGTTATTGGTGAGGTCTTCCAGCTTGCCCGCGGCGATGAGTGCTGGCTGAGAAGCGACAGATACCAACGCATCAAATTTCAGATGGGACTTGACATCAGACACATTGACCACACCAGTGATTGTAAAACTCCCCCATGGAATTGCCGTCATCCCTTGAAACTCTTTTGGTGCGGGCTGTTGCCGGTCTGAAAACTCAACCGTTCGGCCGACCGCGTTCTCTTCTCCAAAAAGCTTCCGGGCCAATTCGGTTGAAATGACTATCGAATTGGGGCTGCTCAGGGCGCTGGTCTTGTCCCCGTACTTCAAGTCAAAGCTAAAGACGTGGAAGAAGGCAGGGTCTGCAAAATAGCCATGGACATCAGAAATGTGCTTTTGATTGCTTACTTCTCCGGCAGCTATTGGAGTGAGGTGGGTAGATTCTTCAATGAGGGCATATTCTGTCCTCAATGCACTGGCCAGGGGAAACGGGCTGGTGGCATAAGGCTGTCGCGAACCTTCGAAATCCGAAAGAATCCGGAAAGTGCGATCTTTCTTCTCGTGAAAGTCATCGTATCGGCCTTGGTCGGCAAGCATGAGAATGAGTAGCATGCAAACGGACATGGCCAGCGCCAATCCAAAAATATTGATGAACGAGAAGGCTTTGAACTTGCGGATGTTGCGGATGGCAACTTTGAAGTAGTTGAAGAGCATAGGCGGTTGCGGTATCATTTGAATCTGTCAATACTTGTGCCATGCAGAATGGCTGCCTGACAGATTGATTTTACGCTTTGGTAATAGCGTGCCTGTACACAATCGGATATCGCTGTTCACATTCGTCCAGGTCTTGTGTCTTGCCATCTACTAGCAGCAATCACCAAGCACGCGATCATGCACAATGACAAAACCCATCCACAATACCACCAGAATGCACAAAGCATTGACCACAGTCAATAACCGAAACCTGGGTACCTCGTTGGTAGCGCTGTGGCTCGATTGTCTCCTTTTGTAAATTCTTGAAATAATGGGGATGAAGGTGAGGCACCATAAGACAAGGATCCCAGGGTAGACTCCTGTAACGGCTATACCCATCAGGCTGAACGTCGCAGCAGAGAGCGTGACCGCCAAGGCAGCGATGTTCACTGCTTCAAATGTGAGAATTTTCATTGCGGACTTGGCTTGCCATTGTTTTAAGAGTCAAACAACTGTTTGCGAGAAGATGTATTGCTACTCCCCAACCGTGCCTGTTCTCACCTTTCCAGTTCGGCGGTAGGTGGCGATGATCACTCCGCCCGGAGTAATTACCTGGTCGGTTAGTTTGAAGGACAAGGGAATAGCCCGGTTATCAAAAAGTCTTTTCCCCTTGCCCAGGAGAAGCGGATGTATCTTCAAACGAAGTTCGTCCACCAGATTGTGCTTCAGGAGCAACGGCACAAGTTCGCTGCTGCCCCACACCTGAATGTTGGCGCCAACCGATGCCTTGAGTTTTTTCAGGTCAGCCACACTTTTCAGGAAGACCGTATGCTGCCAATTACTTTTCTTCACGGTTTTCGAGAACACATACTTCGTGCCTGCATTAATGGCAGGCCACTGTGCCTCGTGCAGCGGCCAATAAGCTTCCCAGATTTTGAATGTCTTTCGCCCCAGTAAATAGTCATGCGGCTGCATCTCCTGCTGTACAACCTTCCCATAAACTTCATCGCCGTAAGGCTCGACCCAACCACCGTATTTGAAATTCCCTGATGGATCTTCCTTTGGGGCGCCCGGCGACTGCATGACACCATCGAGGGAAATCATGGATAGAACGGTTATTTTTCTCATGGACGTAGAAATGAGATTGCGTGAGATAACAAAAACCCAATGTCAGCCCCAGTCATCAACTGTCAGCCGACGGTTCCCAGAGCTCAATCTTGTTGCCTTCGGCGTCGAGGATGTGAATGAATTTGCCGTAGTCATATGTTTCCAGCTTGTCTACAATCGTAACGCCATTGGCGCGCAGTTCCTCAACCAGCTTTTCCAGGTTTTCAACGCGGTAGTTGATCATGAACCCACTAGTGGAGGGTTCAAAGTACTTTGTGGTTTCAGGAAATGGTGTCCATTGTGTCTGCGCCTTCTTTTTGTCTTCGCCCTCGTACCATTCAAAGGTGGCGCCATAAGGATTGGTCTCGAGCCCAAGGTGTTGGGCATACCACGCAGTCATTGCTTTGGGGTCCTTGCACTTGAAGAAGACTCCGCCAATTCCTGTAACTTTTTTCATAGGGTGCTGGTGTTGGTTGTGATCATGTTCAATACGAGTCCGGGACAATGGAAAAACGGCAATCCCGATTCTGTATGTACGCTTTCAAGATTTGAATCGCCGGACGGAAAATCCAGCCGACTTACTCTTGTTGCACTAGGGTTGCACAGGTTTGGCAGTTTTCATTTTCCGGGCAAAATCAAGGATCATGATCCCTGCGCCCACCATGATAGAGACGTCTGCCATGTTGAAAATACCTGTCTGAAACAGTACAAAGTCGATGTGCAGAAAATCAGTTACTGAACCATACACTACCCGGTCGTACACGTTGCCGATGCCACCGCCCACGATGAAGCAGATCGCCAGCACGGACAAAAGCGACAGATGATTTTTCCAGAACAGGTAGCCGAACGCAAATGCGAGTGCCAACACCGGAAGGACGGTCAGCAAGATGGTTCTCAGCGGCTGGGGCAGTGTGTGCCCCACACTTAGAAAGGCCCCCGTGTTCTCTACTTTAGTGAGTGTGACATACGGGGTCATGATGCTGATCTCTTCGTAGTAGGCTACGCGGCTTCGCACCAGGTTTTTTGAAATCTGGTCACACCCAACATTCAACAACATGATGAACACGATCATGGCCATTCGCCATGCTGGCCGGCTGCGCAGTAAATCAGGTGTTGACTTTTCCATAGGAGGTGATAACGTCTGGTGAATATAATAAAAAATGTAAGGCCCGTCCTGGACAAATTTGCGCGACAATTTCACCGCAACACCCAACCCTGCGCCGGATGCAACTATCCACTATCTACTATCTACCTTTTTACCTACTTACTCACTCACTTACCTACTTACCTACTTACTTACTTACCTACTCCCCCCCATCACCACGACCACCTCTTCAATGCTCCCTATTTGCCTGAAGCCTGCGTGATCCACGTTCACCTCAGCATGCTCATGCGCCCAGGTGATATGGTAGGGAATATGGATGGCGGCCCCGCCGATGTTCAGCACCGGAAGAATGTCGCTCTTGACGGAATTACCAATCATCAGAAACTGAGATGGCGCGATGTCCAGATGACGGATCAGCTTCTCATAATCCGATTCTTTTTTTTCACTCATGATTTCGATGTGATGGAAGTACCGGGCGAGTCCTGATTTCTTCAACTTGCGTTCCTGGTCCAGCAAGTCACCTTTGGTAGCGACCACCAGCCGGTACTGGCCTTGAAGCGATTGCAGCACCGCTTCCACGCCGGTGAGCAGTTCGACGGGTTTGCCGAGAATATCCTTGCCAAAGTTGATAATGGTCTGAATTGATGTGGCCGTGATGCGGCCCTCGGTGATGCGGATGGCAGTCTCTATCATCGACAGCGTAAAGGCCTTGATGCCGTAGCCATAGAGTGCGATGTTCTGCATTTCAGTGATGAGCAATTCGCGGGCGGTTGTGTGTGGCGGCAGGTAGTCTTCGAGCAATGCCCAGAATTTTTCCTCTGCCTCGCGGAAGTACTGCTCGTTGTGCCACAGCGTATCATCAGCGTCGAAGGCAATAACCTTGATATCAGTTGGATTCATTCAATAAAAATACAACAGGCGGAATTTTCTTCACCTGGTTTTTTTGGTAGCAGTTGAAAACTTTGCTGATCTTGTCAGAATGGATCTTTCACACCCGGCACTTACATCGCTATTCAGTCGCCTGCACAAGGATTTTGCCGAAACGCTCCAGGCGCAGGCCGACCTGGCTACCTTCCCCGCGCGGACCGAAATTCTGCGGGAGGGACAGTTTGTACAGGTCGTGCCTGTAGTAGTCAGTGGCCTGGTCAAGGTGTTCACACGCCATGAGGACAAGGAACTGCTGCTCTATTATATACAGCCCATGGAAAGTTGTGTGATGTCCTTTTCAGCAGGCCTGGAAGGCCAGCCCAGCCGCGTATTTGCGGTATGCGAGGAGGACACCACGCTGCTGCTTTTGCCTGCCCGGCTGCTTCCGGAATGGGCACGGCGGTTCCCGGATATCAACCAGCTTTTCTTCCGCCAGTTCAGCCTCCGCTATGACGACCTGCTCTCCACCCTCAGCCAGGTGTTGTTTGACAGAATGGACCGCCGGCTCATGGCCTACCTGCAGGACCAGGCAAAATTGAAGAACCAGAACCCCCTCCGAATCTCCCACCGGCAAATTGCCAATGATCTGGGCACCGCCAGAGAGGTCATTACGAGGGTGTTGAAGAAGCTGGAGGCCGACGGAAAGGTCCGCCAGGCGGGTACAGCCATCGAAATTTTGGCCCGGTGACCTAAGTCACCGTTGCGGGGCTGCCGCACCTGCTATCCTTGTACCAGCAACATGAAGGACAAGGTTATCAAGTTATTGCTCGTTTGCGTGATCTGCATCACCCTGGTGACCGTCATCGTGCTGCTCGCACAATATGTCACACACTAAAACTCAATCTTATGAAAAAGAATGTTGGAAACGTTGACCGGATCATCCGGATTGTCCTCGCCCTGATCATGGGTATTCTCTACTTCACCGGAACCGTTGGGGGAACGGTAGGTTTGATTCTGCTGGTGCTCGCCGGCGTATTTGTTTTGACCAGCCTGGTCAGCTACTGCCCGATTTATTCACTCGTGGGACTGAACACCTGTCCGAAGGACAAATAAACCTTTGTGGCGGAGGCTATTTGGCTTCCGCCATTTTTTCCGCGCTGTCCGCGATTTTCAATTGTTCTATGAAATCGTCGATGGCGCCGTCCATGATGGCGGGCAGGTTGTGTTGGGTATAGCCGATCCGGTGGTCGGTCACCCTGCTCTGCGGATAATTGTAAGTCCGGATCTTTTCCGAACGGTCGCCGCTGCGCACAAGGCTCTTTCGGGCTGCACCAATGGCATTTTGCTGTTTCTCCACCTCAATCTCATAGAGCTTGTTGCGGAGCATTTGCAGTGCGCGTTCGCGGTTGCCGTGCTGTGAACGTTCCACCTGGCACACCACCACGATGCCGGTGGGCTTGTGGGTGAGCTGCACCTTTGTTTCAACCTTGTTTACGTTCTGTCCGCCTGCGCCGCTCGACCGCGCGGTCTGAAACTCCAGGTCTGCAGGATTCAATTGCACATCTACTTCATCAGCCTCCAGGAGTACCACCACGGATGCTGCGGACGTATGGACCCGGCCTTGCGTTTCGGTAGCAGGCACACGCTGCACGCGGTGCACACCGCTTTCAAATTTCAGTTTTCCGTAGGCGCCGTCGCCTGAGACGTTCGCGATGATTTCTTTGTAGCCGCCCATGGTTCCTTCCGTGAAGTCCACCACTGTCAGTTTGAGTCCCACCCGCTCGCAATAGCGCTGGTACATCCGGAACAGATCCCCGGCGAAGATGGAGGCCTCGTCGCCGCCGGTACCGGCGCGGATTTCCAGCACCGCGTTCCGATCGTCGTTGGGATCCTTGGGAGTAAGTAGTTCTTTGAGGTCTTTTTCCAGGCTGTCGCGCCGAGGGGCCAGGTCGTCCAGCTCCATCTTGGCGAGTTCGCGCAATTCAGGGTCCTTTTCAGACTCCAGGACCTCTTTCGCGTGCGCCAGCCCGTCCAGCGCTGTGCGGTACTCCTTGTACTTGCTCACAACCTTCTCCAGGTCGCCGTATTCCTTGCTCAGCTGGGTAAACCGCTTGACATCGGTCATCGTTTCTGGCTGCGCCAGCAACATCCCCACCTCTTCGAAGCGAAGCCGTATTTCCTCGAGTTTCTCAATCATAGAACGGGCGCAAAGTTAGAAATTGTGCGGACACCCCCGCAGGGGCCTCCAACTGGCAGGAAAATTGCACTCCATACAGAACCCAACTTCAGTGCCATGATACGCTCACTCTTGATTTCTGCCTGTCTCCTGCTGACGCTCAGCAGTTGCTCGGTTTACCAGTATGGCTCCATTTCAAGTACCCTTCCCAGGGATACCCAGAAGGGTTACACCTACGAAAATGATACGCTTAGACTGGTGTACCGCTTTGAGGGCGTTAACTGCCCGCATACAATTGAAGTGCACAACAAAATTGACCAGCCGATCTACGTCAACTGGCAACGATCATCGGTGATCTCCGGAGACCAAAGCCGCCCTTATTGGTCCGACGTGGCAGAGCTCGAAATTCAGGCGCGGACCACTACTTTCCGCTGGGTGAGTAACATCAGCAGCTCCTATTCGAATATTTCCGGTACCATCTCCAAAGACGAACAGATCAGTTTTGTGCCGCCTCATTCCTACATCACAGCGAGCTATGTCAAACTCCAGGGAGGATTTATCCAGCCCAATACAACTGGTTCAAATTTCTCCTTCTACACGAAAGACGGCAAAATGACAGGCAAGAAATATGAGTATGATGTCTTGAATTCACCCCTTTCATTCAGCAGCTTCCTTACCTACAGCACTGACCAGCATTTTGAACACCCCCGTTATGTGAAGAATCAGTTCTGGATGTCGCAACTCGTGCAGACGATGGCCACACCACGCATGCTCTATCCGGTAGCGGACCAGTTTGTGCTGGAAAAGACCACCTTCGCCGGAAAGGCCGGTGCAATCGTCCTCACTACTGCCATTCTGGTGGGCGCTGCGGCAGCATCTCCCAATCACAAATAGCATCCGCTATGCCGGTACATTCCTTATTTTTGTTACATGAGGAATGTATGTACTGCCTGCCTTTTTTCCGGACTCCTGCTGCTGGCCGCCTGCCAGGGCAAACTCTCCGATGAACAACGTCGTCAGATCAAGGAAGGTCTCAAGAGCATTGAAGTTCAGAAGGTACCTGAAGCTAAATTGCTCGACGGAGCCTACGCCCTGGGCCGTTCACTGAGCAAGACCATTGAAGCCCGCGACAAATACCTGGGCGATGCCAGGTTCCTTGATTCCATCAGCCAGGCTACCGGCGTGAAGGTGGTAAAGCTCACCCCGGATGTCGCTACACTGCAATCCATCGAAAAGCAGATCATCGAAGCCTATGTGGCAGGCACCAACCAGGTCGAACTGACGGATAATATTCAGAAGATCGGCACCGATACGATTCTCTACACCAAGCCATACGTGTTTGACCGCCCTGATGGATCGCTCGTGTTTTCTCACGCCATGGGCCTCCGTATACCTGTGAAATCGATCATTCGTTCCTTTCAGGAATAGTCATGCACCCCTGGCGCATCTGGGTAGATACCGGTGGCACCTTCACGGACTGCATTGCCTATACCCCGGATCAGCAGATTCGCCGGCTGAAAGTGCTGAGCAGCAGCGTCCTTCGGCTCAAGTTGGTTCGCCGCATCAATGCGCACACACTCGAGGTGACGGCCGACTGGCCTGTGCGCGACAATCAATTCTACAAAGGTCTTACCGTGCGTGTACCTGGGCACAGCAGGAGTTTTCATGTAAGTGAAATGGACGTTGAAAGGGGGTTGATGGTGGCCTCTCATGGCCTTCGCGCACCGCTTCCCGGAACGCTGGAACTCACTTCACAGGAAGAAGTTCCTGTCTTTGCAGCACGGATCCTTACTGCCACGCCCTTGCACGGTGCTTTCCCGCCCATGGAGGTCAAATTGGGTTCTACACGCGGTACCAATGCCATCCTCGAAAGGAAAGGTGCGCGCACGGTATTGCTTGTGACGAAGGGATTTCGGGACCTGCTCCGCATTGGCAATCAGCAGCGACCGGACCTTTTCGCCCTGCACGTGTTGAAAACGGAACCGCTCTATCATGAAGTGATAGAAGTCGACGAACGCATCGACGCGGCAGGGCAGGTTGTGCAGCCACTGCACAACGATGGACTGACTGCTATCGCCAATCAGCTCCGGCAATACCATGCAGTCAGCGTCGCTATTGCCCTGGTCAACAGCTATCGCAATCCCGTACACGAACAGCAACTGGAGGCATATCTGGCACATGCCGGATTTCCTTTTGTCTCCACTTCACATCAACTCTCTGCGCAGATTGGCATTGTGGCCCGTGCCACGACCACTGTTGCCAACGCCTATCTTTCCCCAATCATCCGGCAGTATGTGGCCGGCATCCAATCAGGGCTCTCAACGGCCACATTGAAGATCATGTCCAGCGCCGGCGGCCTCATGAGCGCAGTGCATTTTCAGCCAAAGGACAGCCTCCTCAGCGGCCCTGCTGGTGGTGTGGTCGGTGCAGCGCGTGCGGCCGCCCGCTCCGGCGTCAGTCGACTCATTGCTTTCGACATGGGCGGCACCAGCACAGACGTCTCCCTGTACGACGGAAAATTCGACTATCGATATCAGTCCGTGGTGGGCAATCAATCGATTCTGTCGCCATCGCTAGCCATTGAAACCATTGCGGCTGGCGGTGGCTCAATCTGCGACTTCGACGGTTACCGGCTCACCGTTGGGCCTCAGAGTGCCGGTGCCAACCCTGGCCCTGCGTGTTATGGCGCCGGAGGCCCGCTTACCATTACCGATGTCAACCTGCTGCTGGGGAATATTTACGCAACAGACTTCTCAATACCTCTTTACCCTGATCGCTCGGAGCAGGCACTCAAAGAATTGCAGGCGAGAATAGCGCTCAGGCAGGGAGGAAAATTGTCGCGCCGCAGCCTGCTGTTGTCACTGCTGCAGATAGCCAACGAAAAAATGGCCGATGCCATCCGAAAGGTATCTGTCCAGCGCGGCTATCACCCGGCGGACTATACCCTGTTGTCTTTTGGTGGTGCCGGCGGCCAGCATGCCTGCAGCCTTGCCGACATGCTCGGCATGAATTCGGTGCTGGTTCCCTATGAGGCGGGGTTGCTCAGTGCGTACGGCATCGGTCATGCAGAGGAGCAGCGCTTCGAAGAACAACTGATACTCAAAACGCTGCAGGAAGGAGAAACTGACCTCAATGCGCACTTCATCGCTTTGGAAGCTAAGGCGAAGAGTCGCATGCAACAGGATGGCTTTACTGCGAATCAATTGGTAACGAGACATAAGATTGTGTTTCTGCGATACGCCGGGCAAGAGGCTGTTATTGAAGTTCCTTTTCGACAGCATGGCATGAACCGTGTCTTCCGCAAGTTGTATGCACGGATGTATGGATCCGTTTTGGATCGCGCTATCGAGATCGAAAGCATCCGCGTGGTCATTGCTGCCCCGCCGCCTTCGCTGCGCCTGCAGCAAAGAAAGACAGTCGCCTCAAAGCCAACGCCGGTAGCGAAACAGCCCATGGGCACACACGGAAGTGCTGCTGTGTATCATTGGGAAAAGTTGAAGGCAGGTGCCATCATCCATGGACCTGCACTCGTCTTCAGTAGCAACAGTACAACAGTGGTTGATTCTGGATGGAAGTTTATACTGGATGCGGCAGGCAATGCCATGTTAAGGCGGACGGTACCATTGTCACGCACTCATGCTGTCCATTCGGATGCTGCAAAACTGGAACTGTTCACCAACCGGTTCACAGCGATTGCGCAGGAAATGGGCGCTTTGCTGCAGCGCGCCTCATTCTCAGTCAACGTCAAGGAGCGACTTGATTTTTCGTGTGCACTGCTGGATCCCGCCGGCCGCCTTGTCGTGAATGCACCGCACATACCCGTCCACCTTGGCAGCCTCGGCGTGTGTGTACGTGAAGTCGTGCGCACCATCCGACCCCGCGAAGGGGATGTGATCATCACCAACCACCCGGCCTTTGGCGGTTCACATCTGCCGGACGTGACACTGATCAAACCTGTGTACCATCGTCACCAGCTGGTTGGTTATGTGGCCAACCGCGCTCACCATGCGGAGATTGGTGGTCGTGAACCGGGTTCTATGCCTGCAGACGCAACCAGCCTGCAGGAAGAGGGAGTGATCATCGAACCGACCTGGTTGGTGAAGAAAGGAAAGCCTCTGTGGTCTAAGATTCGAAGAGTGCTGCTCTCCGGACCGTATCCCTCGCGGAGTGTGGAGGAAAACCTTGCCGACCTGCGTGGTGCACTGGCAGCGATTGAGTTTGGCGATGAAGCGCTGCAGTCACTTTGTGCCCAGGCGTCCCGACGCGAAGTAGTCACACAAATGGAGCGACTGCGGCAACATGCCGCAAGTATGCTGAGAAATCAACTGAAAGAATTGCCATCAATAAAAAGGCAGGCCATCGAGAGGTTGGATGATGGCAGTGTGCTGAAGGTGGCTGTACAGAAAGCGCGTGGCCGACTCACCATAGACTTCACAGGTACTGCGCCGGTGCACAAGGGCAACCTCAACGCCACACACGCTATCGTGCAAAGTGTTGTGCTCTACGTCCTGCGATTGCTTGTCAATCAGCCCGTGCCCATGAATGAAGGGATGATGGAGCCGGTCGATCTGGTGCTCCCCACCTGCATGCTCAATCCGGACTTTCAGGCGCCTGAGCGCATGCCTGCGGTAGTGGGTGGCAATACCGAAGTAAGTCAGCGATTGACTGACACGTTGTTGAAGGCACTTGGGCTCGCAGCCTGCAGTCAGGGTACTATGAACAACTTCCTGTTTGGCAATGAGCACTTCGGTTACTATGAGACTATCTGTGGGGGCACTGGCGCCGGCCCTGGGTTCGATGGAACGGATGCTGTGCATCAGCACATGACCAACACGCGCATCACCGACCCTGAGGTACTTGAGTACCGGTATCCGGTGCGGCTTGGACGATTTGAAATCAGAAGAGGATCCGGAGGGAAGGGGAAATGGACTGGTGGCGATGGTGTAGTCCGGGAGATCTGTTTTCTGGCGCCACTCCGGGTGAACATTCTTTCGCAGCACCGTGTGCAGCCACCCTATGGTATGAAGGGTGGACAGCCCGGCAAGGTTGGTCGGCAACTCATCGAAAGAAAAGGAGGATCAACGCAGGTGCTTCATGGAATGGACCAGTTGATAGTCTATCCTGATGATGTCATCACCATCGAAACACCCGGCGGTGGTGGCTGGGGTCGGGCCTGATTAGTTCTTTAGCCGCCGTTTCAGCACCAGATACACAACGCAGCCTGTCAGGAGGCCTGCGAGATCAACAAACCAGTCGCGGATGTCCGGTGTGCGATTGGGGATCAGCCGCTGGTAATTCTCGTCCAGCGCTGCCGCAAGCCCGCCTGACAACAACACCATGCCGCAGAGACCCATTTCGCTCAGGCCGGGCAACGCCACACGCAACCAGCGCACCAACAGAATGCCGAAGAGGGTGTATTCTGCACCGTGCAGCAGTTTGTCGGGAGTCAGTTTGAAAACGGAGGGCATGTGCCTTCCAGGAACCGAAGAGCCAAGGATGATCAGCCCAAAGAATCCCAGTGCCGCGGCGCGCCTGAAGGAAGGTGTCTGCCAGAATTTCATTCAGGCTGCAGCGTGAGCCGATGGGATTGCGCCGACTCAATCGCCGCCTTGTTCATCAACATCGGCCGCACTTTGCCTGTAGCAAATGAACCAGCCTGGTTTTGATAGTAGGGACTCATCACATTACCCGACTGACCGGAAGGGGATACCGTGAACCCATTTTCCATGTTGCTGAAGTCAGTTACTTTCCTGAGCGCCGGCCCCACCGTAACAGGGAAATAACCGGTGGTGTCCAATGAGAATGAAAGGTTGTTGATCACCTCCATGCCGCCTGCGACTTCGTAGGGGCCCACATTGAAGAGCTTGTCCAGCGGCTTGACGCGGCCCATCGGGTGACCGTGCGTGAGCGTGTGGATTTTTTTCCATTGCCAGCCGGCCGGATCTGTGCCGCTGGTTTGTTTGAGGAGGCGGAGGGTCTCCTGTGCAGCATGGAGAATAATGTCAGCGCGGGTTTCTTTCTTCTCTTTCGTTCGAACATCATCCCACCACGGTGAGTCATCGTGACTCAGGAGTGTAAGGAAGGAATTCTTGGCAACGGATGAACCCAGCAATGACTTCAGTGCGGGCACACCAATTTCATCTGCCATCGAAAGGAAGAGGACCTGCGAAAGCATGTTGTAGTACACTGAGGGCGAAGTGTCGTCTGCTTCATGCCCGCCATCCCATTTCTCCAACGCGGTGATGAGCGGTTCGATGTCACTTTGCCCTGACGCTTTTAATACGGCTGCCATCTCCCGCGCCACAGGTGGATGCATGATGGACACGGCATCCAGCTGCATGTTCATCGCTTCTTCCGGTGTCCAGGATTTAGCCTCACTCAGCAGATTGGCCACCCTGCCCGCTCTTCCAATGGGGTAGTAGTAGCCTGGGTACAACACCCCATCGACGGTGTCGGGTTGGTTGTTGGCCGAGTAGACGAACCCAGCCGGTGGATTGATCGCATGCGGATTTTTTGAAAAGTCATAAAAACCGAGATACTCATCCCGGCCACTGGCGCCATCAAGAAAAAATTTGGAGACTACGTGTGGCGGTCGGATAGGCAATTTGGCTACCGCCCACCAGGCAATGTTCTTGTCGCGGTCGCCATACATGAGGTTGAGCCCTGGAGCGGAGAACAATGCTGCCGCCGACTGAACTTCTTCAAAGGTGCGTGCGTGATTAAGCCGATACGCAGCCTGGAGAGCCTGGTTGTCTTCGTGCAACATAAGCCACCACAGGGCAGTAGGCTTGTCGTTGTCTGCAATTTGTTCCAGCACTCCGTTGATGATAGGTCCATGTCGGGAGACGTTGACTTCCAGCACCACATCAGCTTGTCCCTTCACCTTGATGATTTCCTCGCGTTTCCGGAGATCATACCAGGTGTCACCGGATTTCACCTGTCCGGGATTGGCCGGATTGCGCTCTTCAACAAAAAAGTCGGTGTCATCATTTTCAAACATGGTCAGGCCATAGGCACAAAACTCGTTGTTGCCGAGCAGACCGAAGGGAATTCCGGCCAGGTGGTGCCCATAGAACCGTTGGCCGGGGTATTCGAGGTGGGCTTCATACCAGACAGCAGGCTGCTGAAATCCGATGTGCGTATCGTTGGCGAGAATAGGGAAACCGGTGGAGCTCCTGTTGCCGGCGATGACCCAGCCGTTGCTGCCTTGCCACAAGGGCACCGGCAGTTGCTCGAGTGCGTCGTGAATGGCAACAATGAGAGAGTCTGGTGTTTGCGGAAGTGGTTTTCCATCGTGCACCGGAATAAGTGCGGCGTCAGGAGGCGTGGCCACGGCAAGGTCACGCAGATAGGGGGCGCCCAACTCCTGGCGGATCTTTTCAACCACAGGATCTACGCGCAGTCCTTCTGCGAAGCCAAACGACATGAAGCCCACAGCGAGATAGAGATCTTTAGGCGTGAAGGGTTCTTTGGGAATGCCCAGCACGGTGAATTCAAGCGGCGTTTTTCCATTTGCCACATAGGCGTTAATGCCTTTTTGGTAGGCGAGTGCTGCGCGCTGAAAGGCGGCGGTATCGGCCGAGAGGTATTTGGCGGCCTGCTCCTCTGCAAAGCGATTGATGCCGAGTGTGCGAAACATCTTGTCTACTTTGATCATGTCAGGACCCAGCACCTCGGACAAGCGTCCGCCAGCGGCACGGCGCAACATCTCCATCTGAAAGAGCCGGTCCTGTGCGTGCACGTATCCGAGCGCAAAGTATGCGTCGGTTTCATTGGTGGCGTAGATGTGAGGCACACCCGCCTGATCATAAATCACATTGATGTCTGCCGACGGACCGGCCAGTTTGAGGGTGCCATCATAGTCCGGGGCTGTGGAGCGAAGGAAGAAGTAGATCACTGCGGCCAAAACGAGTACAACAGCCACCCCGACAATGGCGATCCATTTGAGAATTTTCATATACCAAAGATTGAAAGGAAAAGTTACGCAAATTCAAGCGGCTTCCCGCAGCGCACTTAGGGGAGTTTGATACAGACGTTCTTCGCTTCCGTGAAGAAGCGCAACGCCTCCCAGCCACCCTCGCGACCTACGCCTGATTGCTTCATGCCCCCAAAGGGCGTACGGAGATCGCGATAGAGCCAGCAGTTGATCCAGATGATGCCGCTGCGAATCTGTGCGGCCATGCGGTGTGCCCGGCTCAGATTTTCAGTAAATACGGTGGCAGCAAGTCCATACGTCGTGCTGTTGGCGTATTCAAGTGCCTCCGCTTCGGTCTGAAATGGCATGATCGTGACAACGGGTCCGAAGATTTCTTCCTGGTTGGTGCGGCAATGGTGCGAGAGCCCTGTGATGACGGTCGGCTCGAGAAAGAAACCGTTGGGCAATCCGTCCACCTGAGGTCGCCGTCCGCCAAAGGCTATCGTGCCCCCTTCTTCCAGAGCCAGTGCGATGTAGCCTTCCACTTTTTGTCGGTGAGCTGCTGTCACCAACGGCCCAAGGTCGGTGGAGTCGTCCGCCGGATTGCCGACGCGCAACCGGGAAGTTTCCTGCACGAATGCTGCTACAAATTTCTCGTAGAGGGCCGCCTCAACGAAAATGCGCGAGCCGCAGAGGCAAATCTCACCCTGATTTGTGAAGGCTGCACGAACCGATTGCTGCACAGTCTTTTCGAAGTCACAATCTGCAAAAACGATGTTGGGGTTTTTGCCACCGAGCTCCAGTGAGAGTTTCTTGAACATGGGAGCTGCTGTTGCTGCAATTTTTCTGCCCGTGACAGTGCCACCGGTAAAGGAGATTCCTGCAACATCCGGATGTTCAACAATTGCCTGGCCCGCGCTACTGCCTGATCCGTGAACAATATTGAGCGCACCCGCGGGCATCCCTGCTTCTTCTGCGTAGTGTGAGAACAAGTAGGCCGTCATGGGTGTGAGTTCTGAAGGCTTGGCGACAACCGTGCAACCGGCAGCGAGTGCGGGTGCAATCTTCCAGGTAAACAGGTACAATGGCAGATTCCATGGGGAGATGCAGCCGGCGACACCCCATGGTGCACGGATCGTATAGTTGACAGCTTCGCTGCCGGTGAGGTGAGCTTCTGAAGCGAAGTGCTGGATGCCACTCGCAAAGAACCGAATGTTGGCAGACGCTCGGGGAATATCCAGTGTGCTGGCAAGTTTCAGTGTCTTCCCATTGTCGCGGCTTTCAGCTGCAGCAAGCACCTTCCAGTCGCGGTCAATGAGATCTGCCATCTTGTTGAGCACCGCTGCGCGTTTTTCTGCCGCCATGCCTGACCACACCGGAAACGCAGCGCGCGCCGCAGTAACAGCGTCGGCGACATCGCGCTGATCGGAATCAGGGATCAAACTATAAACTTCACCGGTAGAAGGATCAACGTTGTCAAGGAATCTTCCGGACGCCGGCAACACATGCTGCCCACCGATGAGGTTGAGGATTTTCTCCACTTTTATTTCTTGGTGATCTTGAATTCGACACGCCGGTTCATCTGGCGGTGTTCGTCAGTGTCGTTCGGAACCAGTGGCCTGGTGCCTCCGTACCCTTTGCCATTGAGTCGCGAACGGGAGACACCCTTCGACACCAGATAGGCCATCACTGTCTTCACCCGGTTATCGGACAATTCAAAGTTGGCACTCACATCACCCCGGTTGTCGGTGTGACCACTTAACTCAATTTCAATTCGTGGATTGTTCACCAGCAATTCGGCCAGGCGATCCAGTTCAGGATATGATTCCGGCTTCAGGATAGCCTTGCTCTGAATAAAGAACACGTTGTTAAGCGGCACGCTCTGCCCCACTTCGATGGGAGCGAGCAGGAGATCTTTCTGGATTTCAGAGTAAGAACCGGTGGCCGACAAGTCGAGATTCTCGTTGAGCGACAGATAGCCTTCTGCTACTGCGCGGATACCATAGCTATAACCATAGGGTAGCACGATGCTAAACTCACCGGTGCGGGGGTCGGAGATCGCTTCGCCGGCCTCTTCATGGGTCTGCAGGTTTTCAAAAATGATATCTGCACC
>JAIBBB010000266.1 GCA_019694905.1 Cyclobacteriaceae bacterium
AGAATGTGGTTGTTTCACCTGAAGTGAAATTGGGCCGAAATGTGAAAGTTCAGAACAATGTTTCCATCTACACCGGAGTAATTTGTGAGGATGATGTGTTTTTGGGCCCATCAATGGTTTTTACCAATGTGATCAATCCCCGGAGTGCCGTTAACAGAAAATCACAATACCTCAGGACTACTGTTAAGAAAGGCGCTTCCATTGGAGCCAATTCTACCATAGTTTGTGGTCATGATATTGGCAGGTTCGCTTTTATTGGTGCTGGTGCAGTTGTGACCAGGGACGTGCCTGACTATGCCCTCGTTATCGGCAACCCAGCAAGACAAACCGGTTGGATGAGTGAGTATGGTCATAAACTGAAATTCTCTCAGGACGGTATTGCGGTCTGCCCGGAGAGTAACGAGAAATACAGACTGAGTGAAGGCAAAGTAACCAAGATTGAATGAAACGATTTGCACTTATCGGCGCCGCGGGATTCATTGCTCCAAGGCACATGAAGGCAATCAAGGAAACTGGCAATATCCTGGTTGCTGCACTGGACAAGCATGACAATGTAGGCATTCTCGACTCTCATTTTCCTAAATGCGATTTCTTCACCGAGTTTGAACGTTTCGATAGACATCTGGAAAAGTTGCATCGCAAAGGGGAGGCTGTGCACTACGTATCAATTTGCTCTCCGAACTACCTGCATGACTCTCACATGCGTTTCGCCCTGAGACAGAGAGCCGATGCCATTTGTGAGAAGCCTCTGGTGCTTAACCCCTGGAATCTCGATGCGCTGGAAGAGATTGAGCTCGAAACAGGGAAGAGAGTTAATACCATACTGCAACTTCGGCTACACCCCAGTATCATTGCGCTGAAGGAACAAGTATCATCCTCTTCTGGCGGGCGCAAGAAGGTTGACCTGACCTACATCACTTCCCGGGGCAACTGGTACCACATTAGCTGGAAGGGTGAGTTAGCCAAATCTGGTGGCATCGCTACCAATATTGGAATTCACTTCTTTGACATGCTTACCTGGGTGTTTGGCGCACCTCGTCACGTGGAACTGCGGTCAATGAATGATGCCACTGCCAGCGGGTTTCTTGAGCTCGAAAAGGCAGACGTTACCTGGAAGCTCAGCATCGATGCAAATGAACTTCCAGCCGCCGCAAAGGCAGCTGGGAAGACTACCTTTCGTTCATTGACAATGGAAGGTACGGAAATTGAATTCAGCGATGGGTTTACCAACCTGCACACAAGGAGCTACGAGGAAATTCTCGCGGGTCGTGGTTTTGGATTGAAGGATGCAAGGCCTTCTATCGAATTGGCACACACCATCCGCAACCTCAAGGTGTAGTTCATGCCCGATCACCTTCTTCCGGCCAGAATCATCGTAACCTGCGGTAAGAGACTGGGTCCATGGCTGGAACAGGAAATCGTCGCTCTGGGATTCAAGCCGAAGCGCACATTTTCTACTGGCGTGGAGTTGCGCGGAACACTCGCAGATTGTGTGCAACTGAACCTGAAGTTGCGCTGCGCCAGTCAGGTTCTTTACTCCATCCAGGAGTTTTTTGTCGATGGCCCTGAGGCCCTCTACACCAGAATCGTACGGTTCCCCTGGGAGCAGTGGATCGCTCCCGATGGTTATTTCTCGGTGACCAGCAACGTGCATCACCCAACGATCAACAATGAGCTTTTTGTGAATGTCCGCATCAAGGATGCCATTGCAGACCGTATGCGACAATCCTGTGGCCGACGACCTGATTCCGGTGCTGAACTGCGAGGCCTTGTGGTGCATCTTTACTGGAGCGGGGATGGCGCTGAACTGTTCATCGACACCAGTGGAGAAACACTGGCAAAGCACGGCTACCGGAAAATACCCGGCAAGGCGCCCATGTTGGAAGCGCTCGCCGCGGCCACTGTCTATGCCACGAAGTGGGATCCATCAACGGCATTTCTCAATCCGATGTGTGGTTCCGGAACGCTCGCCATCGAAGCGGCCTTGATTGCGTCGAACAGATACCCGGGGCTTTTCCGAAACAACTATTCTTTTCTGCACATTCTCGGATTCGACCGATCCATTTATGATGCTGCCCGCAGTGCATTAAACCAATCGATTACACAATCTGATGCGCAAGTCGTTGCCTCTGACATCAGTGCTGATGCCATTATGATTTCAAAGGCCAATGCCACAACTGCCGGTGTGGCTGAACTCATTCAATTTGTGCAGTGTCCTTTTGAGGCTACTCCAGTGCCCGAGAATAAGGGTGTCGTAATTTTCAACCCGGAATACGGCGAACGCCTCGGCGATGAAGAGCGACTGAACAAAACCTATGCTGAGATAGGAGACTTTCTCAAAAAGAGCATGAAGGGCTACAGAGGTTACATCTTCACCGGCAACATGGAGTTGGCGAAGAAGGTCGGATTGCGGGCGTCCCGAAGAACTGAATTTTTTAATGGGACGATAGATTGCAGGCTGTTGGAGTACGAACTGTACGAAGGCACCAGGCGCAAATTTAACCCTGAACCTTCTGCGCCGGATTCCCAAACACCGTTTCGCCCGCCTTTACCGGACCAATAACGACGGAGCCGGCTCCAATGCGGGCGCCCTTACCGATGGTTACTCCAGCCACAACAGTCACCCCGCTCCCAATGAATGCTTCTTCTTCAATGGTAACTCCAGCGTTGACGATGCTGCCTGCGCCAATCTGAGCGAAGTTGGAGACGATGGTGCCAACGCCCAGCCAGACATTCCCGTGAATGAGGCAATGGCTGCCAATCTGTACCCCAGGTGCAGCAGTGACGCCGGCGTCGATGAAATTGCCATGACCGATGGACGACCTTGGCGAAAGGTTTGCCAGTTTGTGAATACCGTTTACCGGTTGAACGTGACGTCTTTCCTGGAGCAGGCTCACGAGCGTCTTTCTCAGCTTGTTTTCATCGCAGGCAACAAAAGCTTCACACTTTTTGGGTATCAACTTCAGCAATCCATCATCATCAGTCGTTCCGAGAACGAGGACATCATCAATCTCTTTTTGGTGAAGATGCGTGTCGTCGTCGAGAAATCCGTACACCGTCACGCCGTTACTCTCGAAGATGTCTTTTGCGGCGCGTCCGATAGTGTTGGTGCCAAATATCATTACCGGGTTATCCATGTGGCAAAAATAGGTGTAATTAGCTTAGTGAGGCTATTCGCTTTTCAAACTGCTGCATCCATGTGTTTCCAAGGCATGTGAGGAATACGATCCAGGGCAGGTAACCCACGCGATAGCGTGACAATGTCCCCAGATTGGGTGTGGACAAGGTCAGGAAAATTGTCAGCGCCGCACAATAGACCAGGATGGAAGTGATCAACAGGACACTGTCTTGTCCGATGTGCCATGTGCGGTAACGAACGAATGCGGCGATCAGCATCAATAACAGCAGGGTATTCTCCAGTGCTGCGATCCATCCGATGGGTCCCGATGCCTCCCAGATACCTGGCCGGAATACTCCTGACCACAGCGCCCATGGCGCATTCAACAGAAGACTGGTTCCTACTGGTGCCAGGCTGTCAAAGTGGATGACAGGCGGTTTGGAAAGCTTCATGAATGCCAGGTTGTTCTCATACACAACTGCTGCTAGCCGGTCAAGGTGAAAATTGGGATGCAGCGTGGTGGTGGCGACACCAATGATCAGCAATAAAATGGCCCACACAAGCAAGGAGCGGACAACGGAAAGATTTGGTAGCACTCCACGCACAAGCCAGGTTGGAATCCAGACGGCCACTAATGCCGCAGCCCAATAGTACTTGAGGGACCATAGAATCCATATAGCCACGCCAGCCGCCAGCCACTCCCAGGCCCGGATTCGAATGTGATAGTAGATCCGGAATACAACAGCTGCGCTCACCATCAAAGCGGCAGAGGCGAGAGATTCCTTGATGACTCCGCTGCTCCAGAAAACGATGGAGGGGTAAAGCAGAAATGCTATTGCCGCAGCCAATCTTGTATCGGGAAATTTCCTCACTACAGTGAGGTACAGATACCAGGCAGAAAGGAATGAAAGAATAGAAAAATAGATGCTTGAGATCCAGTAGTTGTTTCCGGTTACTGCCATCGGCAATAGTAACCACTTGACCATATAGACCGAACGCTCGGCACCATTCCACTCGCCTTCAAGTTTGGGTCCGTTGAGCATGAAGTCAAACGTGTAAGACGGACCCTGGCGCAGCACATTGGCAGCATCAAGAAAGTAGGTAACTGTATCGCCATAGCCGTAGTGGTGGAAGTAGAGTGAGCCAAGTGCAATCCCGGCCAAACACTTCCAAACCAAGGCTGGCCAGAATAATTTGTCCTCTTGGGTTCGGGCCACCTTTTTTGCAAGCCATCCTATCAGCACCAGGTGGACAATGATCAATAGCCAGGCCATGTCAGTCAGGTTTGGTAAGCCAGGCTCCGACCGGACATTGCAGACATTGCCTGCGCTGGCAGCCAAAGTGATATTGCTCCAACAGCCCCTGTGAATCCAGAGCATTCTCGACTACCATGCCAACGGTTTTCCAGTGAGTGATAATGGAGTTCTCTTCCGGCGGCAGACTGCTCATGAGATGGAGCGCTCTTTCTTCCAGCCGATTGTCATCGGTGTGCAATCCACGAGCTGTCAATAAAGTGCAAATGGTGTTGATAACCAGGCTGCGGATGCTGTCATCTCCAAGACCTGTAATTCCGGTTTCTGTATAGGCTGTATTGAACCGGTAGTGTTTTTGCCAATAGGGTGACACGGGCGCCTGAAACAACATCCGTGCGTCCTCCAGGTTGTTAACGCTGGTCAATGATGAAAGCAGGTTAGGAGTTTGTTGAATCATGGCAGCGAACTGGGCGATCCGCAAAGTTGGAAAATTGGCCGGGCGCAGGCGAAGGAATCGCCAACGGGCCCGGTGCAACTTGCCTTTGGACAACCCGAATTTATGCGAAAGATACTGGTATTCCTTTCGCAGTTTCTGGTGGTAAGGATCTTCTTCCGGGTCATCCAGAAATCCTGCCTGACCGAGCAGCAGGGCCTCTGTCTGTTCGAGATTGCCGCACTTGCGCAAAGTCAGCAATGACACCGTTCGGCACAGTTGGGAGAATCCTTCTGCATTGACCTTGAATCCAAAATTTCGGGCCAGCACCTGGTAAGTTGTTTCTTCCCAGTCACCACCGTTGCCCTTAAGGAGTTTTACCAATTCGATCGACTTGCGGCGCAGTCTGCTGTTGGCGGCGCGTTCTTTCATCGACAGGAGGGTGAGAGCGGGTACCTGACCGACAGCGGTCTCGCAGGGAATCAGGAAACTGCTTGTGAGCAATTGCCGATACCGTCGGACGAGATCAGGCGGCGTCCTGTCCCCAAGGACGAGGACGGGTATGAGACTGCCATCCCGCCTGGTTATGGGTGTGTCGTTGTCCCACACCACATGGAGAATCACATTTTCGTACGCTTCATCTTCCTGATGTCCGTGTACAAGCCAGTCGGATGCTTTGATATGGATCTCCACCTGACCTGCCCACTCAACCTCGCCAATGCGAAGGCGGGCTTCATGAAAATCAGGACCTGCATGGTTGTTGAGATAGCCAGGCGATCGGACCACAAGTTCATCGCCGTTAGCCGTTGCAAGTTTTTCTTTGCTAAAGTATTGGTGTTGCCAGACGTAGTGGAGCAGGGACTCATAACTAAAGCGGGGATTGTTACCCCGATTTACGATGCAGACCGGCCGGAGGAAATAGGAGACTTAC